>JASGFW010000080.1:0-18668 GCA_047605305.1 Gordonia sp. (in: high G+C Gram-positive bacteria)
TCCGGCAGCGATTTGAGATGCCCGGTGAAATCCGATGTCTGCTCGTGTACCCAGTGCCGCGCACGGGCCGTCGCCGGTGGTTCGGCGGGCCACATCGACTGCACGGCGGCATTGAATTCCGCTCCGATCACGATCGCGAAACCCAGGAAAAACGTGAACAGCAGGAATGCGATCGGCGTGGCCAGCGCCCCATACGTGTAGCCCGCGTGGGTGATGGCCGCGAGGTAGATGCGCAGGAAGAAGCTGGCCACCCAGAACGCGACGCCCGCGACGATCGCACCGCCGACGAGGCGATGCCAGGGCAGCGGATTGGGTAGGGCCAGGTGATAGAGCGTCGTCAGCACGATCAGCAGCAGCAGTGCCACGAATGGGAAGTAGCCGTAGTCGATGATCGTGGTCACCACGGGATCCCAGGAATCGGGGACGATGTCGTGGAGATAGTTGGGGCCCAACGCCACCAGCGGCAGCAACGGCACCGAGAAGCCCAAGAACAACAGGTAGAGCAGTAGCGCGAAGATTCGCTGCCACACCGGGTTACGTACCTCATGTTGATTGTGTGCCCGCACGATCGAGGCGACGAAACAGGACACCGCGGACGACCCCGCCCACAGCGACAGGATGAAACCCACCGAGATCACGCCCACCCGGCCGCGACCGAGCACATTCTCGACGGTGGGGGTGATCAGATCATTGACCACACTGGCCGAGAACGTGCGGTCGGCGAAGCTGATGATCCGGGCGGAGACGACTTCGACGGTGTCGGGGCCGAACCAGCCGGCGATATAGCCGACGCTGCCGAGCATCCCGAGCAGTAGCGGTGGCAGCGACAGTGCCTGCCAGAATGCCGCCTGCGCCGCCCAGCCGATGATGCCGTCGTCCCATGCCTTGACGGTCGTCCGCCATGCCACCCGGTGGATATTGCGCAATACCGCAGGCTTGCGCTCAACCGCCGACCCGGCAGGGTCGGCGAGTGGTACAGGATTGCGGCGTGACGTGGCGATGGCTTTAAGCATCCCTGATCGGGTTGGCGGATGTGTGACCGCCCCGCCGTGTGCGCGGGGGATAGCGTTCTCGCGCCCGTGGTGGGGTCTTGCGGTGCGCACAGATGTCGATGCGGGTATGTCCGGCGGCTGCCGGTAACATGAGAATCGCCCCTCGGGTCGGGTTGCGGCGCTCGTCCGTACCGAACCGTTCGAGGGGCCGATTCATGCCCTCATCCCAGCTCCGCACGCTCGATGGTGTCGGGGGAGAAAGTGCCACGTGACTTCTGCTGAAACTACCGCCACGCCGGCGGGTCCGCCGCTGCGTGCCTGGCAGCGACGGGCATTGACGAAATATCTCACCACCCGACCGACCGATTTTCTCGCGGTCGCCACTCCGGGAGCGGGGAAGACGACCTTCGGTCTGCGGGTGGCCCGCGAGTTGCTCGACGACCGCACCGTGGAGCAGGTCACGGTAGTCACGCCGACAGAGCATCTCAAGCATCAGTGGGCCGAAGCCGCGGCCCGCGTGGGAATCGCATTGGATTCGCGGTTTAGCAATTCCACCGGCCAGACAAGCTCCGATTTCAACGGTGTCGCCGTGACCTACGCCCAGGTGGCCGCGCATCCCTCGCGGCATCGGGTGCGTACCGAGAACCGGCGGACGCTGGTGATCCTCGACGAGATCCATCACGGTGGTGATGCCAAGTCGTGGGGTGAGGCCATTCGTGAGGCATTCTCCGACGCGGTGCGCCGGCTCGCGTTGACCGGTACTCCGTTCCGATCCGATGATTCGCCGATTCCCTTCGTGACGTACGAACCGGAAGAGGGCGGGGTGTTGCGTTCACACGCCGACCACACCTACGGATACAGCGAGGCCTTGGCCGACGGCGTGGTGCGTCCAGTGGTGTTTCTCGCCTACTCCGGGCAGGCGAGTTGGCGGACGTCTGCGGGTGAGGAATATACGGCCCGGCTGGGGGAACCGCTGTCAGCGGAACAGAATTCGCGGGCGTGGCGTACGGCGCTCGACGCCCATGGCGACTGGATTCCGGCGGTTCTGGCGGCCGCGCACACCCGGTTGGGTCAGGTGCGCGCGAGTGGCGTACCCGACGCCGGTGGACTGGTGATCGCGACAGATCAGACGGCAGCCCGTGACTACGCGGAACTGCTGGAATCGATCACCGGCAGAAAACCGGTATTGGTGCTTTCCGACGATCCGAAGTCGTCGTCGCGGATCGCCGCATTCTCGAAATCCGACGATGAGTGGATGGTCGCGGTGCGGATGGTGTCCGAGGGCGTCGACGTTCCGCGCCTAGCCGTCGGTGTCTACGCGACGAGTGCCTCGACGCCGTTGTTCTTCGCGCAGGCGATCGGGCGTTTCGTGCGGTCGCGTCGCCCCGGTGAGACCGCAAGTGTGTTTTTGCCATCGGTTCCGGTGTTGCTGAATCTGGCGAGCCAGATGGAGGTTGAACGAGACCATGTGCTCGGTAAGCCCCACCGCGACAGCGATGGGCTCGATGATGCGCTGCTTGTCGATGCGAATAAACAAAAGGATGAGCCCGGCGAGGAGGAAAAGGGATTTCAGTCGCTGCACGCCGACGCCGAGCTGGACCAGGTCATCTTCGACGGATCGTCCTTCGGCACCGCTACCTTCGCCGGCAGCGAGGAGGAATCCGACTATCTGGGGCTTCCCGGTTTGCTTGATGCCGATCAGGTGCGGGCGCTGTTACGTAAACGCCAGGCCGACCAGGTGCAGGCCCGTACCGTCGCTCGTCCGGCCACACCGGTGACTGCCGACAACTCCGGCGCAGACAGTACCGGCGCGGGCACTGCGGGTGCCGCCGACCGCACGGCCGGCGAGAACCTACACGCATTGCGCAAGGAACTGAATGGGCTGGTCGCAATGCATCATCATCGCACCGGAAAACCTCACGGGATGGTGCACAACGAACTACGAAGCAAACTCGGCGGCCCGCCCACGGCAATGGCCAGCGCCGACCAACTGCGTGAACGCATCAAGGCGTTGCGCGATTGGCGCTGATTCTGGGGCCCCGCACGGCGTGACCCCCCGGATGACGCGACACCCCCTGATTATGTGATGACCCCGGACTATGAGTCCGGGGTCATCACATTGGTACGGGGTTCGGGGGTACGGGCTGGTTGTTCAGATCGGAGTGGGTTTAGACCAGCTCGCCGACGGACTCCACGACGGTGGCGCTGAGTTCAACGAGGCGTGCTTCATGCTCATTGAAGTGGTGTCGGCAGAAGAGAAGTTCGCCGCCCTTGGGCAGGACGGCCCGCACCTTTGCTGCTGCGCCACAGCGATCACAGCGGTCGGCAGCGGTGAGCGGCATGGAGATCGGGGGTGTGGTCGCGATGTCAGACATTGTTCCTCCGTCCCGGTCCGGCGCCTGTCGGTCGCCTTCCCTTCGTGAGCCGACACATCCGGGCGATGTGCCAACCTCACTGTCTCAGACGTTTGTCGGCTTCGTATTGTTCCGCCGGAATCTCGGGTGTGTCGTCACTCACCGTTAACGTCGGTTCATCAACCGCAACATCGCTACCCGATCCGGTCAGGCGTGATGTGATTCACGCCATATTGCCGTGCGGTGCGTGCGGTCTCCCGCCGAACCCTTACGCCGTGCTGGATAACCGTGAACGCCAACGCCGCACCGATCCCTTCGCCGGCCCGCAGCCGCAGATCCAACACGGGCTCCAGGCCGAGGTGGGTGAGCAGTGCGGCATGTGCGGGTTCGCGACTGCGCTGCCCGGCGATCAGGTGCGCGGCCACGCCCGCGTCGATCCGCACGGCGATGGCCGCGCACACCGTGGTGGCCAGCCCGTCGAGAATGATCGGTGCCCCGCGCTCGGCGGCCCCGAGTACCGTCCCCGTGAGCACTGCGAACTCACCCCCACCGAGTTCGGCCAGCAGTGTTGCGGCGTCGGTGAGATCGGCCGTCGACGCGCGGCGCAGGGCACATTCGACGACCGACCGCTTACGGTCGATCATTGCGGAATCGGCACCCGCCCCACGGCCGACGACCTGCTGTGCGGATAGGCCGAGCACGGCGGCGGTCAACGCCGCGGCGACCGTGGTGTTGCCGACACCCACCTCGCCGAGCACCACAGCGCCCACCTCGGCCGCCGCGTGCCCGACCGCACGTCCGGCCCGCATCAGCGCCGACACGTCGCGTGGGTCGAGGGCGCGGTGATCGACGAGATCGCCGCGCGGATACGCCGGACGTATTGGGTGTGCCCCGCGCAGCGGCTGGTGGCAGCCCGCGTCGATGATCGTCACCTCAAGCCCGCTTGCGCGGGCCGCGACCACGCCGGACGCCTCACCCGCGACCGCGGCCCGACCCACCTCGGCGGTCACCGTCGGCTCGTAGGGACTGATGTGATGGCGGGTGACCGGGTGGTCGGCGACCGCCAGAATGAGCCGACCCCGGTCGGGGCGGGGATGACGCAGAGCCAGCAGGCGATCGAGCACACCGTCGAGCACGCCGAGCGCCTGCGGCGGCCGCAGCAGCTCATCGGCATCGTCGTGGGTGGCCACCACCGACCGCTGATCCGGTGCGCGGGCATGCGAGGGCGGGGGAGCGGGCGCATCCGAACCCCACCGCCCGGTCAGCACCACCTCGTCGAGGGTCAGCCGGCGCGACCATCCGGCCCGCGCCAGCCCGGGTTCGGGTGGGCGTTCGTCGGGCCAGCCCAGACACAGCCAGCCAAGGGACACCACACCGTCGGGCAGGCCGACGAGCTCGGCGAGTTCGGCGGGCTCGAAAAGCGTCACCCAGCCCATGCCGAGACCCTCGGCCCGCGCCGCGAGCCACATGTTCTCGATCGCACAGGCACATGACCACAGGTCGGCGTCGGGAAAAGTGGCCCGTCCCAACACTCCCGCCGCGGGGGTACGACGATCACAGCACACCACCACGCCCAGGGGGGCCTCGCGAATACCGTCGAGTTGCAGATCGAGCAGTCCGCGGGCCGATTCGGGCGTCATCGCGGCAGCCTCAAGCTGACGGGCGCGGTCTGCGAGCAATGCCGCGCGCTCCCGGGTGGCGGCGTCGGTTACCACGATGAACCGCCACGGCTGCGAATGGCCAACCGACGGGGCACAGTGTCCGGCGGTCAAGACCCGTTCGAGAAGCTCGGGGGCGATCGGGTCGGGCCGGAACCGTCGAACATCACGGCGCGCGTTGACGAGTCGATACAGAACGGCCCGCTCATCAGCGGAAAACGCCCACCCTGAAGGGTCGGCGGCTCGCTCGCGGGCCGATGACTGATCGCCGATCAGCGGTACCGGACGGGACCACCGTCGGGGTGGCCCGGTCTCGGCGGACGGAGACAGCTGGTCAGTCCAGGTAGTCGCGCAGCACCTGGGAGCGGCTGGGGTGACGCAGCTTCGACATCGTCTTCGACTCGATCTGGCGGATGCGTTCGCGGGTCACCCCGTACACCTGGCCGATCTCATCGAGGGTGCGCGGCTGGCCGTCGGTCAGGCCGAAGCGTAACCGCACGACGCCCGCCTCACGTTCAGACAACGTCTCCAGTACCGACTGCAACTGATCCTGCAGCAAGGTGAAGCTGACCGCGTCGACGGCCACCACTGCCTCGGAATCCTCGATGAAGTCGCCGAGCTGGCTATCGCCCTCGTCGCCGATCGTCTGGTCGAGCGAGATGGGTTCGCGCGCGTACTGCTGGATCTCCAGCACCTTCTCCGGCGTGATGTCCATCTCCTTGGCGAGCTCTTCCGGAGTGGGTTCGCGTCCCAGATCCTGGAGCAATTCGCGCTGGATACGACCGAGTTTGTTGATCACCTCGACCATATGCACGGGAATGCGGATGGTGCGGGCCTGATCGGCCATAGCGCGGGTGATCGCCTGGCGAATCCACCAGGTGGCGTACGTGGAGAACTTATAGCCCTTGGTGTAATCGAACTTCTCGACCGCGCGGATCAGGCCGAGGTTGCCCTCCTGGATGAGATCCAGGAACGCCATGCCGCGCCCGGTGTAACGCTTGGCCAGCGACACGACGAGCCGGAGGTTGGCTTCAAGAAGGTGGTTTTTGGCGCGATTACCGTCACGCGAGACCCAGTTCAGATCCCGCTTCTGCGCGGTGGTGAGCTTTTCGCCGGCCTCGACGATCCGACGCAGCCGCTCGGTCGCATACAGTCCGGCCTCGATGCGCTTGGCGAGCTCAACCTCCTCTTCGGCGTTAAGGAGGGCCACCTTGCCGATCTGCTTGAGATAGGCGCGCACCGAGTCCGCGGAGGCGGTGAGTTCGGCGTCCTTACGGGCTTGCCGCAGCGCCTCGGACTCTTCCTCATCCCAGACGAAGTCGCCTGCGGTCTTCTCCGGCTCGTCCTTCGCCTTGATCTCGGCGGTGGTGGTGACGATGGCCGGGGCGCCCGCGATGGTCTTCACCGCGGCTACGTCCGACTCGTCGGTGTCCTCATCCTCGTCGTCGTCGTCGGAGTCGTCGTCGGAGGAGTCATCGACCTGGAGGTCGTCGTCATCGATGTCGACATCGTCGAGTTCGGCGTCGGGGACGTCGATGTCATCGATCGACCCGGAATCGGGATCGATATCGGATGAGTCGGCACCGTCGAGGTCGATCCCCTTTACCGTCTTCGCTGAAGCGCCAGCAGTCTTGGCTGCCGAAGCCCTGGCCTTAGGTGCGGTGGCCTTCTTAGCCGCCGCTTTCTTCGCTGGTGCCTTACGCGCGGGGGCCTTCTTGGCCACCTTCTTCGCGGGTGCCGCGTCGACCGCAGAGGTCGTCGACGTTGTTGTCGAGTCGTCGACCTCGGTATCGCCCTGACGGGTCTTGGTGGCTGCCACGTACAACCTTTCCGAACGCAATCTCACACACACTGATACACAGCGGAATCCCGCTGGGTATCGGGCTGGCTTGTCGGTGGAAATTCACCGTATGCACCATTGTAACGACACTGACCCCGAAAATGTGACAAAGAGCAGGTCATCTAGGGTGCTCGCGACTCCCGGCCGGGGGTTGACGCCGATCGGACGCAGGTACGCTCAGGCGCGCAGACCCGACGACACGGCCATTGCCGCACCGACGATTCCCGCATTGTTGAGCAAGTTCGCCGGCACCACCGGGGTCGTGTTCCCTAACAGCGGAATCCACTTATCGGCCTTACGGCTGATGCCGCCGCCCACGATGAACAGAGTGGGCCAGAAGAGGGCCTCATAGGTCTGCAGAACCTCGGTGACTTTCTCGGTCCATTTCTCGTAGCTCCATCCCTTTTCCTCCTTGATCCGGGATGCCGCCAGGTGCTCGGCCTCTTTCTTGCCGACGATCAGGTGACCGAGCTCGGTATTGGGCACCAGCGTGCCGTTGATGAGGAGAGCCGATCCGATGCCCGTGCCGAAGGTGAGCAGGATGACCACGCCGTTGACGCCCTTGCCCGCACCGTGGGCGTCCTCGGCCAGCCCGGCCGCATCCGCGTCGTTGAGGACCGATACCTGGCGGCCGTCGATGCGTTCGCTGAACAGCGTGTAGACGTCGGTGCCGATCCAGGCCTTGTCGATGTTGGCGGCGGTGCGCATCACCCCGTCGGTGATGACGCCGGGCAGGGTGATGCCGACCGGTCCGGTCCAGCCGAAGTGGGCGACCACCTCGGCGACACCGTCGGCGACGGCCGCAGGCGTGGCGGGCTGGGGAGTGAGCACCTTGAACCGTTCGCCCACGAGTTCGCCGGTGTCCAAATCAACCACCCCGCCTTTGATTCCCGATCCGCCGACATCCACGCCGAACCCCAGATTCGTTGGCGCGGAAGTGGTTTGGGATGTTGGCTCGACGGTCATGATGGCGTCCTCTCTTGGTCACGGCGGCAGCGGTCAATCCTGCGCGGTTTCAGGCTATCCAGCAGCGTCTCACGATGCGCATCGTCAGCTAAGCGCACTGTGATCCGGGCGCGGCGTGCGGGGTGCCCGGTGCTGACATGATGGTGCGGTGGACGCTTCAGAGGATGTGAGTGTGGACATCGGACCCGACATTTCCGCCAGCGAGATCGCCACGCTGGGTGAGGTGGCCGTTGAGGTTGCCCTGGCCGCCGCCGAGCATGTGCGCCGCCGTCGTCCCGAACTGTTCGGTGCCGTCCCGGAAACCGGTGGGGTGTCGACGAAGTCGACGCCGACGGATCCGGTGACCCTGGCCGATACCGAAAGCGAGAACCTGATTCGTTCGCTGCTGCGCGAGCGGCGCCCGGGTGAGGAGATCCTTGGCGAGGAGGAAGGAGGAAGCGTCGACGTACCCGCCGGTATCCGGTGGGTGGTAGATCCGATCGACGGCACCGTGAACTTCCTCTACGGTATCCCGGCATACGCGGTGTCGGTGGCCGCGCAAGCGGGCGGCCGCTCGGTGGCCGGTGCGGTGGTCGATGTCGCCCGGGGAGCCCTGTACTACGCGACCCGCGGTGGCGGGGCCCATATGCGGGTCGACGGCGTCACCACCAGGCTGCGCGCCAATCCGGTGAGCCGACTGGATCTGTCGCTGGTCGCCACCGGCTTCGGCTATGACCCCGCTCGCCGTCGGGTGCAGGGTGCGTTGATCGCGCAGATATTGCCCCGGGTGCGTGACCTGCGCCGGATCGGGGCGGCCGCGCTCGATCTGTGCATGGTGGCCTCGGGAGCGGTCGACGCCCATATCGAGCACGGGCTCAGCCCGTGGGATTGGGCCGCGGGCGCGCTGATTGCCGCCGAAGCTGGGGCGGTGGTCCTCACTCCGCCGCCGCAGTCACGCTCGGCACAGGGACATGCGACGATCGCCGCCGCACCGGGGGTGGCCGCAGAATTCCTGGCACTGCTTGATGAATTGGATGCCAGACGCCCACTCGGCGGCGAGTAGGCGGGGCCGCCCCAGATCAGGTGATCAGTGTCGGGGTGATTGGTGCTGGAGGATCTAGCAGCGTTGCGTATGCACGGCACTGACCAGGCTGGGATCGACAGTTGTCTTCGGATTGCGTGGATCGGCCAGGCGCAACGCCTCCAGTGCCGCCTGGGTGTCCTGTGACTGTTCGCGCGATGTGTAGTACTGGCCGAGGGCGACATCGACCGACGTACCCTTGCGGCCGTCGTCGATGAGTTGGGCACACGGAATCGCCAGCCACACCGCCGCCGCCGCACCCTTACCCGCCGGCCCGAACCGAATCTGGGCGACACAGTTCAGGTCGTGATTGGGATAGCGCGCGTCGTCGGCATACGCCGTATTCGGGACGGGATTGAAACCCTGGGCGGTCAGGTCGTCGGATACCGACCGGGCCTGCCCGTGCGTATTCGAGGCGTTGAGCACACGCACCTGGAACGTCGACAGCGGTGCCGGCGCCACCGCGAGCATCTCGGTGCGGTCGACAGCGGTAAAGGCCCCAGCAGAGGTCGCACCAGTAGCGTTTGCTCCAGCGGGCTTCGGTGTGGATGCCTTCTGGGTCGGGATGGCGGGGGCCGACTGTGTCAGCGAGGCGCCGGCCGCAGTGGGCTGATTGCAGTCGGTGGGGACCGACTCGGCACCGGTATTGGTCAGGGCGGTGGCCCATGCGGCCACGCTGGCGGCCACGAGCACCGTCGCGACGATGAGAGCTGGGCGATACCTACGACGGCGATAGGGGCGACCCTGTGCATCGGTCGGATACCCGACCGTAATCCTCGAGACCACCGTGGACTCGCTCCTCTCCGCACCGCGCCTGATATTGCGCCCACTGTAGAGGTTGCGGGCGCACGGTAGGTGCAGGTGTGCCCGCCCCGGCGCGGCAACGTGCGTGAGGCGGGAGTGGGTTGTCGGGAATGAATATGTGCCTGCGTGATGTTGACCACCGCGACCTAATGCACTACAGTTCGGGCGCCCGCATTCCCCAACCGAAGAACATTACGACCACGATTGTGATCAAAGTCGCATGAATCCGACGTCGGGTGGGTAACGAATTACACCGGTCAAGACGTTGAAGTGACACCGGTGGGACGACCCCGGTGATGCTCGACTCCTGATGGTCGAAACGGTCATGGACCGCTCGGCTGTTCGGCTCCTCTCAACTAGGTAAGGCAGACAATGGCTACTGATTACGACGCGCCGCGACGCACCGAAACCGAGGATCTCAGCGAGGACTCGCTCGAGGAGCTGAAGGCGCGGCGCAGCGAGGCACAGTCGTCGGCGGTCGACGTCGACGAAACCGACACCGCGGAATCCTTCGAGCTACCCGGCGCCGACCTATCCGGTGAAGAATTGTCGGTGCGGGTCATCCCCAAGCAGGCCGACGAGTTCACATGCAGCAGTTGCTTTCTCGTCTACCACCGCAGCCGTCTGGCACGACAGAACGCTAACTCGCTGATCTGCGTCGACTGTGCGTGATTTGCGCGATTGGGCGTGATTTGCGCGACTGGGCGTGATCCACTTCAGCCTGTGGTTCGCGCCCAGCCCGTGTGTCGCCCAGCCCGTGTTGTGTTCAGCGCGTGTTGTGTTCAGCGCCGCCAACGCTGTGTGCCGTGGCGTCGGGCACCCCTAATGCGTCGAGTACTTCGGCGGGATGGCGGGTAGACACCAGCCAGTAAGGCGTCGGGTCGTCGGGGTCGTCGAGGACGAGCAGCACCATGGTCTTGACCCAGGCGTGATGCATCAGAAACGCGGCCGGATCGAGTTGGCGGCCGAGTGCCGCGCTCTTAGCGCTTGCCGGGATGCTCGCGCCGCGGGCGATCACCGAGCTGGGCAGTCGCGCCTTGCCGGCGCACAGTTCGCCGTCCGCGTTTACCCGCACCTGTGGGCGTCCCAATGACCACAGGACAACGGCACACAGGACGGCCATGCCGAAGTAACCGACGAAGCTCCACGACGCCCGGTGTGCGGACAGTTGTATCTCGTATCCGCCCACGGCGGTGACCACCGCCGACGCCGGCCACCACCACCACGGCACATAGAGCCGTTCTCGGTAACGATCGACATCGGGCGCCGACATGTCGGGTGGTTCGGCTTCACTCACATGATCAGCGTAGTCTGCGTCCGTGTCTGCAGAGTCCACCCCAGAAGCATTCCCTACAGAAGCATTCCCTACAGAAGCATTCCCTACAGAAGCGCCCGGTGTCTCCGTGCGTGTCCGCCGCCTCGATGAGGGAATCGGTATCCCGACGCGCGCCCATCCCGGTGACGCCGGTGTCGATTTGTGCTCGACCATCGATGTTGAGCTGCCACCCGGACATCGACAGCTCGTCGGCACGGGTATTGCGATCGCGCTTCCGGTCGGCACCGTGGGGCTGGTGCATCCGCGTTCCGGCCTGGCCGCACGGGCGGGCCTGTCTATCGTGAATACGCCCGGCACCATCGATGCCGGTTATCGGGGTGAGATCAAGGTCTGCCTGATTAATCTCGACCCCGCAGAGACGATCGTGATCGCACGCGGAGACCGCATCGCCCAGCTCGTCGTCCAGCGGGTGGAACTGCCCGCATTCGTGGAGGTCGACGAACTCGATGACACGAGCCGGGGGCACGGCGGATACGGCTCAAGCGGCGGACACGCCATACTCGGGGATGGCGGTCGGCCGGTGGCCGACACCGCAGTGGATGTGCGCGAGGAGGACGGAAAATAATGGCACGAGAAGGTGATTCGGCAGCGCCGCGGATCGGGCAGGCGCGCGGACCTTACGACATCGGCAATCTTGACGCGTCGGCGGCGGACCTGGGCAACTCGCATCTGGATTTGGGGTCGGTACTCATTCCGGTGGTGGAAGGCGGCCAGGTCACCGTCGAGATGTCCGGCGACCACCAGCCTGAGGCCGTGTACCTTGTCACCCCGCACGGCCGGGTCAGTGTCACCGCCTTCGCGGCCCCGAAATCTCCGGGATTGTGGCGCGAGGTGGTGCGTGAATTGGTTGAATCGCTGCGCAACGATGGTGCGAGTACCCGTGTCGAGGACGGACATTGGGGTCGCGAGGTCGTCGCCGAGGTGGACGGCGGTACTCACCGGTTCATCGGTGTGGATGGGTCGCGATGGATGGTGCGGTGTGTCGCCAGCGGCCCAAGCGAATCCGCGACGGAACTGGCGCAGCTGGCCCGCGCCGTATTGGCCGAGTCGGTGGTGCGTCGCGGTGATCATCCGGCGCCGCCGCGCGAGATGCTGCCGATCGTGCTGCCACCGGTGCTTGCCGAACAGGTCGCCGCTGCACAACAGCAGATGTTTGCCGAGGCCGCAGCGGCCCAGGGTATTGAGGTTCCCGAAGGTTTCCCCACTTCGGAGGCATTCGCAGCGCCGGCAGGTTTCCCGGATGCAGAGGATCTCCTTGGTTCGCACGATCGTGCGGCGCACCAGAGTGTGTCTTCCGTCGAGACGGGGGAGCCTGCGCAGGGGGATGACGGGGTGCCGGAGGAACTGCTCGCGCGTTCCTCCGGGTCTGCTATGCAGCGGTTCCGTCGCCGTCGGCGCGGGTGAATCTCCCGCGCTTGAATCTCCGGTGGTGGGATTTTCGCTAGTTGGATTTTCGGTGGTTGGAGTTACTCAGTCGCTACTGCATCCGGTCAGCCGCAGCCATCCGCGCGCGCATGAATCGCCGAGCACCCGGGCATCGTCACCCAACTCGCACAGGCGGATCTCGGTGAGGTCGGCGCGGGCCGCCGCGCTATGCCATTCCTGAGCCACGGCGAGCGGATGCAGCGGATCGTCGACCGCCGCCGTGATCGCCAGCGGCGCACGTAGGGAAGCGATTCGGGTGGCGTCTGGCGCGATGTAGGCAGCCGCGGCCTGTAGCTGGCCGATCAGCGCGGGATACAGTGCGCGCCACGATCGGCTGAGTTCGGCGCTGAGCCAGGTGGGGCTGCTTGCGACCATCGTGTCGATGGTCGATTCGAGGCCGGTCTGGGTGAGGGTCGCGGCGGTCACTCGCGCGGAGTACGCGGCAACCGCATTCGCCGGATCTCCGCTCCACGCGGGCAGTGCGGCCAGCACCCCGGCGCAGTGCGCGATGCCGATGGGGCCAAGTGCCCAGTCGAGTGCGACCGCCGCCCCGATGGATACGCCGCCGACGAGGACGGAGTGGTGGTCGGCGGCCGCCCGGTCGAGAATGCGACGGTACCCATGGATGAAATCGGTGTGCGGGAGGTCGGTGCCGGGTTGGGTTGCGATGAGTTCGACGCCGAGCATCCGTGCTGCGGGGCCGAATGCACGGCGGACGTAGTCAGCATCGGAACCTGTTCCAGGCATGGCGATCAGCGCGGTGGGGCGTGGCGGGACGCCGTCGTCATCGATGGGCATGGTCTGATCATGCCGCGCGTTGTACTCATCGAGTGCGGAGGTCTACGCTGCGTAGTTGAAACACTGTCTATTTGGAGGTTGTGATGCCGTCAGTCGGCTATCTCAAGCGCCTCACCAAGCGCCTCACCGAGGATCTCGGGGAGGCCGACGCGGAGAAGATAGCCGAGGAGTCCGCGGCCACCGGGGCCATGCGTGCGGTCGAGTGTTGCCGCGGCGATGAGGTCACGATGCACGGGGAGCTCCGGTCGGTGGAGACCTGTGCCCGCACCGCCAAGAGTTCGGTGAAGGCCGAATTCTTCGACGGTACCGATGTGGTGTTCCTCAAATGGCTTGGGCGTAAGCGTATTCCAGGTATCGAACCGGGACGTAAGATCACCGTCCGCGGTCGGGTGGGCGAACTCGACGGGACAAAGGTGATCTACAACCCGTACTACGAGCTTTATGGCGACGGAGACTGATCCTCCGGGCAATGCGCCGGGCTCCGCGCTTCCGCCGGCGAGTTCGGGGAGGGGGGCCGGCTGGTCGGCCGCCGGACGGGGTACAACACTCATTGATCAGCTCGGCGGTATCGGCGGCCTGATCTATTCGTCGATTCCCGCGGTGGTATTCGCGTCGGCCAATGCCATATGGAGTCTGCGGGTAGCCACGATCGTCGCGCTGGCTGCTGCGGTGGTGGCCTGTGGTATCCGTCTGCTGCGCCGCGAGCGGCTGGCCCCGGCATTCTCGGGCCTGCTTGGCGTCCTCTTCTGCGTATTCATCGCCCACCGTGTCGGGGATGCCAAGGGATATTTTCTGTTCGGTATCTGGACCGCGCTCATCTATGCGGCGATCCTGCTGGCGTCAATCCTGGTGCGTCGCCCGCTGATCGGCGTGGTGTGGAATCTACTCACCGGCGCGGATTCGCGGTGGCGCGGTCATCGTCGCACCATGGTGGCCTATGACGTGGCGACGGCGTTCTGGGCGTTGGTATTTCTTGCGCGGTATCTGACTCAGTCCTGGCTGTATGACGACGCCACCACCGGCTGGCTGGCGGTGAGCAGGATCGCGATGGGCTGGCCGCTGACGGTGCTGTGCGTAGCGGTCACCGTTGCGTTGGTGCGCTGGGCCGACCGTAGCGGCACTCCCTGACGCCCGGGCACACCAGAACCAGGGGCGCGCTAACTCAGGTGCCGATGCGCATGGCTTCATGCAGAGCCGGTTCGACCTCGACCGGGGCGATGAACACCAATTCGTCGCCTCCCTCGATCGGATCGTCGCGCTGTGGAACGATGACCCGACCTCCGCGCAGGATGGCCACCAGCGCGGCATCGCGGGGTAAGTCGAGTCGGTGCACGGCTTTACCCGCCAGCGGGGTGTCTGCGGGCAGCGTGAGCTCAACGAGATTCGCCTGACCCTGGCGAAACGTCATCAGTCGCACCAGATCGCCCACGGATACCGCCTCCTCCACGAGGGAGGCCAAAAGACGCGGCGTTGACACCGCGACGTCGACACCCCATTCCTCGCCGAAGAGCCATTCGTTGCGCGGATCATTCACTCTGGCCACCACGCGACTGACCGCGAATTCGGTCTTTGCGAGCAGACTGACGACCAGATTGGCCTTGTCGTCGCCGGTTGCGGCGATCATGACGTCGAATGACTGCAGTTGCGCGTCTTCGAGATTCGACAGTTCGCAGGCGTCGGCGAGGAGCCAGGTGGCCGCGGGCACTGCGGATGGGTCGACGTGTCCGGCGAGCCGCTCGAAGAGCGTGACTTCATGACCTGCGGCCAGCAATTCGCGGGCGATGGATCGGCCGACCGCGCCCGCACCGGCGATGGCGACTTTCATGGATTCTCCTCTTACTTGTGCGGTGATCAGTCGGGAATTACCAGGGGGGCGGCGGTGGTGACGCGCACCTGGGCGAGGTCATCGAGCTGTACCGCCGCGAACACGATGTCATCTTGCTGCAGAACGGTTTTCGCCTCAGGCAGGATCGGGTGGCCGACGCGGTTGAGGAAAGCCAGCCGGGCGCCGGTCAACTCCTGGAACTTCACCGCGGTGATCCCGACCCACGTTTCGTGCACCTCGATCTGGGCGATCGCGATGGTGCCCGACGGATCGCGCCATTCGGTGGTGGTGGATGTCTCGCCGAGCGCGGAGACGAAACGTTCCGTCGTCCACGGCACCGTCGCCACGGTGGGGATACCAAGCCGCTCGTACACCTCGGCCCGCTTGGCGTCGTAGATGCGGGCAACGACTCGTTCGACGTTGAATGTTTCGCGGGCCACGCGGGCGGCGATGATATTGGAATTGTCGCCCGAGGACACCGCGGCGAAGGCATCGGCGGTGTCGATACCCGCGCGCGCGAGCACCTCTCGGTCGAATCCCACTCCGACGACCGTGTCGCCGGTGAAAGTGTCCGGTAACCGGGTGAACGCGGTCTTATCGCGGTCGATGATCGCGACGTGGTGGCCGCGTTTTTGCATCGCCATCGCCAACGACGATCCGACACGTCCGCATCCCATGATGACTACCCGCACATCAACCCTTCCTGACGTCGCTCCGCTTCCGGGTGACGGGCTCGGCCATGCACGTCCCGCGCGAGTTGAACCTACCCGTCGTCGCCGTCTTCGGGGCGACCGACGCCCCGAAGCGGGTCCCGCGGGCGGGCGGTGGGCTGGCGGCGGGCGGGCGGCAGGCGGGCGGTCGGCGCGCGTTGAGCGGGCGGTGGGCGGGGCCGTAGTGGCCTTCGGCGGGGTGAGCACTTAGTGTGTGCGTGGTGTCGACCGTGTCAAAGATGTCCGTCGCGGCTAAACGGCTGCTGCTCGGCAGGCCGTTTCGCAGCGACAGGCTGGGCCACACGCTGCTCCCCAAACGCATCGCGCTACCGGTTTTCGCCTCCGACGCCATGTCGTCAGTGGCCTACGCCCCGCAGGAGATCTTCCTCGTCCTGTCGGTCGCCGGCCTGAGTGCGATGTCTCTGGCGCCGTGGATCGCGGTGGCGGTGGCGGTGGTGATGGCGGTGGTGGTGGCCAGCTACCGGCAGAATGTGCACGCCTATCCATCCGGCGGCGGTGATTATGAGGTCGCTACCGTCAACCTCGGGTCGACATCTGGACTGACGGTCGGTAGTGCGCTGCTCGTCGATTACGTACTCACCGTCGCGGTGTCCATCTCATCGGCGGCTGAGAACATCGGCTCGGCTATTCCCTTCGTCGAAAACCACCGGGTGCTCTTCTGTGTGGTCGCGATCGTTGTCCTCGCCGCAGTCAACCTGCGCGGCATTAAAGAGTCCGGCAGTGTGCTGGCCATCCCGACCTACGCGTTCATTTTCGGCGTCGTGGTGATGCTGATTTGGGGATTCGTCGAGATCGCTGTTCTGGGGCACAGTGTGCGTGCGGAGACGTCCGGATTCGGTATCCGCGCCGAACACAGCAACCTGATGGGCATCGCCTTCGTCTTCCTCATTGCCCGGGCATTCTCGTCCGGATGTGCGGCGCTCACGGGTGTGGAGGCGATCAGCAACGGCGTGCCGGCCTTCCAGAAACCTAAGTCACGCAACGCCGCGACAACCCTGCTGCTACTGGGGTCGATCGCCGTTGTGCTCTTACTCGGCATCGTCACCCTGGCCGAGGAGATCGGCGCCAAGTATGTGATGAATCCGGCCACCGACCTTGTCGGTGCCCCCGCCGGTTATCAGCAGAAGTCGATGATCGCCCAGCTCGCGCACGCTGTGTTCGCGGGCTTCCCGGCGGGGTTCTACTTCGTGGCGGTGGCCACCGCACTGATCTTGATGCTGGCCGCCAACACCGCGTTCAATGGGTTCCCGGTACTCGGTTCGGTACTGGCTCAGGATCGCTTCCTGCCGAGGCAGTTACACACCCGCGGCGACCGGCTGGCGTTCAGCAACGGCATCATCTTCCTCGCGGTCGCCGCGATCGCCTTCGTGGTCGCCTTCGGTGGCGCGGTGACCGCCCTGATCCAGCTCTACATAGTCGGCGTATTCGTGTCGTTCACGCTGAGTCAGACGGGGATGGTGCGGCATTGGACGCGGCTGTTGCGCACGGAAACCGATCCGCGTGCCCGCCGCAAGATGGTTCAGTCACGGGTGATCAATTCGATCGGCCTGGTGATGACGGCGTCGGTGCTCGTGGTGGTTCTCATCACCAAGTTCACCGCCGGGGCGTGGATCGCGATCCTTGCGATGGTCATCCTGTTCGTGTTGATGAAGCTGATTCACCGCCACTACGCCACTGTGCAGGCCGAACTCGATCGCGTCCCGGACGATTCCGAGATGGTGCTGCCGAGCCGGACACATTCGATCGTGTTGATCTCGACCCTGCATCTGGCCGCCAAACGAGCCCTGCTGTACGCCCGCGCTACCCGGCCGGACGTGCTGGAGGCGATCACCGTCAATGTCGATGATCGCGACACCCGCGGTCTGGTATCGCAGTGGGAGGAGAGCGATATCTCGGTGCCGCTCAAGGTGATCGCGTCGCCCTATCGGGAGATCACCCGGCCGGTCATCGATTACGTGCGTCGGGTTCGGCGTGAACATCCACGCGACGTGATCACCGTGTTTATCCCGGAATATGTGGTCGGACACTGGTGGGAACAGATCCTGCATAATCAGTCGGCGCTGCGACTCAAGACGCGCCTGTTGTTCGAGCCCGGAGTTATGGTCACCTCGGTGCCGTGGCAGTTGAGTTCGTCGGACCGCCGCAAAAAGGATCTTGAATACAATGCGCCCGGCGAGACTCGCCGGGCCCTGGGTTGATATGCCTGATGCCGATATGAACGAGGCCGACATCATCGAGTTGCGGGTCGAGCGTCCGGCGAACGGGGGCGAGGCGGTCGGCCGCGGGCCGGACGGCCGGGTGGTGTTCGTACGTGGCGCGATCCCCGGTGAGCGGGTCACCGCCCGGCTGACCGACACCGGCCGGGCCGCGTTCTGGCGGGCACAGACCCTCGATGTCATCGAGGTATCCCCGCATCGTGTCGACCCGGTGTGCCCGGCCGCCGCGCGCGGTGCGGGCTGCTGCGATCTCTCCTTCATCGCACCCGACGCGGCGCGTGAATACAAGGCGGCCGCGGCGGCGGATGTGTTGACGCGGATCGGCCGCCTCCCTGCGGAGCTATTGACTCAGTGGGGTCTGCCCAGCGGTACCGGTGATCCCGGTGTGCCCAGCGGTGTTGCCGCGCGGGTGGTGTCGTTGGCCGACGACCCTACCGGCTGGCGCGTGCGTACCAGACTGGCCGTCGATGCGGCCGGGCGGGCGGGTCTGCGCGTAGCCGGTGGGGCCGCAATCGTCACCGGATCGCCGTGTGCCCAATCGATGCCGGGAACCTTCGACGGCCTCGATGCGCGTCGTTTCACCCCGGCGGCCGAACTCGCCGTTGTCGTCGATGACACCGGCTCCCGGCACATCACCGAGGTGGCGCCCGTGGCGGCGGGTCG
>JASGFW010000081.1:0-18544 GCA_047605305.1 Gordonia sp. (in: high G+C Gram-positive bacteria)
ACCGGGCGGTCCCGGACGGCGGTGACCTCCTTGAAGACGACACCGTCGGGATGCATGGTCTGGGCCGACTCCGGAACCAGGGCCACACCCATCCCGGACCTCACCAGCACGAGCATCGTGTGCACCTGCGTCACATACTGCACGTGCCGCGGGCTGGCCCCGACAGCGTTGAACGTCGAGATCAGCAGCTCACTGAAGTAGCGTGCCTCTACGGCGTCGTACATCACGACGGGCTGATCGTCGAAATCCTCGATCGTGAGATGCTCCGCGGCGGCCAGCGGATGCTCCGCGGGGAGCGCGCCGACCAGACGTTCGTGATGGATCGGACGGGTCGAGATACCTGGCCTGGTCAGCACCGGCCGGATGAGCCCCAGGTCGAGCTCACCGCGGGAGAGACACTCGATCTGGGCCAGTGAAACCATCTCCCGCAGAATGAGTTTGACATCCGGGAGCTGTTCTGCGGCACGCTCGAGCAGACGCGGCAGCACCGCATGCGCCGACGCTCCCGTGAACCCGATGCGGATCGTGCCCAGTTCACCGGCCGGGATGCGCCTGACGCTGAGCGCCGCACTCTCCGACAGGCGGACGATCCGGCGCGCGTCGGGTAGGAAGGCCTCCCCCGCCGCAGTCAACGCGACCGACCGGCTGGTGCGGTCGATCAGCCGCACCCCCAACTCGTTCTCCAACTGCTGGATCTGGCGGCTCAGCGGCGGCTGTGTCATGTGCAGCCGCTCGGCGGCGCGACCGAAGTGCAGCTCCTCGGCGACCGCGATGAAGCAGGTCAGTCGGGTGAACGAAAACATACGCGAATGTTACGCTCGATCCAATTCCTGTATCAATCGATCGCAAAGTTGAGTTGTTTACGCATAATGGCAGCCATAGGGTTCACCTGTGACGCCAAACACTCCACTTCAGCATCCCGGCGAGGACCACACGGTGAACACTCCCTCCTCCGCCACGGACCGGCTGGTCGCCGCTGCTGCGGCAAAGTTCTTCCGCCGCATCCTTCCGATGTTGGTACTGATGCTCGTGATCAACCAGATGGACCGCACGAATGTCGGCTTCATCAAGTCGCACGTACAGACGGACATCGGTGTCGGCGCCGCCGCATTCGGACTCGGGGCCGGACTGTTCTTCATCGGCTACGCACTGTTCGAAGTGCCGAGCAACATCCTGATGGAACGAGTCGGGGCACGGATATGGTTGACCCGCATCATGATCTCCTGGGGACTGGTCACCGTGCTCTCCGCCTTCGTGCAGAACTCGTGGCAGTTCGCGCTGGCCCGGTTCCTGCTCGGTGTCTGTGAGGCCGGCTTCTTCCCCGGTGTCCTCTTCTACTTCACCAAGTGGCTGCCCGACGGCTTCCGCGGGCGCGCCAACGCGATCTTCCTCGGCGGATCCGCGACCGCATACATCATCACGGGTCCGATCTCGGGCGCACTGCTCGAGATGCACGGGGTCGGGGACATCGCGGGGTGGCGCTGGATGTACATCGTCGAGGGCGTGTTGTCCATCGTGGTCGGCATCATCGCGGTGTTCGTTCTGCGCTCCCGGGTCGAGGACGCCTCGTGGCTGACGCCGGACGAGAAGAATGCGCTGTCGGCCGCCGTCGCGGCCGATGCCGATGCACGCCGCAGCGCGGGTACCGTCCCGCGCTGGAAGTTGTTCCTGGACACCCGGATCCTGCTGCTGATACTGGTCTTCTTCGCCTTCGGGCTCACCGGAACCGCCATCACCTTCTGGCTGCCGAGCCTGATCGGGAAGATCGAGGGAACCACCGATTTCACCATCGGGTTGCTCTCCGCCCTCCCCTGGGTCGCCGCCGTCATCGCGATGTACCTGGTCGCCCGTAAGACCGATGGCAAACCCGACCGGCGACCGTACCTCGCCGTCGCACTGGTGGTCGCCGGGACGGGTGCGGCGCTCGCCAGCGTCGGCGGGCCGTGGTTCGGATTGATCGCGATGATCATCGCCGCGATCGGGGCGAAGATCTCCGCCACCGTGTTCTGGCCCATGGTGCCGCAGACGCTCGATGTCCGGGTCGCGGCCGGCGGCATCGCGCTGATCAACTCGCTGGGCAATCTGTCCGGCTTCTTCGCGCCCACCCTGCTCGGCTCGATCGAGCAGGCGACCGGCAGCGCGGACATCGCGCTCTACATATTCGCCGGCGCATCGCTGGTCGCGGTCGGTTGCCTCCCCTGGCTCAAGCGGACCAGCAGCCGCACCGCCGCCACGCCTGTCGCCGTGGCCACGGTGAGCTAACGGCTGCATCCCGACAGTGGCGCTTCCCCTGATCGCCCCACCTGGAGAACAACGATGTCCACTCCCCGCATCACCGATATGCGCGTCGTACCGATCGCCGGCCGCGATTCCATGCTGCTCAACCTGTCGGGCGCCCACGCGCCCTACTTCACACGAAACCTGGTCGTCCTCACCGACTCCGAGGGCAACACCGGCGTCGGGGAGGTGCCCGGCGGCGAGCCGATCCGCACCACCCTCGACGACGCCCGAAGCCTCGTCATCGGCCGCAGCATCGGCGGTCACCACGGCGTGCTGAGCGAGGTGCGGCGCACCTTCGCCGGGCGAGACGCCGGCGGACGCGGCGACCAGACCTTCGACCAGCGCGTGACCATCCACGCCGTCACCGCCATCGAATCGGCCCTGCTGGACCTACTCGGCCAGCACCTCGGGGTCCCCGTCGCCGCCTTGCTCGGCGAGGGACAACACCGCGAGAAGGTACAGGCCCTGGGGTATCTGTTCTTCATCGGCGACCGCACGAAGACATCGCTGGACTACGCGGACGGCTCCGACGCCACCGACGACTGGACCCGGCTGCGACACCAGGAGGCCCTCACCCCCGATGCGGTGACCGCGCTCGCCGTCGCCGCTCACGAGCGATACGGCTTCGCCGATTTCAAGCTCAAGGGCGGCGTGTTGGCCCCGCACGACGAGGCCGACGCCGTCAGCGCGATCAAGGAGCGCTTCCCCGACGCCCGCGTCACCCTCGATCCGAACGGCGGCTGGCTGCTGTCGGAGGCCATCGAGATCGGACGCCGCCTACGCGATGTCGTGGCCTACGCCGAGGATCCCGTCGGACCCGAGGGCCGATTCTCCGGCCGTGAGGTGATGGCGGAGTTCAAACGCGCCACCGGTCTCCCGACCGCCACCAACATGATCGCCACCGACTGGCGCGAGCTGGGCCACGCCGTCCGCTCCGGCTGCGTCGACATCCCGCTGGCCGACCCGCACTTCTGGACCATGGCCGGATCCGTCCGTGTCGCACAGCTCTGCGCCGCCTGGGGCCTGACGTGGGGGTCGCACTCCAACAACCACTTCGACGTGTCGCTGGCGATGTTCACCCACGTCGCCGCGGCTGCGCCGGGAGACATCACGGCGATCGACACACACTGGATCTGGCAGGACGGGCAGCGCATCACGCGCGACCCGTACCGCATCGAGGGCGGGTACCTGACAGTGCCCGACCGGCCGGGGCTCGGCGTGGAGCTGGACATGGACGAGGTCGAGAAGGCCCACCAGCTCTACCTCACCGAGGGCCTCGGATCGCGCGACGACGCTGCAGGAATGCAGTTCCTCATCCCCGGCTGGCATTTCGATTCGAAGAAGCCGGCGCTCGTTCGCTGAGGCCTCCACGGCTAGATGATTGATTCCCGGTGATGTGACTGGTGTGTCGCGTGGGATTTGAGGTGGAGGCCGTCCAGGATCAGTGTTGCTAACCCAACACCGACAGGTAGTCGATATGGACACCGACCTGGACGACCTCGCCACTGCACTGTACGTGACCTGCGACGATCGACTCAAAGCCCATCCCGAGCGTGTCACACAGAAGCGGCCGGGATGCTTCTCCTCCCGCACCCTCGCCGCAGTCACAGGTGTGGGCGACGATTCGGTGTGGCTGGCCGATTCCACTCCGGTCGAGTGCGGCCGATCCCGCCAGACCACACTGCGGTCGGATCTGGCCGACTGGGCCGAGCACGGCTACTGTGCCTCGCACTCCCGATTCTTTTGGGGCCTGCGGCTGCATCTGCTGACCACCCTGCACGGCGTTCCGATCGGCTGGACACTGACCGCAGCCAAGGCCGACGAACGTCACGCCCCACACGACATCATCACCAGCACACCAGGATTAGCCGAACTGGTGATCGAGAACAGGCCGACGATCATCGCCGACAAGGGCTACTACGGCCGCACCATCGCCGGCGTCTGTGCCCGCATCGCGCAACGAGTCCTCGCCCTCACCACGGCCATCTGGCACAACGACCGCAACACCACCCCAACCCACCCCAACCCACCGGTCACTGCTCGCCTACGACCACTGACACCAGGAATCAATCATCTAGCGGTGCCATTGGTTCCGGGCGGTGCGCGGTTCCTACGGCACAGCACGACTCACCAGAGAGGTCTTTCCGCGTTCTTGCTGCCAACTTGTGCAGGGCCGGGGAATTACCCCGGCCCTGCTGATTGAGACGTCGCTGGTCGCGCTGTCGGCAGCCGCTAACTCAGTCCGGTGGTGGCGGTCGCGCAGACGCGGAGGCGGTGGCCGTCGAGGCCAGTGGCAACGAAGGTGTAGCCGAAGGCGAGTTCTGTCGGTTCGAGCGCGATCGGAATCTCCGCCCTGGTCCAGTCGGCGTAGAGCCGGTCGACGGTTTCGCGGTCCACATCACTGAGAGGTCGCAGCTTGTGACCAATATGCGCTTTGCATCGTTGGAGTAGCTGCCCCGTGGAGCATGTGTTGGTCTCACGACTTGTCGAGCGTTCCTGGGTTGATCTGCGTCGCTGAATCGTGCGAGAATAGTCGCACGATAAACGTGCGACTATTCTCGAACGACTGGAGGCTGTATGCCACCACGCAGCTACGAACACCCCGATACCGATGCCATCGCGATCCCGCGCGTGCTCTTTGCCCTGAGTGAGCCGCTGCGCCTGAACATGGTGCGGATGCTCGCCGAGCGGGGCGAAGTGGACAGCCTCGACCTCGGCCCCGACCTACCGCGCTCCACTCTCACGCATCACACGAGTCTGCTGCGCGAGTCCGGAGTTGTCTTCGTGCGCGGCGAGGGGCGCAAGTGCATGATCAAGCTCCGCACCGATGACCTCGAAGAGCGTTTCCCCGGCTTACTGAACACGGTGCTGTCTGGGTACGAACATGCCGAAGACGACGCGAAGGACGAGGCATGATCCTCAAGGTCTGGCCCCTGACCGTCGCCACCATCGCGCTCGGGATCGACGCCTACGTTCTGGCTGGCGTGTTGCCGCAGATCGCCGATTCGCTCGCCACGACGGTCGCGACAATCGGCCTCGGCGTCACTGCCTTCACCGCCGCTTACGCGGTCGCCGGGCCGCTGCTGTCTGGGCGGATCACGAGAGGCAGCACGGCCCGCGCACTCTTGATCGCCTTGGGCTTGTTCAACCTCGGCAACCTCATCACCGCCCTCGCACCGGGGATCGAGGTATTCCTGGCCGCACGAATGATCGCGGGAGCGGGAGCGGGCATCCTGACGGCCGTGGCGACCGCGACCGCTGCCGCGATGGTCACAAAGGCCGAACGGGGGCGGGCAATGGCGATGGTTACCTTCGGTCTGTCCACCGGAACCGTCGCAGGCGTTCCTCTCGGGATGCTCATCGGGCAGAGCCTGAACTGGCGGTGGACGATGGGGCTCGTCGTCCTCATCGGCGTGCTCAGCATGACCGCTCTGGCCGCACATGCACGAACGCTCCCACGGCTCGACGAAGCGGCCAGCGAACCCGCGATCCGCGTGCTCCGGGCCGGCAAGACGAGCATTGGCGTGATCGCCGCGTTCTTCCTCGGAGTCGCGAGCCTGGGCTTGTACACCTATCTCCTGCCGATGGCCGAATCCGCAGGCCTCAATGATTGGGGATTCGGGCTCGTCTGGGCCTGGGGAATCGGCGGCGTCACCGGCTCCGTATTCATCGGCAAGCCACTCGACCGCCACGGGCCACAACCACTGCTCATCGCCCTCCCCGCCCTCCTCGGATTGAGCTTCGTCCTCGCCTTGCTTATCGTCGTTCCGGTCGCATGGCTCATCGCGGCCACCCTCTGGGGCGCAGCAGGCTGGGCAAGCGTTCCGACCCTACAACAAGCCCTCACCGCCGACCGACCGACACAGGCCATGCCCATCATCGCGTTCCAGATGGCTGCCATGTACCTCGGCTCCGCCGTCGGTGCGGCACTCGGCAGCCTCCTCCTCACCGCCGGAACCAGCGCCATCAACCTCGCAGGCTGGGCACTCATCCCAACCGCGCTCGCACTCGCCCTAACCACCTGGATCGCCCTGAGAACCCCGAGAGTCCAAACAGCCACAGAACCCTGCCACTCGACCGCGTAGCAGACAACGCGCGCTCATCCCAACCAAGTCATCGGTAGACTGAACCCGCGCACACGCGCACGATCACGGGTGAGTGTGTTTGGGGGCACCCCAGCTAGGCGACAACTGCGCATTCACCGGCGCACAGATCAGCCACCGAGCAGGCGGGCGTCGACCACCTGACCGAGCCAACCGGCGCCGGTGTGTATGGCCACCCCCGGCGTGAGCGGGCGTATCCGGATATCCTCGCCATGCCCGTCGAGTTGCACGTAGACCACGTGCAGCCCCCTGGCAACCGGGACCGACACCGGGTTGCCGCCGCACAACGACACGGCGATCCGGCCCGTGGAGTTCGCGCAATAACTCAGCGCGATCGTCCACCGCCAGTCGACGACGGGACCGTCGAGACGCACCCGTCGTGGACCGCCGGCTTCGGGTCGCGAACACGAACCCGGACCCGCCTGAAACCTACGCAGCGGGGTCACCATGCCGGGCACCGCGCGGCCCGAATTATCCAGCACGATAAGCCGATCGGTGACGGCGCCGAAACGCGGACCATGCCCGATGCGGCCGAAGGTATGACTGATCCGATTCTCCGGGTATGCCACCGGGAGCAGGATCTCCAGCGGCAGCGACTGATCGAATATCGTCGCCGACGAATTGGCGGCGAGCGAGCGTTTCGCGGTAGCCAGGTAGGCGCCGGTGGGGTCGTTCTGCCACGACTCGGCGTAACCGGTCACCGACACCATCGTCGATGCGAACAGTGCCACCCCCGCACCCATCCCGGCCCCGATGAGCAGTCGCGGCGGCGGGCCCGCGGTGACGTGCCGGGGCGGTGACACCAGCACCATCGCGATCCCGAGTGCCAGGACGAGGGCGGAATCGGGCAGATACCGCATCGTCTGCGCCAGTTCGGGTGCGGTGGTGACCGCCGATCGGTTCCACATCACCGGGATCTGCACACCCACCACATACAGCGCGGTGCAGATCAGCACGGCGACGCAGCCGCGACGACGTGTCGCCGCCCAGACCACCACGACGCCAACGACCCCCCAGCCGGCGACGATCATCGCTGGCTGGGGGGTCGCCATCGGCGGGCCCGGGATCCACCGCTCCCATGCCCACGGCCCACCCACCAGCGACGGCACCACCGCGCCGTTGATCGATCTCCCCACCAACTCGACGGTCTGGCCGACCGAATGCGTTCCGGCGAGCGGGTCGGAGACCGCCAGATAAACGACCAGCCAACAACCGGATACGACGGTCAGCGCCGTCCAGAGCGCCCGGCCCCGCATCAGCGCGGCGATCGCTGCGCGCCGCCGGGATCCACCGGCTCCCGCAGACTCGGCGCCGAACGTCACCAGTAGCACCGCCATCACCGCGACCGGCGCAATGACCAGCGACTTCTCGAAAAATGCCAGGGCAAGCAGAACCACAAGCGTCGAGCGCACAACCACCACACGGGGCGATCCGGGACCGATCCGACCCGCGCACAACGCCACCGCATCGCCGACAACCCACGCCAACGCGGCCTGCATGGGAAGCGAGTTCAATCCCGCCGACCACCAGACGAACGCGGGCACGGTCATCGGACTAAACAGGTACACCGTCAGCGCCGCGAGCACGCTCACCGCCCGGAATCTCACCGAGCGGGCCGATCCCAGCACCGAAATCACCACCCGGATCATCCGCCACACGGCGAACGCCGCCAGCATCCACAACGCCACCAGGGTGAGCGCCGGAATCAGCCAGTCCAGCGGGGCGATCAACGTCGATACACCCGCGACCAGAAAGGCCGCGGGCATGAAATGCCCATCGTGGCTGTGCCCGAGGTAGTCCCACGACATAATCGGATGAGTCGAAGCGCGGCCGATGAGAATCAGGTCATCCCAGTAGAAGTTCCCGGTCGCCACCAGCCAGACCCGAATCACCAATTGCACCGCGATCGCCACGATCGGCGCCCACACCACGGCAGTGGTGAATCGGTCGCGAGCCACGCCGGAGTCTGACGTCGACGGCGTCAGCCTGCTGAGCATGGGATCTAGTAGAACCGTCGACGGATGCGCGTGGCAAAATCACCCCGGTGAGCGATGCCAGCGAATCCGGGTCCTTCGAGCAGTCCATCGATCTCGACTCCTATGGGCTGAGCTCAGATATCAGCGACCTCCCCGACGAGATCGAGGTGCTCCGCCAGGAGATCGACCGGCTCGACGCGATCATTCTCGGGGCGATCAAACGCCGCACGGCGATATCGAAGAAGGTCGGCGCCACCCGGATGGCCTCGGGCGGCCCGCGCCTGGTGCATAGCCGCGAGGTCAAGGTGCTCGACCGCTTCTCCGACCTCGGCAAGGAGGGCCACACCCTGGCGATGCTGCTGCTGCGGCTGGGTCGCGGCCCCCTAGGCCGCTGACCCCAGCCCACTGGCCCCCACACGGTTCTGCACGGCGCGTTCACCACGGCACACTACGGCCGGGCCACCGCATAGGGTGTCAGGTATGAGCACCGACGTCACCGGCAACGATCACCCCGTTACGACGACAGAATCATGGCAGGCACTCGCGGCTCACCAGCCGCAGGTCGCCGCGACGCATTTACGCGATATCTTCGCCGCCGACCCCGACCGCGGCACCGAACTCACCGTCGAGGTCGGCGACCTGCATATCGATTACTCCAAGCACCGCGTATCACGCGAAACCCTGCAACTGTTGTTGGGCCTTGCCCGCGAAGTCGGCCTTGAGGAACATCGCGATGCGATGTTCGCGGGTGAACACATCAACACCTCCGAGGACCGCGCCGTGCTGCACACCGCACTGCGGCTGCCGGCCACCGCCACTCTCGTCGTCGACGGCCAGAACGTGGTGGCCGACGTGCACTCCGTACTCGACGCGATGGGCACCTTCACCGACCGGCTGCGCAGCGGAGAATGGAAAGGCCACACGGGTAAAGCGATCACCGACGTGGTCAACATCGGTATCGGCGGCTCCGATCTGGGGCCGGTGATGGTCTATCAGGCACTGCGCCACTACGCCGACGGCCCCATCCGCGCTCACTTCGTGTCCAATGTCGATCCGGCCGACCTCGTCGGCACTCTCGCCGGTCTCGACGCACACACCACCCTGTTCATCGTCGCCTCCAAGACCTTCACCACACTGGAAACACTCACCAACGCCGCCGCCGCGCGCCGCTGGCTACTCGATGAGCTGGGTGCCCCGGACGACGCCGTCGCCAAGCATTTCGTCGCGGTGAGCACCAACGCCGACGAAGTGTCCACATTCGGTATCGACACCGCGAATATGTTCGGGTTCTGGGATTGGGTCGGCGGCCGCTATTCCGTCGACTCGGCGATCGGGCTGGCGGTGATGGCGGCGATCGGCAAGGAGCGCTTCAGGGATTTCCTCGACGGTTTCCATATCGTCGACGAGCATTTCCGCACCGCACCGCTTGAGCACAATGCGCCGGTGATCCTCGGCCTGATCGGACTGTGGTACTCGAACTTCCTCGATGCCGGCTCACGAGTGGTACTGCCCTACTCGAATGACATGGCCCGCTTCGCCGCGTATCTGCAACAGCTGACGATGGAATCCAACGGCAAGTCGGTGACCGCGCACGGGCAACCCGTCACCACCGACACCGGCGAAATCTTCTGGGGTGAGCCCGGAACCAATGGCCAGCACGCCTTCTATCAGCTCTTACACCAGGGCACCCGGATAGTGCCCGCCGACTTCATCGGATTCGTCAATCCCACCGACGATCTGCCCACCGCCGACGGCACCGGATCGATGCATGACCTGCTGATGAGTAACTTCTTCGCGCAGACCAAGGTGCTGGCCTTCGGTAAGACCGCCGAGGAGATCGCCGCTGAAGGCGTCGCTGCGGATGTGGTGCCGCATAAGGTGATGCCCGGCAACAGGCCGTCCACGACGATCCTCGCCCCCCAACTCACCGCGTCGGTGATCGGTCAGCTGATCGCGTTATATGAGCATCAGGTGTTTGTCGAGGGCAGCGTGTGGGGCATCAATCCGTTCGACCAGTGGGGCGTCGAATTGGGCAAAACCCAGGCCAAGGAACTCCTCGGGGCCATCACTGAGCCGAATGCCCCTGCACCACAGGGTGATTCATCGACCGATGCCTTGGTCCGCTGGTATCGTGCCGGGCGCGGACGAGCGATATAGGAGACCACCCGAGCCGGTCCGGATGGCGCATCGGTTACCTTACGGACGTGAAAACGTCCATCCCGCTGCGTCGCCGCCCGGCACTGGCGGCACTTGCCGTGGCCGTCATG
Source organism: Gordonia sp. (in: high G+C Gram-positive bacteria) (assembly GCA_047605305.1). Lineage (GTDB taxonomy): Bacteria > Actinomycetota > Actinomycetes > Mycobacteriales > Mycobacteriaceae > Gordonia. Next base: position 10,627 of record JASGFW010000081.1, read on the forward strand.
ATGGCGGCGGGATGCGCCTCGAAACCCACCACCTCCGCCGAGCAGGCCACCTCAGTACCACGGTCGGCGGCGGTCACGGTTACGCCGGGAGCCTCCGTCCGCACCCCACCGGGCACCGCCCTGAACTTCGGTGCGAGCGCGGTACTCCCGGCCTTCACCTACCACGCCTCCGGACCCCTCGCCCTCTACACCGTCACCGGTATCACCGTCGGCAAGGGGATGCCGTCGAGCCAGACACATGGCGGCACACCGTGGTTCCTCTATGTCACGGTGACCTCCCTCTCGCCGCGACGCACCCGGGCACCGGAGGTGACGGGGTTGGCCGGCTCTGCCGATGGCCACACCGCGGCATTGACCCTGCCTCCCGCGACGCCGCTCGCCGACTGCCCCGCGAACACACCGCCCCAGACGATGCGCCGCGGCGAATCGTATGCGACATGCCTCGTCGCCTACGCCGATCCCGGGCAAAAGCTGCGCCAGGTCATCTACTGGGCCGACACCGCAAGCAGCACATCCCTGAACTACAAGCGCGCGCCGGTCGCGTGGCGCGATCTCGCGGATACGACCAGCTCGACCGACCCGAAACCCTCGACATAACGCGCCGAGTCGCGATCATTTCAGCAACCTCGACATCCGCCGGTCCGCGAGAATCCTGCCGCCGGTCTGGCAGGAGGGGCAATACTGCAGGGAGTGATCGGCGAAGCTGACCTCACCGATCGTGTCGCCGCAGACCGGACACGGCAACCCACTCCTGGCATGCACCCGGTAGCCACCGTGTTTCTCCGCTTTCATATTTTCCACCCCGATACCCTCCAGGCGCGCCACCGCATCGGCCAATACCGAACGCGTCGAGGCGAATAGCCGGTCCACCTGATCATCGGAGAGCGCCCCGGCCAATGCGAATGGAGATAATTTCGCGGCATGCAGGATCTCATCGGAATACGCGTTGCCGATTCCGGCGAGCACCCGCTGGTCGGTGAGTACATTCTTGATGCGTCCGCCGCCCCCACGCACCACCGTGGCGAACTCATCGCGCGATAACGAAAGCACGTCGGGCCCCAGCAAGGCGATGCGGTCGATCCCGGCCACCTCATGCACGATCCACACGGCGAGCCGCTTCTGCGTCCCCGCCTCGGTGATATCGAAGCCCTCACCGGGCAGACCGCAATGCACCCGTAGCGCGATGGGGCTCTTACCGCCCGGGCGCAACGGACGCGGCGACAGCCCCACACGCCAGCGCAGCCAGCCGGCCCGCGACAAATGAACGACCACGCTGATCGTCGTATCCCCCGAATCGGGGGTGCCGGCGGCCACGGTATGGATAATCAGGTACTTCCCGATCCGGCCCACGGATGCGATGATCCGGCCGGCCAGCGCCGTATACGGCGGGTCGGCGGTCTTGAGCACCGATAACGACGCCACCTCAACACGCCGGATCGGCAAACCCGCGGCCCGGCCGTCGACGAAGTCGGCGATGGCGGCCACCTCAGGTAACTCGGGCATAGTTCCAGTGTGCTCTAGTAGATGGATGATCTCTGCCCATTCCGATGCCGAGCTGGCCGCACGCATCGCGAGTGGAGCGGGTGACATTCTGCTGGGGGTGCGCTCGGGCAGGCTACTGGGCGGACGAATACTCGGCGATGTCGGCGACGCGATGGCCCAGGCGTGGATCGCGCAGGTGCTGCGCACCCACCGCCCGGGCGATGCGGTGCTCTCCGAGGAGGCCGCCGATGTCGGCGACCGCGCCAGCGCCCAGCGGGTGTGGATCATCGATCCGCTCGACGGAACACGGGAATTCGCATCCGGTACCGACGACTGGGCCGTACATGTGGCGCTCACCTGCTCGGGCGCGGTGAGCACGGCGGCCGTCTGCCTGCCCGCGACCGGCGAGCTATTTCGCTCCGACGAAGTAGCTTCTCCACCAAGCGAACTGACCGGGAGGATCGCCGTATCACGGTGGGGCGGAACCTATGAGGTGGCCGCGGTGAGCCGGGCGCTGCGATTGACTCCGGTGGAAATCGGTTCGGCCGGCGCCAAGGCGATGGCGGTGGTGCGCGGCGATGTCGATGCCTACGTTCACTCCGGCGGACAGTACGAGTGGGATAACTGTGCGCCCATCGGGGTCGCGTTGGCCGCGGGGCTGCACTGCAGCCGACTCGACGGCTCCCCCGTCGCCTACAACCAGCCGCGGCCCTACCTACCCGATTTCGTCATCTGCCGCACCGAAATCCGTGACGACATCATGGCGGTGCTGCGTCGGATCTGGTGAACCGCAACCATTAGTGGACCCCACCGATCACGAGCCGCACGACGCCTTGCGAAGCAGATAGATATCCATGATCCAGCCCATCCGGGCGCGGGCGGCGGCGCGGGCGGCGGCGATCTTTTCGCCAACCTCCCCGACGCGGCCGCTGATCAGAATTTCCTCCGGCATACCGAGATAGGCCCCCCACCAGATGTAATCGTCGGCGGCGGCCGTATGCCGGAAGGCGAGGTCGGCGTCGAGCATCACGATCTGGTTGAGATCGGCACCGGGCGCGGTCTGCGCCAGTCGGCGGCCGGTGGTGATGAGAAGCGGCTCACCGACCCGGTGGGCCACGATGGCGTGCGCGGCGGTGAGCGCGCTGGCGCTGGTCACCCCGGGGATCACATCGACATCGAGCTCAAGACCGGGGCGGGCGGCGAGGTCGTCGACGATCCGCAGCGTGCTGTCATAGAGCGCCGGATCTCCCCACACCAGGAAGGCCGCCACCCCGCCGTCGTGGAGTTCGGCATGTAGCGCCGCCTCGATGAGCGCGGCGCGGGCCGCATGCCAGCGCCGGACCTCCGCGCCGTAATCGGACGGTTGACGGTCCCGAGGCGGATCGGCGATCGCGATGAGCCGGTGACCGCCGTCGGCATGCTTGGCGAGAATCTCGCGACGCACCTGCGCCAGGCCATCTGTGACATCACCCTTATCGAGGGTGAGGAAGACGTCCACACCGGCGATCGCCTCAACCGCCTGCAACGTGAGTTGTCGGGGGTCACCGGGGCCGATCCCGATGACCCGCAAGTTGATTCGCATACCGCTACGCCTTGACCGGAGGCAGCCCGTGCTTGCGGGCGGTCATATCGAGGATGAACTGCCGCGGCAGCAGCCGACGCAACGCGAAGACGATCCCGGCCGAATTACCCTTGGCGTAGAACGGCTTCGGATGATCGGCGAGCGCTGCATCAACAATGACCTCGGCCATCGCGGCGGCGGTGATCCCGGCCTCCTCATTACGCCGGGTTGCCGCGGCGAACGTCTCATACTCGGCCCGGTAGGCGGAATCGTCGTCGATGTAGATGCTGCGGCGGTCGCCGATGCCGGTGGCGATCGTGCCGGGTTCGACGCTGATCAGCCGGATACCGTACGGGGCGACCTCACGTCGGGCGGCGAAAGCGAAAGCCTTGAGTGCCGATTTCGTCGCGGCATAGTTCGAGCGGAAGGCGACCGGGAAGCTCGACAGCATCGACCCGACCAAAATGATCGTTCCGTGCCGACGTTCCCGCATACCCGGCAGCACCGCCTTCGTCAGTGCGATCGGACCAAACACGTTGACCCGGAAGAGATCCTCGATCGCAGCGATCGGGGTATCTTCAAGTGCACCCGCCTGCGACTCACCGGCGTTGTTGATCAGGATATCGAGCGCACCCACCTGCTCCGCGCAAGCAACCGCACTCGCATAATCGGCGTTGTCGAGCCGGACGTAGGTGACGCCGGGGATCGGGTCGGCAACACTGTCGGGATGCCGGCTGGTTCCGTACACACGATGTCCGGCCGCAACCATCGCACGCGCCACCTCGGCGCCGATGCCGCTGGTGGCGCCGGTGACGAGCACCCTCTGGGGATTTGATGCGCTAACCACACGATCACCGTATCCCCTCGCCGCCACCGCATGGCGCACCAGAGGGCAGGCACCTTCCCGTACCCGCGCCCGGCTACCGTAGACTCCTCACGTCGGCAACCGCACCCCGCTGCGGCCCACCCCGACACGGATTGGACGGCGCACACAGCGCGGGAAATCTCCGCGTGCGTCACCCCCCGGTCCACGCTCTCGTAGCTCAGGGGATAGAGCACGGCTCTCCTAAAGCCGGTGTCGCAGGTTCGAATCCTGCCGGGAGCACTGTTACATCCTTGCCGGCCTCCGGCCGGTGTGCGCCCACTGTATGGTTTGAAAAAGATTCACGCGGGCGCACCAGCATTCTCGCGATCAGTATGACGTTGTGCTCGGAATTCGGACATAACGTCATACTGATACCCCCGTTCCATCGGCACTTACGTATCCTGGCAGGGCGTATGCGCGCACCTGCGCGACGAGCACCCGAAGCGAATGGACACGATGGCGACAAGTCGAGACGTGGCGAAACTTGCCGGAGTTTCGCAAGCGACGGTGTCACGCGCCTTCACCCCGAACGGCAAGATCAGCGACGCGACCAGGCAACGGATCGTGGAGGTGGCCCAGCAGCTGGGATACGTACCCAATCTCGGCGCCCGCGCGATGAAGACCGGACGAACCAACACCATCGGGGTCGTCGTCGCCGATCTCACCAACCCGTTCTATCCGGAGATTCTGGACGTCCTCACCGCTCATCTCGATGCCGCCGGACAGAAAGTCACCTTGTGGAACTCCGACGGCCCCGGGGGTGAAGCCGCCATCGAGGCCATCAACGCGGGGTCGATCGACGGAATCATCTTCACCACGGTGACCGAGGCCTCACCGGCACTGCAGGCAGCGCTCGACAAACATCGTCCCGTCGTGCTGATCAATCGGATCGTCGACTCCCTCTCCTGCGACCAAGTTGCCAGCGACAACCGGGTGGGCGGGACGATGGTCGCCGACTACCTCGTGCACAGCGGCCATACGAAGATCGGCCTAATCGGCGGCCCGGCAACGGTCAGTACCGCGCGCGACCGCACCGCCGGATTCACCGAACATTTAGCGGCCGAAGGTATTACGCTGCCCGCATCGCGGGTACGGCAGGGCGAATTCAGCCACGGCTTTGGATTTCGCGCGGCCACAGAGCTGCTGACATCGCCAGATCCGCCCACGGCCATCTTCTGCAGCAACGATCTCATCGCTTTTGGCGCACTCGATGCGGCACGTGCGTTGAAAGTATCTGTACCGCAACAGCTTTGGGTAATCGGCTATGACGACGTCGATATGTCCGCATGGCCGGCATTCGACCTGACCACCATTCATCAGCCGAGCCGCACCATGGCAAAAGCCGGGGCCGAAGCGTTGCTGGCACGTATCGACAACCCCGGCAGCCCCTTCACCACCGTGACCTTCCGGTCGCGGCTGGTCCCCCGCGGATCGACCGCCCACACCCCCGCGCCCCCTGCCATCCCATCCGTGAACTGATCACAGATACAGCACCGACGGGAAACCACGCGCGGCAAACCAGCGTTGCGCGCTCACCATCAGCAATGCTCATGCCGTCCACAGAACGCTTGCCATGCGTAATGTATACGTATACACTCGGTATCGAGTGATCCGCACCACACGCATCGGAGCTGGTGGCCGCAGCAACGGCCGGCGGTAGCACCGCGATCCACAAGCATGGAGGACTACTGATAATGACGACCACAGAGGACCGCAAGGCCAGTATCCGCACGCACGACCTCAAACTGCCCGAGAAGGACAGCGTCGAGCGCGGAAGCACCCCGGCGGTGCGCGAAACCGTCGAGCATGTGATCGACGATATCCGCCGCCGCGGCGATATCGCGGTACGTGAATACTCCGAGAAGTTCGACGACTACTCCGCCGACAGTTATTTGCTCACCGACACACAACTCGACGAAATTATCTCCCGCGTACCCAAGCAGGTGATCGACGACATCACCTTCGTGCAGGAACAAGTACGGGTGATGGCACGTAAGCAACTGGAGTCGCTCACCGATTTCGAGATCGAAACCCTTCCCGGGGTATTCCTCGGACAAAAGAATGTGCCAATCGAGGCCGCCGGCGCCTATATTCCCGGCGGAAAATATCCGCTGCTGGCCAGCGCGCATATGACGATCGTGACGGCCAAAGTCGCTGGCGTCGGACGGGTCGCGGCCTGCACACCGCTAATCCGCGGCAACATCCCCGACGCCACCATCGCCGCGATGGCACTGGCCGGTGCGGACGAGATCTACCTACTCGGCGGCATCCAGGCCGTGGCAGCGCTCGCCGTGGGCACCGAAACCATCCGCCCCGTCAACCTGCTCGCCGGCCCCGGCAACGCCTTCGTCGCCGAAGCCAAGCGTCAGCTATTCGGTGAGGTGGGGATCGATCTATTCGCCGGCCCCACCGAGGTGTTGATCGTCGCCGACGAGTACGCCGATCCATTCATCGTCGCCGTCGACCTTCTCTCGCAGGCCGAACATGGTCCGGATTCACCGGCCGTCCTCATCACCACGAGCGAAGAACTGGGTCGCAAGGTCATCGAGCACATCGACACCATCCTCCCCGGCCTACCCACTCGCGACTTCGCCGCAGCCGCGTGGCGGGACTGGGGTGAGGTGCGCGTCGTCGAGACCCTGGATGAGGCTTACACCCTGGCCGATGCTTACGCCTCCGAACACGTTCAGATCCTCACCCGCGAACCCCGCGAGGCGCTGGAGAAGCTGCACAACTATGGCGCCCTGTTCCTCGGCGAAGGAACCTGTGTTTCCTATGGCGACAAGGTGATCGGGACCAATCACGTGCTTCCGACCCGCGGCGCGGCCCGGTACACCGGAGGTCTGTGGGTTGGCAAATATCTGCGCACCGTCACCTACCAGGAAGTGACGAACACCGAGTCGAGTGCCTTCTTCGGCGAACTCTGCGGCCGTGCCGCCCGGGTGGAATACTTCGAGGGACATGCGCGGTCGGGCGATGTACGCGCAGCCAAGTACGGCAACAAAAAACTGTCGTGGAGCGATCACAATTTCGCCAATTAACGCCGAGACGGCTACCGGCTCCTTCAGCCTCAAGGGTAAGACCGCTCTCGTCACCGGAGCCGGTCGCGGTCTTGGCCAGGCTATCGCCGACGGCCTCGCCGCGGCTGGTGCCACCGTCTACGGCACCAGCCGCGACCCCGACACCGCAGCGCGGATCGCCGATCGGTACCACACCGTCGCGCCCGCACTTGAGCTGACCGACGTCGCATCCCTTCGACGCGGCATCGACCAACTCGTCGATACGAGCGGCGGAATTGATCTGCTGGTCAACAACTCGGGGATCAACATCCCGAAGCGTGCGATCGAGGTCACCGAGGAGGATTGGGATGCGGTCATGGACACCAATCTGCGGGGCAGCTTCTTCCTCACCACCCGGCTCGCCGCGACATGGTTGGCCACCGGCACTGCGGGAGCCGTGGTCAACATCGCCTCCCAGGCGGGCCAGGTCGCCATTGAGGAACGTGCCGCATACGGCACGAGCAAGGCCGCACTGATCCACCTCACGAAGCAGTTGGCGCTGGAGTGGGCCGAATTCGGGATTCGCGTCAACGCCGTCGCGCCGACATTCGTGCGCACCGAGCTGACCGCGTCAACCCTGAGCAGACCCGACTGGGCCCGGGAACTCCAGTCGCGAATCCCCATGGGCCGCTTCGGTGAACCCGGCGACATCGTGGGTGCGGTGATCTTTCTACTCAGCGACGCCGCCTCCCTCATCACGGGGCAGACGCTGGCTATCGACGGCGGCTACACCATCCGATAACCCGCCCCCCGATCACATGTGTGGGAATCTCGGTGCCATTTATGGCACCGAAACTCCCACGCAACACGGCACCCCCGCCGCACGCAGGTCGGCAACTACTTCGGCTGGCTCGGTACGCAATTCGACGGCCGTGCACCGCAATATTCGTCGCGTCGGGTCGTCGAGCCTCCGCTGCCTGCGCAGGTCGGCCTCCCATTCCCGATGGTCAC
>JASGFW010000082.1:0-18436 GCA_047605305.1 Gordonia sp. (in: high G+C Gram-positive bacteria)
CTGTGCTGTCGGATTCTGGGGTGTCGAGACTGATGGTGTCGACGGTGAAGGCGGGTCCCGGATTCGCCGATAATTCCTGTTCTCCGGCGCCGAGGTTCAGTCGCGGCGTGCAGGGGGTGGCGATCACCGGATCGCCGGCGCGTAGAGCGTCGGTACTGGTGTGGATCTGCATCGCAATGACCTGACCGGATACGGTGATGCCGATTCCGGCGGCGCAGCTGATGGTGAGCGGCCGGTGGGCTGATGACGGTGTGCCGTGGGGTTTTGGGTCGATCTGCACTTCGGCTATTCCGGTGGGTGCGGCACTGGTGAATCCGAGGCTGTCGATATCGATGAGGTCGCGCCGGGCCAGGATCGTGATGGTGAGGTGATCGGTGGTCGCCGGTGTGAGGGTGATGATGCCGTCCGCGCCGACGGTGCGTTTTTGTGGTCCGGTGCCCAGATCCACCGACACGTTCGTGGGCGCCGCCGGATAGTCGCGGGCAAGGGTGAGTCGGAGTCGTTCGACGCGCTGCCGCGCTGGCAGCGTGATGCGTAGGGTGGGTTGAGATCGCTTCTTGGCCTGTACTTTTGCGCTCTTGGGCGGATCTGCGGCGGTCCATATGGTGCGTGGGTCGCCGTCGACAGCGGCGAGTGCGGAGCCGCGCGGATCATTGACCTGTGCGTTGCCGGTCGCACGTACGGAACCCTCAGGGCTCAGCAATGCGTCGAGGGCGGTGCCCGGACGCGGACGTAGCACCATTACCGGCGTTACGGTGGTCGCCCGCGGTACCGACAGTGCCCGAGTGAACACGGCGGGAGTCTCCGGGGAGAGACCGAGTCCGTTCGCGCACCGGACGATCTCCGGATTGTTGTGCAGCGGGGTTTTGTCGTCGACACAGCTGCTGCGCCCGGAGAGTTCCTGCGATAGCAGCCATCCCGATACCTTGGTATTCGCCGGCAGCGTCGGCAGGCGCACCCGGTGGCGGATAACGATCGGCGATCCGCTGGCCAGATCGGTGAGTGCAACTTCTCCCAGAGCGAATTGATTTCCGGCCGTACCGTTGCGGGTACTGATTGCGCGGATCTGCACCCACCGGGTGGGGCCGCTGGGTGCTGTTACGGTGACTGGCACCCCGGGTGTAACTCCCTGGGCGATGGCGCTACCCGACTCGGTGGTCACCACGATCGACGATACATCCGAGCCTAACGCTTTGGCGGTGGTCAGTCGTAACGAAAGATCGGCGTGTGGGTGGGTGAAATTCAGTCGCAACCACTGGCCGACGGCACCGTCGAGTCCCTTGCTCACCCACGCTGTAGATGGGTCGCCGTCGAAGGCGGCGGCAGTAGAATTTGCGGGCGAGGTCTGGCCCGGCTGGGTGGCGTCGGCGGCTGATCCGGAGGCCGATACGGATACCTCGCCGGGCCGATTATCAAGCAGCCATTGACCTTCCACGAGCGGCTGGCCGTCGACGGGATAATCGGCTGCTGCATTCTTGGTGCGTCGCGGATCGTCGGGGGTGCGAATCGCGGAACTGTGATCGTCGACGCGGCCGAAATCGGTTTCGCGATCGGTGGGGGTGTCGGTGATCAGTGTCGGGGACGTGGATAGTCCGGCGCGCCGGGCGTCGGCCGCGAGCACTGCTGGCCCCAGCGGGGCGAGTCCACGCATGGCCCGCATATTTTGTAGTGTTTCAAGGGATTCGGGTCCACCGGCGATTCGGGGGGTGGTGTCGGCATCGATGAGCAGCGGGCCGGTGCCGGGGAATGCGGTTCCCGGCGGCGGCGCTACCTCGAAGATCTGTACCGCGGGCATCAGCGGGGCTAATCCGTTGTCGCGCACCACGCCGGGCACTGTGGACGGCCGTACCGCAGGACCGAGCACGGCGACCCTGGTCAGCCCGGGCGAATCGGCGAGTGCCTGTTGGGCCAGCAGTGGCCGCGCCGACCGCGAGGTGTCGGGATTGAGATCGGCGCGCAACACCACATAGCCGATGCCCTGCTGGGCCAGCGTCGCGGCCAGCCCGGCCGAGGAGCGCCCGTCCGCGATGTCTCGCTGGACCGAGTCCATCGCGCGAATGGCCCCGGACGGGGTGAGCGGAATGGCATCGCGTACGGCCCATGGCGTTGTCGCCAGCGGTTGTAACGGCTCATCGTGGGTTAGTCCCCATAATTGGTCGGCGAAGGGCGCTCCGGGGACGACGAGGGCGCGCGTCGGATGGCCGCGAAAGACGCCGTCGCGACCGTCTGCGTGATCGGCGAGCCAGCGCGCCGTTTGCCGCCAGTAGTCGGGAATGGCCCGATATGTTTCGCCCGGTGCGAGTTGACCCGTCCACATCAACGATCCCGCGCCGACGATCGCGACGGCGATCACGATCGTGGCCGCGACGGGACGGGATCGTTGCGGATGGGCGAATGCGGAAATGGTGTGCGCCATCCTCGATGTGCCGGGTAGGGGAACCCGGGCGAGCAGATGGGCCACACCCAGTACCAGCGGCAGCCTGATGAATGGCTCACACTTGTGAATGTTGCGCAGAAAGGCGCCGGGACCGTCGAGGAAGACACGTACCTCGCCGGCGAGCGGCGCCCCGAGCGCTCCCGCATATCCGGTGCACATCAGGAGCAATCCGACTATCAGGGTGATGCTCCACCGGGCTCGAAACGGCATGTGACGCATGCAGAGTCCGGCCAATCCTGCGGCCGCGAGAGTGGTGGTGGCCACCACCGCGGCGCCTTGACCCACCAGTACCGCGCCGGCCACCCGATCGGCGGAGACGAACGGCGTCCACGCACTCGTCCCGCGCAGTACCTCGGTGAGTGAGGTCCATTCGGTAGTGACGCGGGAGGATTCGATGAAGTCCAGGAAGGGCGGACTGACCCGCGACAAAATCAGTAGGGGTACCACCCACCAGACGCAGGCCAGTGCGAGTGCCCCCGACCACACTGCCCCGAAGAGCAACCAGCGCCGCCGCTGTGGGCCGGCGATGCCAGTGAGCAACCACCACAGCAGGGCGACGCCCAATGCGGCGAGGGTGGCCACGGCGTTGACCGCACCCATCAACGCCACCGCGACCGCCGATCGGCAGGCACCCCGCCACAGCGGAATGCGCGGGCGATGGTGCGCGTCGAGGGTGCGCACCACCGGGATGAGCACCCACGGGGCAAGCATCATCGGTGCCGTTTCCGAAGAGATGGAGCCGATGGTGGTCAGTACTCGCGGGCTCAGCACGAATATCACCCCTGCGATCACGCGGGAGCCGGGGGAGCCGGGGGAGCCGGTGCGCAGCGCCTCCGCGAGTCGCACCACCCCGACGAAACCGATGGTCAGCAGAATCGCCCACCACAGGCGCTGGGTGATCCACGGGGGTATGTGCGCCATCTCACCGAGGGCGAAGAACGCCCCGTGCGGAAAAAAGTAGCCGTAGGCCTGGTTTTGCACCTGGCCCATCGGTGAGGTTGACGTCCACAGGTGAGTGGCCCGGCCGAGGAAACCGAGCGGGTTGGCGGTCAGATCGAGTTTCGTGTCGGCGACCAGCCGCCCAGGTGCCTGCATCAGGCTGATGAGCAGGGCCACCATGGCCGCAGCGAGCACCCCGCGTCGGCTCAGCGCGCGGTCCATCGGGTCTACATGAGGCAGCGGGTTCAGCGGGCTGAAGTCACTCGTTTAGCGGTTACTCGTTTAGGGGTTACTCGTTTGGCGGTCATTCGTTGGCGCCGGTCGCGTCGCGCGAACCGTAGTCCACCGACCCCTGGACGAATCCGGCCTTCGGGTTGATGTTGTTGACGTCGGTGGCGGGACTGTTGTCGGCGGCGAGGAAACCGCCAAGAAGGACCGCACCGATGCCGACCACGATGCCTGCGACGGCTGCCACGGCCCCGGCGGCCACGCGGTTGTTACGCATGGGGTCGAAACTACCATCGCTCACTGGGGATGAGCCGGTGGCCGCACCGTGATCGTTTCGTCAAGTTACATGGCACCTGCCACACTCGTGGGATGGGAGCACATCGACGGCGTATGTCGCGCCCGCGTTCACGACGTCTGCGTCCACGGCGTCTGCGGATCGTGGTGTCGATCGCAGCAGTGACCACCGTACTGGCGGCATGCGATACCTCCGGTCCCGGTGTGGCGTCGCCGAGCCCTACGCGTGGGCCTGCTGCGTCGTCTTTTTCGGCATCGTCTTTTTCGGTGTCGTCTCCTGCGGTGGCAAGTTCATCGGTTGCGCGTGCGGCGCTCCCCGCTGCGCCCGCCTGTGCGGTCCCGGTGCTGTCACGGATGTCGTTGCGGCAGAAGATTTCTCAACTAATTATGGTCGGCGTCACCGGATCTGCCGACGCCGCCCAGGTGGTGCGCGATGAGCAGGTCGGCGGGATATTCATCGGTAGCTGGACCGACAAGTCGATTCTCACCGGTGGTGGCGTGCGCCGGATCTCAGGGTCGGCGCCCATTCCGTTGATGGTGGCGGTCGATCAGGAGGGCGGCCGGGTATCGAGGCTGTCCGCACTCGGTATCGACAGCCCCTCGGCTCGTGAGCTTGCCGCGTCCAGGTCTCCGGCGCAGGTGCGGACCCTGGCCGCCTCGATCGGTCGTCGGCTCAAGCGGCTGGGCATCACCGTCGACTTCGCCCCTGATGCCGATGTGAGCGACGAGAGCTCCAATGATGTGATCGGCGACCGCTCGTTCAGTAATGATCCGCATGTGGTCGCCCGTTACGCCGGTGCCTTCGCCGACGGGTTGCGTGAGGCCGGGATCATGCCGGTCTTCAAACATTTCCCCGGGCACGGACACGGATCGGGTGATTCCCACCTCGGGGTGGTGCGCACTCCGCCGCTCTCCTCGTTGGTGACCAGCGATCTTGTCCCCTATAAAACACTGCTGCGCGATCAGGGCGCCGGAGTACGTCCGGGGGTGATGGTGGGGCATCTGATTGTGCCGGGGCTCACCGGATCGCAGACGCCGTCGAGTATCAGCGGTGCGGCGATGGGAATGCTGCGCACCGGTAAGCCCTATGGCGGCCCCGCGTTTGACGGGGTGGTGTTTTCCGATGATCTCTCGGGTATGGCCGCGATCAGTGCCCGCTATCCCATCGAACAGGCCGCGGTGATGTCCATCCGTGCCGGCGCTGACATCGCGTTGTGGATCACCACCGAGCATGTGTCGTTGGTGGTGGACGCGTTGGCGCGGGCGGTTGCCGGGGGCACGTTGCCGCTGGCGCGGGTGGAGCGCTCCGTCGTGCGCATCCTGCGGGCGAAAGGCGTGCTGCACTGCTGATCGCTACTGGGGATGATTTGGTACCAGGGTACCCGGTCAGATGCTATGGACGACCCGAAACTTACTGTGTGGTAACTGTTCCGGTAGTATGGAAGATCTTGATTGAAGGAGGTATCCATGGCCGGAGGGACAAAGCGTCTGCCGCGCGCGGTGCGTGAACAGCAAATGCTCGACGCCGCAGTCAAGGTGTTCTCCGGGAATGGATTCCGCGAGGCGTCGATGGATACGATCGCGGCTGAGGCCAAGATCAGCAAGCCGATGCTCTATCTGTACTACGGGTCCAAAGAAGAGTTGTTTTCGGCCTGCATCGCTCGTGAGTCCGCACGCTTCATCGAAGCGATGACGGTTGGTTTCGATCCGGCACTGCGCCAGCGTGAGCAGGCACTGATCGTGGTCCGCGAATTTCTCCGTTATGTCGATGAGCACAGGCAGTCCTGGAAGGTGCTCTATCGCGTCGCGATGGGTACCGCCAGCTTCTCTCAACTCGTCCGCGACAGCCGTGATCGGGTCACCGCCATGGTGGCTGAACTGATCAGGCGTGGCACCACCGTCGAGGGTGCCAACGACGTTGACTTCGAGCTCACCGCGGTGGCGCTGGTGGGTGCCGGGGAGGCCGTCGCCGACCGTATCACCGAAGGCGATGTTGATCTCGATGCGGCCACGGACCTGCTGGTCGGGATCACCTGGCGGGGCTTGAAGGGTGTGGGTCGGCACGACACCGAATCGGTGTAGTGCCGCCACCGTTGCTCAGGCGCCGCGCGTGGTTCCCGTTAGATGGGGATATCCTTTGCGGCGGTTGAGGATCGAGATATCAAAGTTACCCGACGCACTGGAACTGCTCGCCGGGTGTGCGGTGCTCGCTCCGTCGATCCGGGTGACATAGAGATTCACTTTTGCCGGAGTGAGGATGGGTTTGCCCCAGCGGACGGAGTAGGTAACGTTATCCGGCAACTGCGCTTCCACATTCGCGATAGCTGCTGCGGCACTCCACATTCCGTGGGCGATGGCCTTGGGGAAACCGAATGCCCTGGCGCTCAGATCGCTCATGTGGATCGGGTTGCGGTCGCCGGAAGCTGCCGCGTACTGGCGGATCCGGCCCAGATCTACCGCCAGGATCGCATCCGGTGGCGGCGGTGCCTGCTCGCGTGGCACCGCGCCGCGCGGCTGATCTGAGAGACTGGTGCGTTGCTGCTTGAGGAAAGTCGCGACCTGTCTGGCCACCGGCTCCGCGCCGACACTGAATTCCGAGATGAAGTCGACGAGAATGCCTTTGCGATGTTCACGCAGATTCTCCGCATGTGTCGCGATCGTCAGCGGTTCATCGATCCGGATCGGCCGGTAGCGCGAAATGGAATTCTCCAGGTGCACCGAACCAACCGCACCGAAGGGGAAATCCGATGCCGTCATGAGCTTCATCGTCAGCGGAAACTGGATGACGAACGGATAGGTGATCGGCAGGGTAGGGCCGAACTGCTGCCCGGTCGCCTTCGTATAAGCGTGCAGCCGTTCGGGGTCGACGCGCAGGTTGGGTAGCAGATATCGCGTGTCGGGTAGTACGGCATCGGGGCGTACCGGCCCCGACTTGCCGATTACGGGCAGTATCGCGGTGACGGCCTTGGTGTACACCTCGCGGGTCCCCGGTACTGCGTCGAGAGTGACGGTCTTGCTCATCATGCCCCCAAAAAGCCTTGGCCGCAGACGCGAACGACGTTCCCGGTGATCGCATTCGACGCCGGGTTGGCGAAGTAGGCGACGGTCTCGGCGACATCGATGGTCTGGCCGCCCTGCTGCAGAGAACTCATCAAACGGCCGGCCTCGCGGGTGGCCAGTGGGATCGCGGCGGTCATCTTGGTCTCGATGAAGCCGGGTGCCACGGCATTGATGGTGATGCCCTTCTCCTTGAGGATAGGGGCGTAGGCATCGACGAGGCCGATCACACCGGCCTTGGACGCACCGTAATTCGTCTGGCCTCGATTGCCGGCGATACCGGCGATCGAGCTGACGTCGACGACGGCGCCGCCGGACCGGATCGCATCCTTTGCGACGAGCGCGTTGACTAATTGCTGTGGTGCGATCAGATTGACCGAGATTACCGAATTCCAGCGTCCCGCATCCATATTCGCAAGCAGCTTGTCGCGGGTGATGCCCGCGTTGTTGACGATGACATCGATCCCGCCGTGGCGTGCGAGTGCGTGTTCGGCGAGCTTATCGCCGGCGTCGGGTGCGCTCACATCCAGCGGTAGGGCCGTGCCGCCGACCCTGTTGGCCGTCTCGGCCAGTGCCTCGCCGGCCGCCGGGATATCGGCGCAGATGACGTGTGCGCCGTCGCGGGAGAGCACTTCGGCGATGGTCGCGCCGATGCCGCGCGCGGCGCCGGTCACCACCGCGACCTTTCCGTCGAGCGGCTTATCCCAGTCGGCGGGGGCGGTGGCGTCGTCGGCATTCACTCGGATCACCTGGGCATCGACGAAAGCGGACTTGGCTGAGAGAACGAAACGTAGGGTTGACTCAAGTCCGGTGAGTCCGGTCTTGGCGTCGGGGGAGACGTAGACGAGGGTGACGGTCGAACCCTTGAGTAGTTCCTTACCCAGCGAGCGGGTGAATCCCTCCAGCGCGCGTTGGGCGACACGTTCGTCGGGATCGCCGAGCAGTTCCGGGGTAGTGCCGATGACCACGAACCGCGCAGAGGGTGCGGTCGAACGCATGACGGGCTGGAAGAATTCGAAGAGTTGGGCGAGTTCGGCGGGCGCGGTGATGCCGCTGGCGTCGAAGACGAGACCGCCGTATGTGTCGGCGCTGCGGCCGGTGGTGGCGTTGGCGATCAGTGTGTAGTCCTCGGTGGTGAGAATTTCACGGATCGGCTCGATCAGTCGCCCCTGGCCGCCGAGCAGGATGGGGCCGGGCAGAGCTGGGTCGGAGGGTCGGTAGCGGCGCAGCGTAGGCGGTACGGGCAAGCCGGCCTGTTTGGCGATAAAGGAGCCGGGAACCGAATGGACAAAGCTCGAATACAGGCCGGTACTTGCGGTGGAGGCCACGTGAATCTCCTCTGAATTGTCGTGTGCGACTCGTGGGGACGGGGGTCGGCGTTTCGGCGGATGTTCGTGATGTGGTTGGGAGGTTATCGAATACGCCGGATGGGGTGGCGCGGTTCGACAACAAACTTACTCATGAGTAAGAATACGCTATTAGCTACCCCTACCACCCTGGGAGATTGACGTGGCTTACACACCCACGACGCGCAGTGACCGTCCCGTCGCGATTCTCGGCGGCAACCGTATTCCCTTTGCCCGCCAAGACAAAGCCTATGCCTCGGTCAGCAATCAGGAGATGTTCACCGCGGCCCTTGACGGCCTGGTGAGCCGCTTCGGCCTGCAGGGCGAACGACTCGACATGGTGGCCGGCGGCGCCGTCCTTAAACTCTCTCGTGATTTCAACCTCATCCGCGAGAGTGTGCTCGGCTCGGCGCTTTCGCCCTATACGCCTGCCTTCGATGTCCAACAGGCGTGTGGCACCGGCCTGCAGGCCATCACCGCCGTCGCCGACGGTATCGCCCGCGGTCGCTATGAGGTTGCCGTCGGCGGTGGCGTTGACACCACCTCCGATGCCCCGATCGGCGTGTCTGAGGATCTGCGGCAAGCGCTGCTGGCGGTCAATCGTGCGCGCAGCACCAAGGATCAGATCCTCGGCGTCGTCAAAGCGCTACCGAAGTTGGGTATCGAGATCCCACGGAACGGGGAGCCGCGCACGGGCATGTCGATGGGCGAGCATGCGGCGATCACCGCCAAGGAGTTCGGCATCAAACGTGCGGATCAAGACGCGCTGGCCGCCGCGAGCCATCAGCACATGGCCGCCGCCTACGACGCGGGATTTTTCGACGACCTGATCACCCCCTATCTGGGATTGACGCGGGATCAGAACCTGCGGGGCGACTCCACGGCCGAGAAGCTCGCCAAGCTCAAGCCGGTGTTCGGGGTGTCGCTGGGCGACGCGACGATGACCGCGGGCAACTCCACTCCGCTCACCGACGGCGCGTCGACGGTGCTGCTTTCCAGCGATGAGTGGGCGGCGCAGAAGGGTCTGCCGGTGTTGGCGTACTTCGTCGACTCCGAGACCGCGGCGGTCGATTACGTCAATGGCCCCGACGGTCTGCTGATGGCTCCCACCTATGCGGTGCCGCGGCTGTTGGCCCGAAATGGTTTGTCGCTGCAGGATTTTGACTTCTACGAGATTCATGAGGCGTTTGCCTCCGTCGTACTTGCCACGCTGGCGGCCTGGGAATCCGCGGAGTACTGCAAGGAGCGACTGGGCCTCGATTCGCCGCTGGGATCGATCGACCGCAGCAAACTCAACGTTAACGGTTCGTCGTTGGCGGCCGGCCATCCGTTTGCCGCAACGGGTGGTCGGATCGTCGCGCAGGCCGCCAAACAGATCAAGGAGAACGGTGGCGGTCGCGCGCTGATCTCGATATGTGCCGCCGGCGGCCAGGGGGTGACCGCGATCATCGAAGGGTGATCGCGACACCGAACAAATTTTTGCCAAGAATGTGTAACAGGCGGCAAAGCACGGTAGAAATACAAGTAGCTCCGGTTGAGCTGTCAGACCCCCGACCCGACAGCTCAACCGGAGCGTCTTATTTTCCGGTGACGGATATCCGGCGAGGGGGGTTCAGGTTACCCCGATCACATCGGAGTCGTAGGCTGGCGTTCGTGGATATCAACGGAGCAAGTGCAATCGTGACCGGCGGCGCATCTGGTATCGGCGCTGCCGTCGTTCGTCAGCTGGCGGCAAAGGGCGCGAAGGTCGTTGTCGCCGATCTCAACGCCGATAAGGGTCTTGAGTTGGCTAAGGAGGTCGGCGGGGAGTTCGTCCCCGTCGACGTGACCGATACCGCGGCCATCGAGGCAGCGGTCAACGAAGCCGGTGAACTCGGGCCGCTACGGGTACTGGTGAATTCGGCGGGTATCGGCTGGGCTCAGCGCACCGTTGGCCGTGACGGGGAGTTCGCCTCGGCACATAACCTCGACATCTACAAAAAGGTCATTGCGATCAATCTGGTTGGCACCTTCGACGCGATCCGACTGGCCGCCACCGCGATGAGCCGACTTGAGCCCACCGCGACCGGCGAGCGTGGCGCGATTGTCTCGTTGGCGTCGGTGGCCGCATTCGACGGGCAGATCGGGCAGGCCGCGTATTCGTCCTCGAAGGGTGGAGTTGTCGGCATGACGTTGCCGGTGGCCCGGGATCTCGCCGCTGTCGGGGTCCGCGTCAACACCGTTGCACCGGGTCTTATCGACACGCCGATTTACGGTGAGGGCGAGGCGGCCGAGGCGTTCAAGGCGAAGCTTGGTGAGTCGGTGTTGTTCCCGCATCGGCTCGGCGTACCGGACGAATTGGCGTCGATGGTCATCGAACTCGTCACGAACTCCTATATGAACGCTGAGGTCGTTCGCGTCGACGGCGGCATCCGCATGCCACCGAAGTAGTGGCCGGGTCCGGTTATCCGGGCAGACAGAGATTCTTTAGCAGGGTGTGGTGTCGGCCGGTGGCGATTCGATAGCCTGGGCGAGCAGACGGTTCGTTCGCCTACATCGTGTGGAGCCCCGACGACTCGGGTGAACGGCGGGGCATTTCGCTGTCCCGAGGGGAATCCGGTGTGAATCCGGAACTGTCCCGCAACGGTGAGTCGGCGTACGCGTTCTGTGTCGTTGATGAGTCCGGTCATACCTGCCGCTGTGCCGGGTACGCCGTATCCGGCGGTCTGCCGCCTCGAGGATTGAGGGAGCACGGCACGCCGGTGGGTGAGGTCGGGTTCGTGGGCTCCGTCGGCGTGGCTGCCCGTCGGGCGGTTGACCGTCCGAATTGAACACGAAGGGCACCATGATGACGAAGAAGTCTATCGCTACGTCTCACGCGGGTAGTCTGCCCCGCACCTCACGTCTCGTCGCCGCCAACCGGGATCGGCGCAATGCTGCGGCAGGTCTGCTGCTAGACACCACCGACGAATTCGCTGACCTGCTGGCCGCTGAGGTCGCCGCGCTGGTGCGTCGGCAGGTTGACCTGGGCATCACGATCCCCGGCGACGGCGAATACGGTAAGGCGATGTCGAGTGAGGTCGACTACGGGGCGTGGTGGTCATATTCGTTCCAGCGACTGTCCGGGCTCGAACTGGTTGAGGGCGGACCGTTCGCCGGTGCGCCGGTGCGTTCGACTCCCGGCCACGTACAGCTCACCACCTTCCCCGACCGGCGGGACTGGACTCGTTTCGCCGAGGCGTATCAGGATCCCAAGAGCGGTATCGCGCTCGGTGATGACGCGCCCGCCTTCCCGACCGCCACCGGTCCCGTCACCTATACGGGTCATGACGCCATCGCGTCGGATATCGCGAACCTCAAGTCCGCGTTGGCTGCCGCAGGCGCCGACACCGGGTTCATCACCGCACTCTCGCCTGGTTCGGCATCCCGGATCGGTAACGCCTATTACGCGAGTGAGGAAGAGTTCATCTGGGCCTGCGCCGATGCGTTGCGCGAGGAGTACCAGGCGATCATCGACGCCGGATTGATCCTGCAGATCGATGATCCGTCGATTGCCGAGAACTGGGATCAGATCAACCCGGAACCGACGGTGCAAGATTATCTCGCCTTCACCCGTATCCGGGTGGAGGCGCTCAATCACGCATTGCGTGGCTTCCCCGCCGAGCAGGTGCGATTCCATCTGTGCTGGGGTAGCTGGCATGGTCCGCACACCACTGACCTCGAGTTCCGCTATTTGGTGGATCTCATGCTTGAGATCAATGCGGGCTCTTATTCATTCGAGGGTGCCAACGCGCGGCATGAACACGAGTGGCGGGTGTGGGAAGATACGAAGCTGCCCGACGGGAAGAAGATCGTGCCCGGCGTTGTCGGGCATGCGACGAATGTGGTTGAACATCCTGAGCTGGTTGCCGATCGCATCGAGCGGTTCGCGCGGCTGGTTGGCCCGGAGAATGTGATCGCCTCAACCGACTGCGGTCTCGGGGGACGGCTACATCCGCAGATTGCCTGGGCCAAACTGGAAACTCTCACGCGGGGAGCGCAATTGGCTGCTCAGCGATTGAGCTGAGCGGGCCCGGAAATAACAACCGGCGATAGCAGCGTCGGCTACCTAAAAAACGCGGGTGGACAACCGAATTCGATTGCCCACCCGCGTTTTCGGTCTGTGCGTCGGTGGATTAGAAGGCGGCTTCGTCGAGTTCCATGATGTCGTTGTCGACGGCTTCGATCACACTACGGACCGAGGTGAGTAGCGGCAGGATGTTCTTTGCGAAGAAGCTGGCCACCGCCACCTTGCCTTCGTAGAAGTTCTTGTCGGAGTCGGTGGCGCCGCCGTCGAGTGCAGCGAGGGCAATCTCGGCCTGGCGCAGCAGCAGCCAGCCGATGAGCAGATCGCCGACAGCCATCAGGAAGCGAACCGAGCCGAGCCCGACCTTGTAGAGTTCCTTCGGATTCTCCTGGGCAGCCATCAAGAAACCGGTCAGGGTGGCGGCGATGGCCTGGACATCCTCGAGTGCGGTCTTGAGTAGCGCACGTTCAGCCTTGAGACGGCCATTGCCCGCCTCAGATTCGATGAACGCCCCGATCTGTCCGGCGACATGTGCGAGTGCCTGGCCTTTGTCGCGAATGATCTTGCGGAAGAAGAAGTCCTGCGCCTGGATCGCGGTGGTGCCCTCGTAGAGGGAATCGATCTTGGAATCGCGAATGTACTGCTCGATCGGATAATCCTGCAGGAAGCCTGAACCGCCGAGGGTCTGTAGCGATTCCGAGAGTGCGGCGTAGGCGCGCTCGGAGCCGACGCCCTTGACGACGGGCAGCAGAAGATCGTTGACCCGGTGCGCCAGATCGGCGTCGGCACCCGAAACGATCTGTGCCGCCACCGGATCCTGATGCGAGGCGGTGTAGAGATAGACCGCGCGTAATCCCTCCGCGTATGCCTTCTGGGTGATCAGCGCACGGCGCACGTCGGGGTGATGGGTGATGGTGACACGGGGAGCGGTTTTGTCGGTGATCTGGGTGAGATCGGCACCTTGGACTCGTTCCTTGGCGTAGTCGAGGGCGTTGAGGTAACCCGTCGACAGGGTGGAAATGGCTTTGGTGCCCACCATCATCCGGGCGTGTTCGATCACGTCGAACATCTGCGCGATACCCTTGTGGACCTCGCCGACGAGCCAGCCCTTGGCCGGGATGCCATGCTGACCGAAGGTGACCTCGCAGGTGGCCGACGCCTTGATACCCATCTTATGCTCGACGTTGGTGACGAAAGCGCCGTTACGCTCGCCGAGTTCACCGGTTTCCGGGTCGAAGTGGAATTTCGGGACGAAGAACAGGGAGAGTCCCTTGGTGCCTGGGCCCGCTCCCTCCGGCCGGGCGAGGACTAGATGGAAGATGTTCTCGGTCATGTCGTGATCGGCGGAGGTGATGAAGCGCTTGACCCCGTCGATATGCCAGGAACCGTCTTCCTGCGCTACGGCTTTGGTGCGGCCGGCACCCACATCGGAGCCGGCGTCGGGTTCGGTGAGCACCATGGTGGCGCCCCAGTTGCGCTCGGAGCAGATGGTGGCCCACTTCTTCTGCTCATCGGTGCCGTTGTCGTAGAAGATGTTGGCAAAACCCGCGCCCGCGGCATACATGTACACCGGTGGATTGGCACCGAGGATCATCTCGTTGATCGCCCAGAACAGTGCGCGGGGAACGGGTAGTCCGCCGAGTTCCTCGGCCACGCCGATTTTGTCCCAGCCGCCGTCGATCAGCGCGGCGTAGGACTTCTTGAATGACTCGGGGATGGTCACCGAGTGTGTGTCGGGGTCGAAGGTCGGCGGATTACGGTCGGCGTCGGCGAAGGATTCGGCGATGGGGCCTTCGGCTAATGCCTTGACCTCACGCAGCATGTCGATGGCGGTCTGGTGGTCGAGATCGCCGAATTCCCCGGACTCAAGGACCTTGTCGAGTTCGAACACCTCGAAGAGGTTGAACTGCAGGTCTCGGATATTGCTCTTGTAGTGACCCATGGCTGTTCCTGTTCCGATCTGGCTGCTCGGGTGAGATGGGATGACAAGTTAAGTTACTCGTCAGTAACCAGCACCATACTCCGTGCGCAGAGGGCTCGACAAGCCTGGGGGATACACAATGGGCGATCTCACGAGCCGGTCAGCGACTCGCGGAGATAGGTGAGATCGGCGGAGATGCCCTCGGGTGGAGTCTCCAGAATGACCGGGGCATCGGCCGCGGCGGCGACGGCCGCCAGCACCGTGGGGTCGATGTGCCCGGATTCGAGGTTCGCGTGCCGGTCCCGGCGGGAATCGAACTCGTCACGCGAATTGTTCAGATGCACCAGGTCGATACGTCCGGTGATCGCACGCACCCGCTCTACCAGGCCGACGAGGTCTTCTCCCGCGGCCCATGCGTGGCAGGTATCGAGGCAGAAACCGGCCTGGTCGAAATCTCCGACGTAATCCCACAGGCGATCGATCGCCTCCAGAGTTCTGGCCATCGCGTGGTCGCCGCCGGCGGTGTTCTCGATGAGGATCGGGACCGGAAAACCGCCCTTTTCCTGCTGGCGTTCAAAAAGCTTGCGCCAGTTAGCAAATCCTTGTGCGGAGTCCTCGCCGTCGCGCAGATGGCCGCCGTGCACCACGAGCCCGAAGGCCCCGAGTTCAGCCGCTGCGGCGGCTTGTTGCTCAACGGCCTTACGTGAGGGCATGCGTAACCGATTATTCAGGCTGGCGACATTGATCTGATAGCTCGAATGCACGACGACGTCGATCGGAGACTCGCGGATCGCCTGGGCGTGGGGATGGGGTTGCGGCTTCTTCCAGCTCTGCGGATCGGCCACGAATATCTGGAATACGTCGATTCCGAGTTCGATGGCCGCCGCCAACGGGTCGGTGTCTTCGCGAAGATGTGCTCCGATACGCATGCGCACGACGATAGTGATGCCGACCGACATCGGGTATCGGAGTGGAGGTATCTGGCGGGGGCCATCCGGGCTGGGGTCGGGCCGTGGATGGTTGTGCCGGTGTCTGGTTGCCCAGGTGTTCGGTTGGCCACCGGATCAGTCGGCCAGGCCCGGATCGGTTTCGATGCTGATCGGCACTCCAGAGGCGATGAGTAGACGACAGGGTGCTTCGGTATCGCGGTACAGGTGGAACCATTCGTGACCTGCACCGCCGCCATATACGGCGTCGAGTGCCCGGTTGAGGCGCGCCTCGGCTTCGCGGGTGATGAGGTAGCGCTGATCGCCGTAGCGCAGGAATCGATTAGGCATGGGGCCTCCATCGTGGTGGTGGGCTCCGGCCATCGTACGCTAGATCTGTGATGTGTATCACGACTATTGCGCAGACCTGCTGATTATCGGCGGCAAACTCCTGCTGAATCAACCGGAAACGACCAGTGTTCATTAGGCTGACGGGAAATTACTTACGCACGACTTTCCGGGTCGTTGGGACAGGTGGCCCGCATGGGGGGCCGAGGTTGACCGGTGAGTGTGCCGATAATGCAGATCGAGGTTCGTGTTGAGCGTAGACGACGCCGTAGACGTGTCCATCGGCGATGACGATGGGCGGCGGGGTGCGGGTGGCTCCGTCGCGGAGCAGCAGGCGCCGACCGATCCGCCGGCCCGACCGAGGCAGCGACGCGACCTGACGGTTCTCCGGCGCGTCGCGATCGGTGTCTGGTTGCTCTTCATGGGGTATGAGTTCTGGAGCTACGGACTTGCCTTCGACCGCACGAGGCTGATCATTCTGCTGTGTCTGGGGTTGCTCGCGGCGACTATAGGCCGGCGTCGGGCGATCACGGTGATCATCGACTGGGCGCCGTTCGCGCTGGTCCTGCTGCTCTACGACTGGACGCGTAATGTCGCCCGCTTCATCGATATGCCGACGCACTGGCATCTCGCCGCGGATGTGGACCACGCCATGTTCGGCGTGGTGCCCACGGTCTGGTTGCAGGGGCATCTCAAGCAGTCGTCGGCGCCGTGGTGGGAGATCATC
The DNA here is from genome assembly GCA_047605305.1 of Gordonia sp. (in: high G+C Gram-positive bacteria). Classification (GTDB taxonomy): domain Bacteria; phylum Actinomycetota; class Actinomycetes; order Mycobacteriales; family Mycobacteriaceae; genus Gordonia. Next base: position 16,269 of record JASGFW010000082.1, read on the forward strand.
ACCAGCGTCATCTATATGTCCTACTTCGTGGTTCCCTATGCGGTGGCTGCGGTGCTGTGGCTGCGCGATCGTTCGACCTGGCGTCGGTTCGCGGCATGTTTCGTGGCTACCACCTTCCTCGGACTCGTCGGGTACACGCTGGTGCCGGCCGCGCCGCCGTGGGCTGCGGCGCGGTGCACGTCCGAGCAGGTCGTCGACGGTCCGCGTGAGGCCGCGTGTATGGCGAATCCGGTTGCGCAGACCCCCGGCGGGATTCTGGGCCCCATCTCGCCGAAACACGCCGGTGCCGCCCCCTACGTGGAGCGCATCTCGGCGCGTGGCTGGGATTACCTGCACATCCACGTTGCTTCTACCTTGATCGTGGTGGGTCAGGGTAAGGCCAATCTGGTCGCGGCGATTCCGTCGCTGCACTCCGGGCTGACGATGCTGCTCGCCCTATTTATGTGGCCGAGGGTTAAGGCGCTGGGCCGAATATTGTTCATGGGATATGCACTGGCGATGGCGTTCACGCTGGTGTACACGGCTGAGCACTATGTGTTTGACGTGCTCCTCGGGTGGGCGTTGGCTGCGGCGGTGATCGCCGTTTACCGCCTCATCGATCGGCGTTTTGTTATTCCAAGGCGGAACAAAAATGCTGTGCAGCAACATATTTCCGTATCTGAGGTAGGCCAGGCCGGAGTGTCTTCGGTCGGCTGACTCGTCGGCCCGTGCAATACGCGGTTAGACTCTCGGGGTGGCGACTGGGCACTCACGGACACATGCGCGGCATGGCCGTGTGTGGCTGCGCTGGGCCGTATGGCTGCCGGTCGCTGCGGTCGTGATGATGCATATGCTGACCGCCAGCCCGCACCCCGCCGGGATGAGTGTGACTGGCCCGCACCAGATGTCGATGTCGCAGGGGGCCGCACACTCATCGTTCTCCGATGGGCAGCACTGTGCAGTGCTCGGCCACCATTGTCTGTCTCCCCAGGCTCCCGACTTCCCCTCCACCGACCTTCCGGTGATCGCGGTGCTCTGGTTCATCTCGGCACTGACGGTATTTGTCGTGCGATGGATTCCGGCCATTGGCCGATTCGGGCGCGCACCGCCCTGGTCGGTGCGTACCCATTTGCAACTCTCGGTGATTCGCTGCTGAGTCGGCCCGAACCTCCTTATACGGAGGTCTAGCGGGCCGGACATCACTGTTGGTCCGCGTTATTTCCTCCGCATAATTTCTCGCCGACCATCACTGCGCGCCCTCGCGCGGATTTACCCAGGGAGTCATCGAATCATGCAACGTATCAAGTGTTCTCGAAATATTGCCGGCCTTGTCGCCGCCGGTCTTATCGTCGTCGGGCCGGCCGTGTTCACCGCCTGCGGTACCGACTCGGCCTCCTCCTCCGATGGCGCCGGTAGTAGTACAGCAGCGCAATCGCACGCGGCGTCCACACATAACGCCGCCGACGTGATGTTCAACCAGATGATGATCCCGCACCATCAACAAGCGCTCGCCATGGCAGACCTGGTGAACGCCCATACCGACAATCCAACCGTGCGGGCGCTGGCGACCGAGATTCGTAACGCCCAGCAGCCGGAGATCGACGCTATGTCGGCGCGACTGACATCCTGGGGTGTGGATTCGAAATCGGCTGCTGATACGGCCTCACCATCGATGAACATGCCTGGGCCGTCCATGAATATGGCTGGACCGTCGGATGCGCCGGCGGGAGGCCACGGCGACCACGGATCGTCGGAATCGATGCCGGGGATGGGCCTGATGAGTGCCGCCGCCATGACCGCGCTGGACAAGGCGCACGGCACCGAATTCGACAAGCTGTGGCTGCAAGGCATGATCGAGCACCATCAGGGAGCCATCGACATGGCCAATACCGAACTCGCCCAAGGCGTTGACCCCGATTCGCGTACGCTTGCGCAGCACGTCAAGACGTCGCAGCAGGCCGAGATCGATCGGATGCGAACCCTGCTCAAATAGACTGCGGCGCTCGCTGGGGCGGGCACACCCGGACCGTTGGCTATCCGGGTGTGCCGTGCCCGGCGGTCGGTCCGCCCCGGTTAATCTTCGACATACCGGTTGGTGAGATCGACTCACCCACCGGCAGTCGCGACAACGTGGCCGTCAAATCGCAGTCGATAAAGCCGATGCCGCTGCTTTCAACGTTACTCATGAG
>JASGFW010000083.1:0-18249 GCA_047605305.1 Gordonia sp. (in: high G+C Gram-positive bacteria)
CTGCCTGACGACGTGCGTGTCGGCGGCCTACATCACGAAGAGCCAGCCGGCATCGGTTACACCCTCGTTAATTATATCGAAAGTCGATTCACTTTTGACTGAACATCGACATAATTAGCCCATGCTGGATACCCGCCCTGCACCCGACGAGGATGCTGCGGCCGAGACTGAAGATAACGGGCGCCGCTTTGCGGTCGACCTCATTACTTTTGCCGACCCGACGTCGTGGGGGTGTGTGGATTCCGACGCATTCGCACGCTGGGCTGCGACGCACCGGGCGCAGCTGTGGGCGCAGATCTTCGCGACGGCCGAGGCTACCGGCGTTACCGGCCTGGAAATGACCTTCGAACCCTTCGGCCGTGATAGCGCCCTCGCGTGGTTGGGTAGTGATACCCGGTTCGCACAGGAACTCCAGAACCGCGGAATCTCTTTGGTCAGCTCATATTTGGTGGGTACCGAGCGGGTCGACGCCTATGAGCGTGCTCCCCGACGCAACATTCTGGAGCAGGCCCGGCGGCTCGCCGAATTCACCCGAATATGCGGCAGCGACATCATCGTGTGCGGTCTGCCGCCGCGGCGAGCCGAAGTGGTTTCCGACAGCGACCGTGCCGGCGCTGCGGATCTGTTGGGCGAACTCATCGAGACTGCGGCACGCGTTGGCTGCCGGGTGGCGTTGCACACCGAATCCCACTCGCAATGCTGGTCGATCGATGATCTCGACACCATCCTCGCATCGCCGGGGCTGGCCGATCTGTGGGTGTGTCCCGATCTCGCGCACCTCCATCTCGCCGGCGACGACCCGGCCGCGGCATGCGCCCGGTTCATCGACCGAATTGCCCTCGTGCACTGGAAGGATGCCGTCGGCACATTACCCATGCGACCCCCGTCCGATCCCGCTGCACACGTGCTCGCGCAAGCCTTCCGTCCACTCGGAGACGGCGAGGTTGACCTACGTGCCGTGCGCGGTGTGCTCGCGCGGGCCGGCCTGCTGGACATGATCCTGATCGAGGTCGACGCGGCCCCCGATCCCACCGCTGCCATCGCCAAGTCCATTGCCGCGCTTGTGCCGATCCTCTCGTGATAACGCACACGGTATCCAGATCATCACAGTATTGCGACACACCGCCGTATCCAGATAAACCAAGGAGAGGTTCCTATGTCAGCTAGCACCCGTCTCGGGGGGCCGCGGAGATATCTATCGATTCTCGCCGCCGTGTCCGTACTGATCGGTGTCTTGTCGGGCTGCTCGCTCAGTGCGGGGAGTAACGATTCCGGTGACACTCTCACGCTCGCCGTGTGGAAGGATTACGGGTCCGATTTGCCCTGGGTCGCCCAGGATTTCAAAAAGAAGACCGGCGCCACGCTTAAGTTCCAGTACATTGACTCCGAAGCGAATCTGCTCAAGATGATGGCTGAGGGTAACGGGTCGATCGATGTTGGTCTGCCGAATATCCAGCATGTTGGGTTCGGTATCGAGGACGGGACGTTTGCTCCTCTCGATGAATCGCGGTTGGAGAATCTGAAAGATATCTTCCCGAGATTCGCCAACCTTAAGGAGATTCGCAAGGGCGGCTCCCTGTATTCGGTTCCGTGGACGTGGGGCAGCACCGGACTCTTCTATGTCACCCCGCAATCGACCCCGACATCGATAGCCGCACTCTGGGATCCGGCCAACAAGGGTAAGACGGCGATCCTCGACGACGCGACCGTCACCGTGCCCACCGCGGCACTGTATCTGGGCGAGGATCCACAGAATCCGGACATGAGCAAGATCACCCCGGCCTTGGTGGCGTTGAAGAATAACGCGAAGATGGTGTACTCCTCGGTGGACGATCTCGCCAAGGCGGTATCAACGAATACGGTATCGCTCGGTATTGCCAACGGGGACACCGTCGGTGGCATCGGTGCCGAACATCCCACGCTGAAATACACCATCCCTTCGCAGGGTGCGGTTGGCTGGATCGATACCTGGGCGATCTCGGCGAAAAGCAAGAAGAAGGATCTCGCCTACAAGTGGATCAATTACATGACTAGCAAGGAATTCCTCACAAAGTGGGCGAATACCCCCGCGGACGCGTCGCCCGCACCGGCGAATGAGGCCGTGGTCAAGAGTCTACCGGCGGCCACCCTCGACAGGTTGCAGGTGAATCTCGATATCATCGACCGGCTGGCGCTGCAGCTTCCGGTGCCCCAATCGCGCCTACAGGCATGGGATAAGGCCTGGCAGACGGCTAAAGCGAGCTGATTGTGACAATTTCGTCAGCGACCCCCACCGGCGGCCGGCGCAGCGCTCCGGAACCGGCGGTGGGGGCCGGGCGACAGGCTGACTCGCGCCGGCGCGTCGTATCGCGACTTGCCTCGGGGATTCTCACGGCACCCGGGTTGGCGCTGCTCGTGTTGTTGGCGGCTGGCCCGCTCATTGCCCTCGTCATTGATGGATTCACCACCGATTCCACCGGATTCACCCTCGAAAACTTCGCGGACACACTTGGTTCGGCAGTATTCGTGAAGCAGTTGGTGCGGACGGTGATCGTCGCGTTGATCGTCACGGTCGCATCGATGGCGCTGAGTTGGCCGGCGGCGTGGGCGCTTGGTCGCTACGTGCCCGCCCGGACCCGGCAGGTGGTGCTGGGTATTGCTTTGGTTCCGTTCATCACTTCGCAGCTGTTGCTGATGTACGGATTCATGACATTGACCCAGCCCAAAGGGCCGTTGATGTCGCTGCTCGCGGTGGTCGGCGTCGATTCGGGATCGAGCCTGCTCTACACGCCGGTGGCAACCGTGCTGATGTTGATCTACGAGAGCATCCCCACCGCGGTGCTGGTATTGACCGCAGCGAGCACGCAGATCGACGAGTCCGTGCTGGAGAGCGCACGGGTGCTGGGTGCCGGTCGGTTGCGTGTGTTCGGCACGGTGATCTGGCCGTTATCGGTACGGATGGTCGGCGTTAACTTCGGCCTGACCTTCGTCATGACGATCGGTGCTTTCGCGGAACCCGCGATCCTCGGCGGGCCCAATGGTCAGCTGGTCGGCAATGTGATCCAGTCTCAGCTGTCGTCGGGTGTCGGGCAGCATTCGGCAACGGCACTCTCGTTGCTGCTACTGGTGATCGCGCTGGTCGTGGTTGGCGTCGTCGCCGGTGCGTTGTCGCTGACCGGTGGTGACAGTCCGGAAAAGGAGACGCCCTGATGTTGCATCGTCGAATTCTGTTGCTGTGGCTGACCATCGTGATGGTGATTCTGGTGCTGCCCCTTTTGGCGATGGCGGTGATGTCGTTCAACGAATCCCGATACGGCACCTTGCCATTCCACTTCTCCTTCCACTGGTATGGCGAATTGTCCTCGGATACCGCACTCATCGACTCGCTGAAAGTATCGGTGAACCTGGCATTGCAGGTCACCGTCATCAGCGTCGTCGTCGGTACCGCGCTGGCATTCGGACTGGTTCGGGTATGGCCATGGATCAGTGTGTCGACAAATAGCTTGCTGCTCACGGTAATCACCGTCCCGGGCCTGATTCTCTCGGCCGGTATGTTGCGCGTGTTCGATCTCATCGGGCTGCGGCAAAGCCAGTTGGCGTTGATTCTGGCGTCGGTGGTCACCTCGCTGCCGTTCGTCGTGATGGTCGTCGGCAGCCGGGTGAAATCACTCGACCCGGTCTATGCCGATGCGGCCAGGACGCTGGGGGCTGGACCGATACGGACCTTCCTACGGATTACGGTGCCATTGATCGCCCCCGCCTTGATTTCCGGAGCGATGCTGGCTTTTGTTATGTGCTTCAACAACTTCGCGATCCAACTGTTCCTCGCGCCGATCGGGCTGTCGACGCTGCCGGTGCAGATCTATTCGATGGTCCGGCTCGGTGTCACCCCGGATGTCAATGCCCTCGGCACGATCATTGTGACGTGTACGGTTCTCATCATCTTGATCCTCAACGCCGTAACGGGAAATGCGGCGCGGTTGTTCAGCCCCGGTGGCCAGGAACTATTCGACGAACAAGGAAAGGGATAGGACCATGGCCGGTGTTCTCCTGCAAGAGATCACGAAATCCTTCGGCGGTACGAGTGTGCTCGAACCCATCGACGTGAGTATTCGCGATGGTGATTTCTGCTGTCTGCTGGGCTCATCCGGGTCTGGCAAATCGACGCTACTGCGTATCATCGCCGGTTTGACGACGCCAGATAGCGGTTCGATTGTTATTGGCGACGAGAATGTCACCACGACCCCGGTCGAGAAGCGGCGGATAGGCTTCGTATTTCAGAACTATGCGCTGTTCCCGCATCTGTCGGTGTTGTCCAATGTGATGTTCGGACTCAAGTCGAACGGTGTGAAGAAGTCGGCTGCACGGGAAAAGGCAAGGGAATACCTAGATCTCGTCGGTCTGGCGGCGCACGCTGCGAAATCGCCTGCGCAACTGTCTGGTGGGCAAGCGCAACGGGTGGCCTTGGCCCGTGCGCTCGTCACCGCTCCGTCGGTGCTGCTGCTGGATGAACCGCTCAGCGCGCTCGATCGCCAGATTCGCGGCGAGATGCAGCGCGAGATCAAGCGCATCCACTCCGAGACCGGTCTGACCACCATCATGGTGACCCACGACCAGGAGGAGGCGGTCAACCTGGCTGACCAGATCGTCGTGTTGGAGAAGGGCGCGATCCAACAGCAAGCCACCACCGCGCAATTGCAGCGGTCACCGGCAACCCGATTCGTCGCGACCTTCCTCGGCGGACATCACGTGGGCCGGGGCGTCGTCGACACCGGGCCGGCCGGAAAGTATCTGACCATCGCGGGTAAATCTGTTTTGCCGCAACATATTCCCTACGATACTGCGACGCTGCGGGTCGGTGCGCAGGTTGATCTGGTCATCATCCCTGAACGCGTGCTCGTTGAAGCTGAACCTGGCGATGCCCAACGAGCCGTCGTGTCGGGAATTTCCCGGCACGGACCCTTCTCGCACTTGGTCCTCGACCTGAGCGGTGTCAAGGTGACGGCTACCACCCCGCCTTATCTGGCCGAGAAATTGGCCGTCGGCGATACGGTGGGCGTGCGCTTCACCGAAGGTGCGGTGCATACGTATGAGTACGAGGAGAACAATTGACGAGCGAATATGATGTCGTGGTTGTCGGTGGCGGACTTATGGGTGCCGCGGTCGCCGCACGTATCCGGGGTGTGCGTGACGATGCGAGCATCGCGATCGTCGACGCCGGACCATCGGTGGGTGCCGCCGGAGAACACCTGCACGACATCGCCGATGAGACGCTCTGGGCGAAGTACAACGCGGCGGTGAGCTCTGGTGTGCAGGCCACATATGCTGGCATCGAATCGCATGACCTCGGCCGCGACGGTGTGCTGGCAACACCGGGCGTGTACCACCTGAATAACTTCGGAAACTCCTCCGACGAATTACCCGGTGCCGCCATCGGCTGGAATGCCGGTGGCATGGGGGTGCATTGGACCGCGGCAACACCTACTCCGAGTGGTTTCGAGCAGCCGGCATTCATCGATGACGACGAATGGGCCGCACAACTGGGTATCGCCAGAAGCCTGCTGCGCGTGTGTGAACAACCCTATGAGTCCACGGCGGAGAACGAGACGATCCGGGCCGTATTAGCCAAGTCCTTAGGTGATGTCCGGGCGATGCCGATGGCGGTGAACCCGGAGGTATCTGGACGTAAACGACGGACATCGCCCGCCGTGATTTTCCCGCCGTTGGTCGATGCGGCCAGCGACCCGTTGACCACGGTGATCGGCGGCGTGGTGTGCACGTCTATCGAGAACGACGGGCACGTTGCCACCGAGGTGCGCTACCGGCAGCTCGCCACGGGGGCGACGGGTAGTGTGCGCGCACGGTTCGTCGTGGTGTGCGCCGATGTGGTGCGTTCGCCACAACTATTGTGGGCGTCGGGAATTCGACCCGCCGCACTCGGCCGCAACATCAATGAACACGCATTCGTCACCAGTCGCGTCGTCGTCGATCACGAGGCATTGGGTATCGATCTGGCTGACGTGGCCCGACCCGCCGACCGTGAGGTAGTCACCGGATCGTATTGGGCCCCGCACGCCGGAGCGGCGCGCCCATCCACCGGGCAGATCAACACCAGACCAATTTTTGGGCAGGATCTGAGCACGATTGAGGGTCTGGTGACATCGCTGTCGTGGTACGTCCCATTGGAGACGAGTAGCGAATCCTTCATCGAATATTCGTCGGATCAGGTTGATTACGCGGGTATGCCGCGGATGACGGTGCACTTTGCGCGCACCGACGAGGATTTAGCGCGTATCGACGCCGCGGCACAGCTCGTGGGGGAGCTCGCCGCAACTCTTGGCCCATTCGACCCCGCGACCGATCTGCGCAAACTTCCGCCCGGTTCGTCATTGCATTACACGGGCACGGTGCGGTCAGGCAGTATCGACGACGGTACGAGCGTGTGTGACCCGCACGGAAAGATTTGGGGTATGGACAACGTGTACGTCGCAGGCACCGGGGTGATCCCCACCCCGATGTCGGGTAACACCACGCTCGCCGGGATGATCACCGCCGTGCGGGCCGCGGCCGCTGTCGGTGCCCGACTCACCGCCGACGCCTAATAGATAGTTCGGGCCACGCTGAAGACACCAGCCCCGGGAGCCAATCGGCGGCTCCCGGGGCTGGCGCAGTTGATAGCAGGGGTGGGGGTTCAGCGGCGGCGTGGCGGAGGTCAGTAACGACCGAAGGCCAGCGCTACGTTGTGTCCGCCGAATCCGAACGAGTTGTTCAGGGCGTAGTCGACCTGTCCATAACGTGCCTCGCCGTGTACGACATCGATATCGCCGCATTCGGGGTCGAGGTTGTCCAGATTCAGGGTCGGCGGGATCACGCCTTCTTCCACACTCTTGATGGTGAGCACCGATTCGAGCGCGCCGACCGCGCCGATCGAATGGCCCAGTGCCGACTTCGGCGCGTAGATCGCCGCGTGATTGCCGATCGCAGAGATGATCCCCGCCGCCTCGGCGGTGTCGCCGGTAGGTGTCGAGGTGGCGTGCGCGTTGATATGCGTGATATCCGCCGGCTGTAATCCCGCGGTTTGCAGCGCCCGCTTCATCGCACGCGCGTTGCCTTGACCGCTCGGGTCGGGAGCAACCAGGTGGAATCCGTCAGAGGTGATACCGGCGCCCAGCACCCGTGCGTGGATATGTGCGCCGCGGGCCTTGGCATGATCCTCGCGCTCAAGGATCAGCAGGGCGGCAGCCTCGCCGAATACGAAACCGTCACGGTCCTTGTCGAAGGGCCGTGAGGCCGCGACGGGATCATCGTTGCGAGTACTCATCGCACGCATCATCGAGAACGCCGCGATCGGGATCGCATCGATATGTCCTTCCACGCCACCGCACACCACCATGTCGGCTTCGCCGAGCACGATATGGCGCCACGCGTGCGCGATCGCCTCCGCGCCGGACGAGCAGGCCGACACCGGGGTGATAACGCCGCCGCGAGCGCCGATATTCAGCCCGATCACAGCGGCGGGGCCGTTAGGCATGGACATCGATACCGCGAGCGGTGAGACCTTGCGATAGCTACCAGACTCCTCCATCGCCTTGGCGCTGGCGATCATGACTTCGCCGCCGCCTTGGCCGGTGCCCACGACAACTGCCAGACGATCCGGGTCGACCTCGGGCTCACCGGCGTGTGCCCACAGGCGCTTACCCATCACGTGGGCGACGCGTTCGACATAGGACATGCGCCGGGACTCGACGCGGGTCACCTCGTGCGCCGGATCCTTGAGCATCCGTCCACCGATCCGGCAGGGAAGTTCGCCGTACTGGGTCACGAATTCGTCGGTGAGTAGTCGGATGCCCGATTCACCGGCGATCAGTTGCTTCCACGTGGTATCGAGATCTTCGCCGAGCGATGTGGCGGCCACCATGGAGGTAACAACCACGCTGGGGAAATTACCCCCCAGCGTGGAGTACTCCTGGAGCGATCCGGTCACGAGCCTGCATTCTCATCAGAGTCGACCTGCGCTTTGATGGCCGCGGCCGCGTCGGGATTCTCGGCTTCGAGCTTCTGGATGTAGGAGACCGCGTCACCGACGGTGCGCAGGCCAGCGAGATCCTCGTCGGGGATCTTGACGCCGTATTTGTCCTCGGTCTGCACGGCGATCTCGACCATGGAGAGCGAGTCGATGTCGAGGTCGTCGACGAAGGACTTCTCCAAGGTCACCTCGGACGGTTCGATGCCGGTGACCTCTTCGATGATCTCGGCGATGCCGGCGATGAGTTGTTCCTGGGTGGCAGCCACTGTGTGGTTCCCTTCTCGATTGCTTCGTTGTTGTCATACCGGAGCATCCTTGCTTCGGATGCTTGGACAACCGGTGTGCTACACCGGGTTTTCCGGGGGTCGCGGGCACATCCGCGACCACGATCCAAGTTCTAGATTTTGTAGATGTCAGCGGGAGTCTTGAGCGCGAGGGTGGGGGTGCCCTTCAGTTCGCGTTTGGCGATACCGACGAGTGCCCCGGCGGGTGGCAGTTCCACGATGGAGTCGGTGCCGGCGGCCCGCAAATACGCCGAGCACAGATCCCAGCGCACCGGGCGAGTCACCTGGGCGACGAGTTTGCGTAGGGCGTCGGCTCCGTCGGCGACGGGTTGACCGTCCGAATTGGACAGCAGGGTGCGATTCGGATTCGACGGGGTGATTGCCGCCGCCGCAGCGGCCACCGCATCCTGCGCGGACGCCATGTGGTGGGTGTGGAAGGCGCCGGCAACGGCAAGTTTGCGCACGCGGGCCTTCTCCGGCGGGGTAGCGACGAGTGCATCGATGGCTTCAACCGCACCGGCGGCCACGATCTGGCCCACCGCGTTACGGTTCGCCGGTTGCAGGTCGAGTTCATTCAGGCGTGCGAGCACCACCGATTCTTCGCCGCCGAGCACGGCGGCCATGGTGGTTGGTGTCAGGGAGCAGGCCTTGGCCATCTCTGCTCCGCGGACCGCGGCGAGCGAGACGGCTTCGTCGGCGCTGATCACCGCGGTGATGGCGGCTGCGGCGAGTTCGCCGATGGAGTGGCCCGCCACGATCGCATCATCGGGTAGGGCGGTGCGAGAGGACAACTCGTTGAAGGCGAGTAGGGCCGCGGCCACGACCAGCGGCTGGGTGACTGCCGTATCGGTGATTTCTTCGGCGGTTGCGGTGGTGCCGAGTCGCTCAAGGTCCAGGCCGGTCAGTTTCGACCAGGTTGCCAGCTGGTCGCGAGCGCCCGCGAGCTCTAACCATGGAGTCAGCATTCCTGGTGTCTGTGAGCCCTGGCCGGGCGCGAGCAATGAAAGCACGTGACCAGAGAACACTGTTTCCGTCGTCGATGGGGGTGTCGATGCCCATGAAGGTTTTCAACCACATTTGTAGGGTTCATACAAAATGAATCGTATGTACACCCCATCGTCATCACCTTGAGATTCGTTACACGGTCGTCCCGGCCGGTCGATAAACGGCCAAAATAGACAATTTGGATGCGACGCGTGTGACTTACGAGGCATTTGCTATCGCTGTTCCCGAGAGTTGGTTAAACGACCGACTGTTGTTGCGATGCGTAACAGATACGCGTCACGTGAGTTGGTTGGATCACGTCCCGTGATCTCCGCGATCTTCTTCAGACGGTACCGAACGGTATTTGGATGGATGAACAGAATGCGCGCACATGCTTCCACTGATCCGCCCGAATCGAGATATGCCTCAAGCGTCGTACCTAACGTGGCGCCCCCGGTCTCCAATGGGCGGACCAGCGTGTCGATGAGCGCCGCGGCCGCCGACGCGTCGCCGTTGAGCGTGCGCTCCGGTAGCAATTCGAGGCTGTGCACGGGTCGCGGGGCGTTCGGCCAGCCGGCCACGGCCGCTATGGCGGCGATCGCCTCGGTCGCGCTCGCATGTGCTGAACCCAGATCGGGCATCGTTGGACCGATCACCACCGGATCATCGGAGAAGTGGCTCAACAGATCGGTGGTGAACTTGTCTCCGGGGTGGATCGTTCCGCTCACGATCGCCACCAGCATGCTTCCCTGTACCACCGACAGCGCGGCCCGATCGTGGGTTTTAGCCGTGCGATGGATCGCCAGCGGTACCGACACGTTCTGCTCGGGCGGGGGAGCGCCGATGACCACAGTCGCCGGGGCGTCTGAATTCCAATTGAGTGCCGCTGCCCGTGACATCAGCTGGGGGCCGGTGTCGCCGCGAACCACCGCGTCGACGACGAGCGCCTCCAGCCGCGAATCCCACGCACCGCGCGATTCGGCCGCCGACGCGTAGATCGATGCGGCCGCGAAACCAATCTCGCGTCCGTAGCGCAGCACCGACTCGGTCAACGCGCGCAGTTGTGCGTCGTCGCGTGCGAGCAGCGGCAACCACTTCTCGAAGAACTCCATCGCCACCCGGACCATTTCGACGGTCTGTAGCAACGAGATCCGGCGGGCGAGATCCTGCGGAACCACCTGAAATGCCTGCACCGTGAATTTCACGCTGCCCTCGGGGTCCTGGATCCATTCGACGAAACTGACCACTGCGGTCTGCACCACGAGTTGCACGCCGGCGCGCTGCGCCGCGTCCAGATCGGAGAAGTAGGGCAGCTGTTCGGCCATCGAATGGACGGCCTCGGTGGCAAGACGGCCGCTGTACTGCTTGACGCGACGCAACAACGTCTCGGGCAGCGCGTCATGAACCGTTGCCGCCGCCGGTATGCGTGCCCCCCGAGCACCGAGAGTGTAGGTGCTCGGGGGAGACGAGTTCAGCGGCCGGTCAGACACCACTTCAATGTAGATCGTTGACGTGGATGCCGAACCCGACGGTCAGGCGACGCCGGGATCGCTGGTTTGCACCGGTGCGGCCGTCACATCGGTGATCTGGTATTTCTCGGCGGCCGCACGGGCCACATCGAACGGGATCTGGCCCTCGCGCGCCAGCGCCACCAGGACGGCAACCACGGTCGATTCGGCGTCGACATTGAAGAATCGGCGCGCGGCCGGTCGGGTGTCGGAGAAGCCGAAACCATCCGTGCCCAGCGTCAGGTACGTACCCGGAACATATGCGCGGATCTGCTCCTGCACCCCGCGCATGAAATCACTCACGGCGACGTAAGGACCGGTCGACCTACCCAGAACCTCGGTCACATACGGTTGCCGGCGCGGCTGGCCGGGTTCGCGGACCTCGGCGCGGTCGGCATCGATCCCGTCGCGGGCCAGCTCGCTCCACGAGGTCACCGAGTAGACGTTAGCGCCCACATCCCATTCGTCGGCGAGCAATTCGGCGGCACGTAATGCGTCGGGCATTGTCACGCCGGAGACGAGGATGTTCGCCGAGAACTTCTTGCCCTGTGGTGCGGGCTGGAACTGGTAGATCCCCTTCACGACGCCTTCGACGTCGAGATCCGCCGGTTGCGCCGGTTGGTGGATCGGCTCGTTGTAGACGGTGATGTAGTAGAAGACGTTCTCGGGATCGTCGCCGTACATCCGGTCGATGCCACTGGTGATGATGTGGCCCAATTCGTAGGCGAAGGCCGGGTCATAGGAGACCACCGCGGGGTTTGTGGCCGCGAGTAGCGGTGAATGCCCGTCGGCGTGCTGCAGTCCCTCACCGGTCAGCGTCGTGCGGCCGGCCGTGGCGCCGACAACGAAGCCGCGAGCCATCTGATCGGCCGCAGCCCAGAAGCTGTCGCCGGTGCGCTGGAAACCAAACATCGAATAGAAGATGTAGAGCGGGATCATCGGTTCGTCGTGCGTCGCATACGAGGTGCCGACCGCGGCGAAACTGCCCGCAGATCCGGCCTCATTGATGCCCTCGTGCAGGATCTGGCCCTGTGGGCTCTCCTTGTAGGCCAGCATCAGCTCGGCGTCGACCGAGGTGTACAGCTGGCCGTTGCGGTTGTAGATCTTAAGCGTCGGGAACCAGGAATCCATTCCGAAGGTACGCGCCTCATCCGGGATGATCGGCACAATTCGGTGTCCAATTTCCTTGTCGCGCAATAGGTCCTTGAAAATTCGGACCAATGCCATGGTTGTGGCGACCTGCTGCTTGCCCGATCCCTTCGAGGTTGTCTTACGCACACCGGAGTAGTCGGGGTGCAAAGCCTTGGAGGTGGCGGTACGGCGAGTGGGCAGGAATCCGCCCAGCGACTTGCGTCGGTCGAGCATGTACTGGATCTCGGGCGCGTCCAAGCCAGGATGGTAGTACGGCGGCAGGTACGGGTCTTTCTCGAGTTCGGCATCGCTGATCGGGATGCGGGTGGAATCGCGGAACGACTTCAGATCGTCGAGCGTGAGCTTCTTCATCTGATGCGTGGCGTTACGGCCCTCGAAATGCTTGCCGAGCGTGTAGCCCTTGATGGTGTGCGCCAGAATGACGGTCGGCTGGCCCTTATGGGCGACGGCCGCAGCATAGGCGGCATGGATCTTGCGATAGTCGTGTCCGCCGCGGCGAAGATTCCAGATCTGTGCGTCGGTCATGTTTTTGACCAGCTCTTTGGTCCGCGGGTCGCGGCCGAAGAAATGCTCCCGCACGAATGCACCGTCGTTGGCTTTGTAGGTCTGGAAATCGCCGTCGGGAGTGGTGTTCATCAGATTCACTAGGGCGCCGTCGCGATCGCCGTGGAGCAGCGCATCCCACTCACGACCCCAAATCACCTTGATGACGTTCCATCCCGCTCCGCGGAAGAACGATTCCAGCTCCTGGATGATCTTGCCGTTGCCACGGACCGGGCCGTCGAGGCGCTGCAGGTTGCAGTTGACGACGAAGGTGAGATTATCCAGCGCCTCGGTGGCCGCGAAACTGGCGAAGCCGCGTGACTCCGTCTCGTCCATTTCGCCGTCGCCCAGGAATGCCCACACGTGCTGGTCGGAGGTGTCTTTGATGCCCCGGTCGTGCAGGTAGTGGTTGAAACGTGCCTGGTAGATCGCGTTCATCGGGCCAAGGCCCATCGACACCGTCGGGAACTGCCAGAACTCCGGCATCAACCGCGGGTGTGGGTAGGAGGGCAGACCGCCGCCCAGACCGGCGTGGCTGTACTCCTGGCGGAAGCCGTCCATGCGCTCGGCACTGATACGGCCCTCAAGGAAGGCACGCGCGTAAATGCCGGGCGAGGCGTGGCCCTGGATGAAGATCTGATCGCCGCCGCCGGGGTGATCGGTACCGCGGAAGAAGTGATTGAATCCGACCTCATAGAGCGCCGCCGACGATGCGTACGTGGAGATGTGACCGCCAACGCCGACACCGGGACGCTGGGCGCGATGCACCATGATCGCGGCGTTCCAGCGCAGGAAGTTACGGAAGCTGCGCTCGACTTCCTCGTCGCCGGGGAACCAGGGCTCGTTCTCGGTGGGGATCGTGTTGACGTAGTCGGTGGACGTGAGCGAGGGAATCGCGACACGCTTTTCGCCGGCGCGTTCGAGCAGCCGCAGCACGAGGTAGCGGGCGCGCGCAGGCCCTTCGGATTCGAGAAGTTTATCGAAGGATTCGAGCCATTCGTCGGTCTCCTCCGGGTCGATATCTGGCAGGTAGGACGCGACGCCCTCACGGATCACTCGTACGCGTTTGCTTGGTTCGGTGAGTCCCCCCGACGTCACGCCCCCCGACGTCACGCTGCCGGCGGATTCGGCGGGCGCGGCGCCTGCCGAAGTGTGGGCGCGCTCAACCTGTTCGGTCACGATGTGCTTACTCCCTCGATCGGCCGCCTACTGTAGTTGGCGGCATCCGATGACGTTTGACGACGGCGGTGCGGTGTGGACGGCGTCGTCTACCTCACATCGTGCCCCATGCGGGTGCGGTTGGCACCGCCGCGGTCCGCCTTGATGGTTCTTCGGTCGTTGTGCGGTAGCGTTCCGGTGCTTGTTACTCGTGAGTCGGGAAATCGCCGATGTTGTCGTCACGGCATATTCATGTTGCACTGTGAGCCTCTAGGCTGTTTCGTAAGCTGACAGGCGGGACGAAGATTCTCATCATGACATCAGTAGGAGGTCGCACGCGGTGGTAGCCGCCACAGGGGGCCAGGGCCCCGAGGGCCGCAGCGCCCACAAGCTCGGGTTCGAGCCGGGCATGGTGGTACAGGAACTCGGTTGGGACGAGGACACCGACGACGAGCTTCGTGCCGACATCGAAGATGCGATCGACGCCGAAATGCTCGACGAGGATGCCGACGATGTGATCGACGTGGTGGTGCTGTGGTGGCGCGACGACGACGGTGACCTGGTGGATCGGCTCATGGATGCGATCGCTCCGCTAGCCGACGACGGATACGTGTGGGTGGTGTCGCCCAAGACGGGTAACCCCGGCTACGTCGATCCGAGTGAAATCGCGGAGGCGGCGCCGACCGCAGGACTGACACAGACCACCGTCGTCAGTTTGGGCGAGTGGTCGGGTTCACGTCTGGTGCAGCCGAAGTCACGGTCCGGCAAGCGCGCATGAGCGACCGCGCATGAGTGACGAGGAAGTCGCTAACCCCGAAATTCCTCATCCCGCAGCCAGCGGTGCCGCGCCCGCACCGGACGGCCGCATACTCGCCGTTGGCGAGACGGCCCCGGATTTCGAATTGCGCGATCAGAACAACCAGCGCGTATCGCTCTCGACGCTGGGTGCCGAGCGTCAGGTGCTGATCGTATTTTTCCCACTCGCCTTCACCGGAACGTGTCAGGGAGAGCTCGGCTTCATCCGCGATCACTACCAGCGTTTCGTCAACGACGATCTCTCGACCATTGCCATATCGGTGGGCCCCCCGCCGACACACAAGGTGTGGTCGTCGGCGCAGGGGTTCTTATTCCCGATCCTTTCCGACTTCTGGCCGCACGGCGAGGTTGCCGCACGCTATGGGGCGTTCGACGCCGAGCGTGGTTTCGCCCGCCGCGCCACCTTTCTGGTCGGTGCGCAGCGTCGGATCATCTTTTCCGACTCGGTTGGTCCGGGGCAATCCCGCGAACAGGTGCACTGGGAACAGGCATTGGCGGCCGTCGGGTCGTAGCGGACCGTGATCCGCGTCGGGCTCATGTCTGTGGCGGTGTGAGTCGCTGTGGTGCGGCCGGTACCGCGCGGTGTCGGCGAAGAATGAGGTCGGCGACCAGCGCCGTCCAACCGGTCTGGTGACTAGCACCCAGACCCGCGCCCGTGTCGGCGTGAAAGTACTCGTTGAAGACGATGTTGTCGCGCCAGCGCGGATCATTGTGTAGCCGTTCCGAGTCGCCGAAACACGGGCGGCGTCCGTCGGCGCCGCGCAAGAATAATCCGATAAGCCGCTCGCGGAGATCGTCGGCGATGGCGTCGAGGCTGTGATAGGTGCCCGAGCCGGTCGGATATTCGACGGTGAGTTCGGCTCCGAAGAAATCGTGATAGCGGTCAAGGGCGCCTGCGACCAAGTGATTCAACGGAAACCACACTGGTCCACGCCAGTTCGAGTTTCCGCCGAACATGGCGGTGGTGGATTCGGCGGGCTCGTAGCCGATGGTCGAGGTCAGCGTGCCGACGGTGAGCGTGTACGGGTGGTCGCGGTGGTAGGCCGAGAGCGAGCGTAAACCGTGCGCGGAGAGAAATTCGTCCGGATCGAATAGGGTCCGCAGGAGGGTCAGCATGCGGTCCCGGTCAGCGAGTTCGACGAAAAGTCGGCGTTGGCCCGGATCGCCACGGAGTATGCCCGCGGTGCGCAGGTCATCGTTTCCCCGATAGCCGTGTCGGCGTAGGTAATCGGCGAAAAGCTTGTCGGTGGCAAATGTTTGATCGAGCGCGTCGGCGTTGATGGCGCCGCCGGCCAGCAACGGGATCATCGCGACCATCGAGCGGACCTTCACCGGGATGCGGGTGCGTTCGGGGGTGACGATCTGGTCGTAGAACATGCCGTCGGCGTCATCCCAGATGCCGACCGTATCGAGTGCGTCGGCGATCGCGGCATAGTGCTCCAAGAATTTCTGCACGAGATCGAGCGCCGGGCGTTGGCCGCTGCGGTGCAAAATACCGGCGATGGCCGCCATATTCAGCGCGTAGAACGCCATCCATCCGGTGGCGTCGGACTGTTCGAGGATGCCGGGTATCGGCAGGTGCGAGCGATCGAGGGGTCCGATGTTATCGAGCCCCATGAATCCGCCCTCGAAGAGGTTGGAACCATCGGCGTCCTCCCGGTTTACCCACCAGGTGAAATTCACCAGCAACTTGTCGAAAATCTGGCTGAGGAAGTCGATGTCGCGGCCGCCGTCGTTGGCGAACACTTCCAGCGCCGCCCACGCGTGCACGGGCGGATTGACGTCGCTGAAATCCCATTCGTACGCGGGAAGTGCACCACCCGGATGCTGGAACCATTCACGGCAGATGAGTTGTATCTGATATTTGGCGAAGGCTGGGTCGATGTGAACCAGTGCGGCACAGTGAAATGCGAGATCCCAGGCGGCGAACCACGGATATTCCCAGGAATCGGGCATCGACATGATGTCGAATGCGTGGAAGGAACGCCATTTCGTGTTGCGGCCGTCGGCGCGGTGCGGCGGCGGTGGTGGTTCGGCTGGGTCGCCGTCGAGCCATCGCGAGACATCATAGAAGTAGAACTGCTTGCACCACAGCAATCCGGCGAACGCTTGGCGCATCACCAAAGCCTCATCGGCGCTGACTGTTTCGGGAGTGAGGTCGTCGTAAAATTCGTCTGCCTCCGCGCGGCGTCGGCCGATGATCTCGTCGAACTCGCCGGTGAGCGTGCGCGCGGTGATCGGGGCCGGTGGCCGCAATCTGCCCCGGATCTCGACGGTCTGACCGGACGCCACACTCACCCGATACCACGCCGCACATTTGCTGCCGGTGCGCTCGGCATTCACGGTAGGTGCACCGCCGATCACGTGATCGTTGATACCGTCCTTCGGATACGGGTTGCCGGCAACTCCGTAGAGCCGTTGCGTGTTGGTGTCGTTGTCGCAGAACAGCATCGACGGCGGCTTGCCGTCGGGCGCGGGCCCCACGATCCATTGCAGGTCGCCCAGCCAGGGGTGGTGGGTGTGCGCTCCGGTATCGCTGCCGCTGATAGTGGGTGCGGTGGCTCCCTCATCCCACGACCAGGTGTTGCGATACCACAGCGTCGGCAGCACATGCAGTGTCGCGGTATCGGGCCCGGCATTGGTGATCGACACCGACATCAGAATGTCGGTCGGCGCATCCTTCGCGTAGCAGACGTCGACGATCCAGTATCGATCGTCATCGAAGATTCCGGTGTCGAGGAGTTCGTATTCGGGGTCGTGCCGGGTGCGTCGTTGGTTGGTGGCCAGTAGCTCGTCGTAGGGGAATGCGGCCTGCGGATAGTGATATCGCCAATGATTCCAGACATGACTGGGCACCGAATCAAGGTGCCACCAGTACTCTTTGACGTCTTCGCCATGATTGCCCTGTGGCCCGGTCAGGCCGAAGAGACGCTCCTTGAGGATGGGATCGTTGCCGTTCCACAGGGCCAGCGCCAGGCACAGGTTCTGCGTGATGTCGCTGAAGCCGGCGAGCCCGTCCTCGCCCCACCGATACGCACGCGACCGCGCGTGATCGTGGGGGAGATAGCTCCATGCATCGCCGTCGGCGCTGTAATCCTCGCGCACGGTGCCCCACTGGCGTTCGCTCACATACGGGCCCCAGAGGTACCAGTCGCTGGCGTGCCGCAGTCCCAGATCGAGGCGGCCAAAGCTCTCGGTTCGTGCCCGCTCGGCCCCACCGCTCATGTGGCTCCCTCATTTGGCTACGCATAGGCGTCCTGCGCGCGAATTCTGCCCTCATCGCACACCACCGCGAGCGGATGCACAACACGGAGAAGGCGGCCGTGGTCGGAATGTGTGCGATGGCATGATGCATGACATGACTGAGCGCATCACCGTGTCGTCGGGGACGGAGTGGGAACAGCAGGTCGGCTATTCGCGTGCGGTGCGCATCGGCGACCACGTGTGGGTGTCGGGGACCACCGGCAGCGGGACGAGCGCGGCCGAACAGACCCGCGCTGCGCTGCAACGGATTATCGCCGCACTCGCAGACGTGGGGGCAGAGCCGTCCCATGTGGTGCGGACGCGGATATTCGTGACCGATATCGCGAAATGGCCGGAGATCGGTGCCGAACACGCGCGTGTCTTCGGAACCGCAGCCCCTGCGGCCACCATGGTTGAGGTGGCCGCATTGATTGACCCGGCACTGGTGGTTGAGATCGAGGTCGACGCCTACCTGGGGTGAGCCCGTCCGTGCTGTGCAGAGGGGTATGTGAAGATGGCCGTAGTTTTGAGTCACCAGGTGACACATAACTACGGC
>JASGFW010000084.1:0-18223 GCA_047605305.1 Gordonia sp. (in: high G+C Gram-positive bacteria)
GGCCGATCAGGAGTTGGGGCCGATCAGGAGTCGGGGTAGCCGTCGGGGTTATTCGACTGCCACCGCCAGGTGTCGACGCACATGTCGTCGATGGTTTTGGCCGCGTACCAGTCGAGATCCTTGTTGGCCCTCGTCGGGTCTGCGTAGGAGGCGGCGATATCGCCCGCGCGGCGTGGTGCGATCTCATACGGGATCGCCCGACCACTGGCCCGCTCGAAGGCTGAGATGACTTCGAGTACCGAAACCCCTTGTCCGGTACCAAGATTCCACGTCGACATCGGTTCGCTTCCGGTGTTGATCCGTTCGAGGGCGGCCACATGCCCGGCGGCGAGATCGTCGACGTGAATGTAGTCGCGCACCCCGGTGCCGTCGGGGGTGTCGTAATCGTCACCGAACACCGACAGCTTGGGTCGACGACCGACGGCCACCTGCGCGACGAAGGGCATCAGATTATTCGGTATGCCGCTGGGATCCTCGCCGATCTGCCCGCTCGGGTGCGCGCCGACGGGATTGAAATAGCGCAGCGCGGCGATCCGCCACGCCGGGTCGCTGGCCGCGACATCGCGTAGCACCTGCTCGATCATCACCTTCGTCCAGCCGTAGGGATTCGTCGCCGACGTGGGTGAATCTTCGGTCATCGGCAGCACCGGCTCAGCGCCGTACACCGTCGCCGACGACGAGAACACCAGCCGGTGCACCCCGTGGCGGCCCATCGCCCGGAGCAACGAGAAGGTGGTATCGAGGTTGTTCTGGTAGTAGTCGAGTGGTTTGGCCACCGATTCACCGACCGCCTTATAGCCGGCGAAATGGATCACCGCGTCGATCTGTTCGTCGTCGAAGAGCTTCTCGGTCTTATCGACATCGGCGAGGTCAAAGGCGTGGACGGGGATATCGGTGCCGGTCAACGCCTCTAGCCGGGCGATCACGGTGGGCTTGGAATTACTGAAGTCGTCGACAACCACCACGCGGTGGCCGGCCTCGACGAGTCGGATCACGGTGTGCGAGCCGATGTAACCGGCACCGCCGCTGACGAGTACGCGCATGGCTTCCACGGTAGGCCCAGTCGCTGTGTGGTGGCCGTCCGGCTCCTGTGAACGTGGTGCCCTCTCGCTGTGCGAGGGCGGGCGGGGATCAGCGCACGATGCGCTCGGTG
Source organism: Gordonia sp. (in: high G+C Gram-positive bacteria) (assembly GCA_047605305.1). GTDB lineage: Bacteria > Actinomycetota > Actinomycetes > Mycobacteriales > Mycobacteriaceae > Gordonia. The sequence goes on from JASGFW010000084.1 coordinate 1,154, forward strand.
ACCGCATACTTCGCCTCAACGGACTCCTTGGCCGCCCGCCACCAATCCGGATTGCTTCGGTACCACTCGATGGTGGCCGCCAAGCCGGAGCGGAAGTCGGTGTAGCGGGGTGACCAGCCCAGTTCGGTGCGTAGCCGGGTGGAGTCGATGGCGTAACGCCGGTCGTGGCCCGGCCGATCGGTGACGAAGTCGAAGGCATCGGCAGGATGTCCGAGCAGTTCGAGGATCGTCTCCACGACGGTCCGGTTATCCACCTCGCCGTCAGCGCCGATCAGGTAGGTTTCACCGATCCGGCCCTGCTCGATGATCGTCCACACCGCATCGTTGTGGTCGTCGACATGAATCCAGTCACGCACATTGCGTCCGTCGCCGTAGAGCCGTGGGCGCACCCCCGACAGTACGTTGGTGATCTGGCGTGGAATGAATTTTTCGATGTGCTGATACGGCCCATAGTTATTCGAGCAGTTCGAGATGGTGGCCGCGATCCCGAAGGAACGTACCCAGGCGCGGACCAGTAGATCGCTGCCGGCTTTGGTGGCGCTGTATGGGCTCGACGGGTTGTACGCGGTGGCTTCGGTGAATCGGGCAGGGTCGGCGAGATCGAGATCTCCGTACACCTCGTCGGTGCTGATGTGGTGATAGCGCACGCCGTGGCGGCGGACGGCCTCAAGCAGCGTGTAGGTGCCGACGAGATTGGTGTGGATGAACGACGACGGATCGGCCAGCGAATTATCGTTGTGGGATTCCGCCGCGAAATGCACGACGAGATCGGTGGTGGCGATCAGGCGGTCGGTCAGCGTGGAATCGGCGATATCGGCTTCGATCAGCTCGATCCGGTCGGCGACGGAGGCCAGTGTCTGTGGATTCGCGGCGTAGGTCAGTTTGTCGAGCACGGTGATTTCGGTATCGGGACGCCGAGCGAGGGTGCGGAGGACGAAATTAGCGCCGATGAAGCCGGCACCGCCGGTGACTAGAACCCGCACCGATGTCCTTCCGTCGATTCCCGCACCCGCGACACCCGATCTTACCGATCCGGGTCAGGGCCGTGTCGGCGACGCCCTGGTGCGCGTGTGCACCGCCTACCCTAGGTGGCATGCGTGGAATCATTCTGGCCGGTGGCACCGGGTCGCGGTTGCATCCGATCACCCAGGGCGTGAGCAAGCAGATGGTGCCGGTGTATGACAAGCCGATGATTTACTACCCGCTCTCGACACTGATGTTGGCGGGTATCCGTGACGTGCTGGTGATCACCACGCCCGAGGATTCGACGGCCTTTGCCGGACTGCTGGGTGACGGAAGTCAATTCGGCATCAATATTTCCTATACGACGCAGGCCGCACCCGAGGGGCTTGCGCAGGCATTCATATTGGGCGCCAACCATATCGGCAATGATTCGGTTGCTCTCGTATTGGGCGACAACATTTTCTACGGTCCGGGCCTTGGTACCCGGTTGCGCGGCTTCGACGCCATCGACGGCGGTGCGATTTTCGCGTACTGGGTGGCCAATCCGAGCGCATACGGGGTGGTCGATTTCGATGCCGACGGCACGGCGGTCTCGTTGGAGGAGAAGCCGGATTCGCCGAAATCGAATTATGCGGTGCCCGGTTTGTACTTTTATAGCAACGATGTGATCGAGCTCGCGCGCGGGTTACGGCCCAGTGCCCGGGGTGAATACGAGATCACCGATGTGAATGCGCACTACCTGGCCCAGGGCAGGTTGACGGTGACCGTCTTACCGCGCGGCACGGCGTGGCTGGATACCGGAACTTTCGATTCGCTGCTCGATGCGGGTAATTTTGTGCGGACAGTGGAACAGCGGCAGGGACTCAAAATCGCTGTACCTGAGGAAATCGCCTGGCGGCAAGGGTATTTGACCGATGACGAGCTGGTCGTGCGGGCCGAGAGGTTACGTAAGTCCGGGTACGGCGATTATCTGCTCGGCCTTCTCGCGCGGGGTAAGGGTTTTGCGTGACCGTCTATGCGTGACCGATTGTGTAATTGGCAGGAGCCGAGGGTGACAGGGGAGTCGTGGTGAAGATCCGTCCGCTTTCGATCGACGGCGCATGGGAGTTCACGCCCGTGCAGCACGGCGACACGCGTGGGTTGTTCGCGGAGACATTCAAGGCGGACCTGCTGACGGAGGTGATCGGCCACCGATTCGATCTTGCCCAGGTCAACCTGTCGGTGTCGTCGGCGGGAGTGCTGCGCGGCGTGCATTTCGCCGATGTTCCGCCCGGTCAGGCCAAATACGTGATGTGTCCGACCGGCGCGATCCTCGATGTCATCGTCGATATCCGGGTCGGCTCACCGACATTCGGTTCCTATGACACGGTGCGCCTCGATGACGTCGACCGTCGTGCGGTCTATCTGGCGGAAGGTCTTGGACACGCATTCTGTTCTCTAGCCGATAATTCGACGGTCACCTATCTGTGCTCGAGCGGATACAACCCGGCCGCCGAACACGCGATCAACCCGTTCGACGAGGAATTAGGTATCGCCTGGCCGACCATCGCCCGAGACGGTGTGCCGCTCACCTACGAAGTGTCGGCGAAAGACACTGCGGCACCGGGACTATTGCAGGCCCGCGAGCAGGGCCTCCTGCCTACCTACGCAGACGTCAGCGCGTATCTGCGCACGCTTGGCTGAGCCCATGCCGCCCGCTCAGTCCCGCGTGTTCTCCTGCCGGGTGTTCTCCTGGTGGGCGTGCTGCAGGGCGACGGCCCGGGCGAGGCGCGCATAGCGGATTTCCAGTTCCCGGAACCGCAGATATGTTGCCACCGTGGTGAACGCGAAGGCGATGACCAGGCAGTACAGCACCAGGTCGGTGCCGCGGCCGACGCCGACCCAGCCGGCGATCACCGTGAGATCGTTGGGTCGCAGCATCGCATATATGCCGAAAATAACGAAGATTACGAACAGGATCTTCACCCCGGCCGACGAGCGCGCGCTGCCGCGATTGGTGATGAAGAACCAGACCAGGCCGAATGCGGCGAGAAGCAGCAGAATCTGGATGGCGATCATGAGCGGGACCTCCGCATGCGACCGTGCAGCAGACCGTCGGCGACGATGTTGACGCCGTTGATCAGCGGCTGCCCCTTGGCCCGTGAATAGTCGGTGTACACGATGGTGACGGGCTGCTCGGCCACCCGCCACCGATGATGGTCGATGAGCGCCACGAATTCCGATGCGTGACTCATCCCCGCCATCAGCAGGTCGAGTTCGTCGGCGACGATCTTAGTGAACGCACGTAATCCGTTGTGCGCGTCGGTGAGTCCGAGGCGTCGGGTGCGGGGGGAAAGAAGCACCACCGTGCGCAGCACGATGCGGCGCAGTAGCGGAACAGAGGCGCTACGGCCCTCGGCGAAGCGGGTACCGACGATGATGTCGACGGGTTCGGTGCGCAGCCGTTCGATCATGGCGACCGCGTCATCGACCCGGTGTTGGCCGTCCGCGTCGAAGGTGACGAAATAGCGTGCTCCCGGTTGGGCCCGTGCATACTCCACGCCGGTCTGGATTGCCGCACCCTGCCCGAGATTCACCGGGTGGCGCACGAGGTGGATACCACCGGAGTGGCGGCTGCGATCGTCGGGCGCGAACTCGCGGGCGGCGGCCCTGATCTCGGCGACCGAGGCGTCGCCGGAGCCGTCGTCGACGCACACGATGTTGGGGAAAGTGTTCGCGGCGGCGCGCACGACGGCACGGATCACCCGCGCCTCGTTGTACACGGGGATCACCAGCCACACGTCGCCGTTGGATGGTGGGGCGCTCATGTGGGTAACCCTAGTACCCGGGCCGGTAGATCTCCGGATCGCGGTGCCTCCGGGGGTGAGTTCGCCGCTCGCCATAGCCGCACCACCATCTACGCTGATGGGGTGCCGATCGATGTGATGATGCCCTTCTACGGTGACGTCGCACAGTTCAAACAGGCCGTGTCCAGTGTGCTCGGCCAATCCGACCCCGACCTGCGGCTCGTCGTCGTCGACGATGGTTTTCCCGACGACGAGCCGCGCGTCTGGCTCGCCGGGTTGGGCGATGAGCGAGTGTCCTACCGGCGCAATGACACCAATCTCGGGGTCAACGGCAATTTTCGACGCTGCGTCGAACTGGTCACCGCCGAGCGTTTCGTGGTCATGGGCTGCGACGACGTGATGTTGCCGGATTATCTCGCCACCGTGCGCGAGCTGGCGCAGGCACATCCCGATGCCGCCGTGATCGCGCCGGGCGTCGAGGTCATCGACTCCGCCGGCCGTGTTGTGCGGCCGCTCGGTGACCGCATCAAATCACTGCTGGCGCCCTCGGGCCCGACACAATTGCGGGGTGAGGCGCTGGCGGCGAGTCTCTACCGGGGTAACTGGACCTATTTTCCGTCGCTGCTGTGGCGGGCCGCCCCGGTACGCGAGGTCGGGTTCCGCACCGGCCTCGACGTCGTTCTCGATCTCGCATTGCTCTGCGACCTCGCCGCCGCGGGTGAGTGTCTCGTCTATGACCCGGCGGTGGTGTTCCATTACCGCCGACACGACGCGTCGGTGAGTTCGGTGCAGGCCGTCGATGGTCGGCGCTTCGACGAAGAAACCCGATTTTTCGCCGGGGAGAGGGCGCGGTGTGCCGCCCGTGGCTGGCCGCGGGCCGCGCGGGCCGCCCGGCTACACCTCACCTCGCGGCTGCATCACGCGATGTCGCATGCTGCCGGGCTGCTGCCGGGCTGAATTTTTCCCTTGCCGGTCAGGTGTTGATTCGCCGAGTGGCGCGCAGGAGCCCGATCAGGTGTATGCCCGCACCCACGAGCGGCCCCGCCACCAAAGACAACGACACCCGGTCCGGGGCCGCTATCGGCACGGTCAGTAACAGCGCGCATGACAGCGCCGTCAGCCACCAGCCCGCCGCGTACCAACGATGCGCCCCGAGAGCTATCGTCGCCGCGCCGGTCACGGTGAGCGCGCCCAGTGCGGTGGCGCCGACGGTGAACCACGCCAGGCTTGCGCCCGGCAGGGCGTAGTCACTGCCGAATACGTGGGTCACAAGCCAGCCGCCGATGGCCCACGCGGCGAGCGCACCGCAGGTGCCCACCGCCGCGACCACCGTGAGCGGGATGGCCAGCGAGCGAATAACCGTGCGCTGGATGGAAACGGCTGGGCTGGCTACCGGACGGTTGGCTACAGAATTGCTGGATGCGACACTGGCGGAGACGAAACGGGAAATCAAAAATCCCTGAAAGCTGTTGAGCGGCACCAGAAGCGGCGCCCTGGTGAGCGTTACCGCGAGGATTATCGCGCCGAGTGTCCGATGGTCGTCGCCGGCGCGTGCCGTCGCGTTGATCAGCACCGGGAATCCCATCACCACCACGGCCGATGCGAGTGCGGCCGCCATTGCGGTCAGCGTATTGACGCCGAGCCTCGGCGCGGGCACATCGCCGCGCAACCCGATCGCTGTGCGTGCGCTCGCCGAGAACGCCAGCAGCAGACACCACGACACCGAACCGATGACGGTCATCACCAGAAAGGCGGCCACACCCATGTCGAGGGTGACAGCGAGCACCGTTGCGACCAGCCGCGTCACCGCGTCGATGCCGAGGAGCAGTGCGAATGGGGTCCATCGCGCCGACCCCGATAGCGCTCCGCTCAGCTGGGCATACACCGAAAAGCTCGCGACTCCGACGGCCAGGAGCAGCACCGACACCCCGCGGTGCGCATCGAATACCGCGCTGCTCCACAACGGCGCGGTAATCGTGATGACGCCGGCCATCGCGGCGCCGATCCCGACATTGATACCCAGCGGACGGGCCCCGTGCGCGGAGGTGTCCGCCGCCGCCCGCACCGCCCGGGTGGTCTCCTGTAACTGCCCGTTCTGGGCGCCGGAAACCAGTCCGTAGGCGGCCCAGAACACCGCGAACACGGCGTAGCCGGCAGCGCCGAGGTGGCGTGCGGCCAGCAGCAGCACCAGATACCCCGACGCCGCCGACACTACGGTCGCGATCATGACCCGACCGATCGCACCGTTCTGGGTAACACCGGTCTGGGTAGCACCGGCTTGGGCGTCACCAGCCGGATCCGGGTTACCCGGAGATGGAGTGCCCGGATCGGATGCGGCGGACGGGGTCATCGGTGACACATCTCGACTATCGCCGACGGATTCAGGCCGGTGAGGGATAGGGCGGGAGCGCCGGGGTGAACAACCACTGCTGCCACAGATCGTGCAGTGGCGTCGCGGAATAGTTCGCGGCGAGTGCGATGAAGTCCTCGGTGGTCACCGAACCGTAGCGGTATTTATCGGTCCAGCGCCGCAGCAGTGCGAAGAAGTTGCCGTCGCCGATGCGTAGCCGCAGGGCGTGCAGGGTGACGGCGCCGCGTTTGTACACCCAGTCGTCGAACATCCGTCGTGGTGTCGGGTCGGTCAACGCAACGCGCACCGGAGCGGCGGCGAGCTTCGCATAGTAATGGCGGGCATGCTCGTCGGCGCTGCGGCCGCCGCAATGCTGACTCCACAACCACTCCGCGTAGCAGGCGAAGCCCTCATGCAGCCAGATATCGTGCCAGCGTGCCAGCGTCACCGAATTACCAAACCACTGATGGGCCAGTTCATGTGCCACGAGACGTTCCCAGTTGCGGGTGCCGTCACAGTGATTGGCGCCGAAGGTGGAGAAACTTTGTGCCTCGATCGGGATTTCCAGCGGGTCATCGGTGATGACGACGGTGTACTGCGGGAAGGGGTAGGGGCCGAACATCTCCGTGAACGCCTCGATCATGTCGAGTTGACGGGCGAAGTCGATCCGGAAATTGCTTTTCAGGCGCGGCGGCACCACCGCGGCCACGGCCACCGGCTTGCTGGCCAGCCGCACGTGCTCATACATCCCGATCTGGATCGACGCCAGATAGGTGGGCATCGGCTCAACCTGCTGATATACCCACGTGGTCTGCGCGGCCTTGATTCTGCGTGATTCCAGAACCCCATTGGCCAATGCGTAATAGGGGCTATCGGTGGTGATGGCTATCCGGTAGGGCGCTTTCGCGCTCGGGTGATCATCGCAGGGAAACCACGATGCCGCACCGTTGGGCTGGTTGGCGCATAGCGATCCGTCATGCAGCTCCTCCCAGCCTACCTCGCCCCACGGGCCGCGGATTGGTCGCGGAGAACCGTTGTAGCGCACCACGATTGTCATCGCGGCACCGGGCGGAATGGGTGCCGCCGGGGTGATGGCGAGTTTGTGGTTGCGGTGGTGATACCGGACTCGCTTGTCGTTGACTGACACCCGCGACACGGTCAGGGAGGCCGCGAGATCGAGGGTGAAGCGACGCAACTCGGCGAAGGAGGTTGCGGTCAGGGTCGCGGTGCCCTGTAGCCGATTGCTGGAGACCTTGTACTCGAGTTCGAGGTCGTAGCGGGAAATGCGGTATCCGAGATTGCCGTTGTCGGGGAGGTACGGGTCGATGATGTCGGCGGGAGATCCGAGGACCGGCTGTCGTGGGCTCTTGCCCGACTTTCCCGGCACCAACTACTCCTGTCGTTTTTGATGGCTGACCCCCGACGGGCGACGCCCCCCTGGCGGCTGACCTCAGTCAGATTACCTGGCGTACGCCCGCGCCACCCGACTGCCGTCGACCCGGTGGGCGGCGGGCGGACGGAGGTTGTAAACGGACTGCGGTCCGGATAGTGTGAATGTCGGTACGCTGAGGCCGCCCCCCAAGGGCCTCCGGGAAAGGGATGAGATGTACCCGATTCGTAGTCTTGCGTTGCTCGTGGCCAGAGTGCTTCTGGGCGGCATTTTCATAGCCCACGGTTGGCAGAAGTTGCACACCTACGGTCATGCCGGAGTCTCGGCGAGTTTCACTCAGATGGGTGTGCCCCTGCCGGGCTTCTCCGCGTATTACGCGACCTGGGTCGAGTTCGTCGGCGGAATCCTGCTGATTCTCGGCGCTGCGCTGCCGCTGGTGTCGGTGTTACTGATCATCGACATGATTGGTGCAATCTTCACCGCGCACATTGACGCGGGATTCTGGGCGACTCACGGCGGGTGGGAATTTCCGCTCGCACTGATCGCGGGCCTGGTTGCCGTCGGATTCGCCCAGGCGGGCGGCCTCGCGGTGGATACCCACCTGTTCCGGCGGCGCCGGAGCTAGTCGCTGAGCAGCTCCCGTACTCGCGGAATGACCTGTGTGCCATAGAGTTCGACGCTGCGCATGAGATGCGAGTGCCCCAGCGTGCCGTGCGAGTATTTGAGGTCGAAGCGGGCCAGCCCCAGTGCGCGCACCGTGTCGGCGATCTTGGCGGCCACCGTCTCGGGTGAGCCGACGTAGAGCGAGCCACCCGGGCCGGCGGCACGGTCGAACTCGGCGCGCGTCGGCGGCGGCCAGCCCCGTTCGGCACCGATGCGGGCGATGTTGCGGCGGTAATGCGGCCACAGCGCTTCGCGGGCCGCGTCATCGGTGTCGGCGATGTGGCCGGGGGAGTGCACGCCGACGGGCAGATCCGTCGGCGTGCCGAGGCGGTTGAGCGTCCGACGATACAAATCGACATAGGGGGCGAAACGTCGCGGGTCGCCGCCGATAATGGCCAGCTTCAGCGGCAGCCCGTAGGTTGCCGCGCGCACAACCGATTCGGGGCTGCCGCCCACCGCGATCCAGGTGGGCAACGGGGGTGCGCCGAGTTCGGGGAATACTCGCTGGTGGGTCAGCGGCGGGCGCAGGGTGCCCGACCACGTGACAGGCGCACCGGTGCGCAGCGCCGCGAACAGTCCGAGCTTCTCGGTGAATAGCTCCTCGTAGTGTCCGAGATCGAATCCGAACAGGGGAAACGACTCGGTGAACGATCCGCGCCCGAGTGTCACCTCGGCCCGTCCCGACGAGAGGGCGTCGATGGTGGAGAACCGTTCGAAGACACGGATCGGATCGTCCGAACTCAACACCGTGACCGCCGACCCGAGTCGGATGCGTGAGGTGCGGGCCGCGATCGCGCCGAGAATTACCTCGGGGGCCGAGATCGCGTAGTCATCGCGGTGGTGTTCGCCGATGCCGATCGCGTCGACGCCGACTTCATCGGCGAGGATCGCCTGCGTGAGCACATTGCGTAGCGTCGCGGCGCCGGCGCCAGGGGGAAGCGGAGAGTCGGTAGCGGCCGCCCCAGAGGTATTTACCCCAGAGGTATTCACACTGGCGGTATTCACATGGGTGGGGCTCACGTCGCCAAACGTGTCAAGGCCTAGTTCGATCGTCACCACAATGATTGTGCCGGGTCACCGGTCTGGGGTGTTATCGGTCTGGGGTGTTATCGGTTTCCGGTGTCGGGGCTGCTGATATCACAGTGGGTTGCGACACCCGCCACAGCGGATTGACCGGTCCGTGCCCGCCGCCGAGTGGATAGGAGGCCGCTAGTCCCCGGGTTACCCAATCCTTGGCGAACCCGATCGCATCCGGCACGCAATAGCCATGTGCCAGAGCGCAAGCCGTTGCGGCCGCAAGGGTGTCTCCGGCCCCGTGGTCATGGGGGGTATCGATGCGCGGCCGGGTGTATTCGATGAAGTCGGTGCCGTCGTACAGAAGATCCGGACTTGCCGAACTCGATCGCAGGTGTCCGCCTTTGACGAGAACCCATTGTGCGCCCAGATGATGCAGGGCGATCGCGGCGGCGCGCTGAGTCTCATTGTCGATAACGTCGATTCCGGTGATCAGCCGTACCTCGTCGAGATTCGGCGTGACTACCGTCGCAAGCGGAAACAATATGCGACGCAGGGACTCGACCGCCTCGTCGGCGAGGAGCTGGTCGCCGTGCATCGATGCGCAGACGGGGTCGACGACCAGTGGCACCGATCCGCCGCGGCCGATACCCAGGTCGACGCATTCCTTGGCCACCGCCTCGATGATGGCTCCCGACGCGAGCATGCCCGTCTTTGCCGCGCTGATCCCGATATCGGTGACCACGCTGCGAATCTGAGCCGCCACGGTGTGTGGTGCCACCTCCTGAAATCCACTGACGCCGAGCGAATTCTGGACGGTGACCGCGGTGATGGCGGTAACCCCGTGGAGGCCGAGTAGCGCGAATGTGCGCAGGTCTGATTGCAGCCCCGCACCACCGCCGGAATCCGAACCGGCGACTGTCATCACCCGCACGGGCGTCACCCCCGGCGCGGCTGTGGGTAATGATGCAGGGGGTAATGATGCTGGGGCTGATGACGCCGGGTGTGGGCCGGCGGACCGTTGCCCGTCGGCGGATACATGTGTGCCCATGAGACTTCTCCCTACGCCGGCATTATCCGGACAGGTTCAGGCGGTCGGCGGCCGCCTGTCGCCCTCTCAGCCCCCGGTTCGTGGGAGCCCCCGCGTCGGTATCGATGCGATTGTGCACTGTGATGCTACCGGTGGTGGGTGGGCAGGGTTTCGGGATGGTCACCGATCGGATGCGCCGGGATCATATGCAGCCCCAATACGGCCCCGATACGCTAGGATGTGATCACCATCACATCCGTGGGTGGGGTTGGTGAGCGGCGGGTTTCGCGGGCGTATTTCACGTCGGTACTCGTCCGCCGGTATCGCAGCCAAGCCAGGGGAAGATTGCCATGCACCACAACAATCGTCATCGACCGGCCCGGACGGCGGCGTCGATCATGACGCAGATGTCGCAGGTGGTTCACAACCCGGTCCGGGACCGTTTCGAATTATGGGTGGCCGGTGATCTCGTGGGAGTGCTCGGTTACTCCACCGAGACCGTCGATGGGCACATCACCATGACTGTGCTGCACACGGTGCTCTACGACGAGTACACCGGTCACGGGCTCGGCACCGGATTAACCCGCTGCGCCATTGCCTACGCGCGTGACACAGGTGCTCGTATGCGGCCGGTGTGTACCTTTACCAAGCATTATCTCGACACTCATCCCGGGATCGTGGCACTCGCCCCCGGATGAGCGCGGACCGCTGGCCCCGGTCCTCGGTGGCCCTACGGTAGCGGCCCCGGGGATCGGTGGGGGGTTATCCGGATACGTGGGCTATCGGGATGCCGGCGCGGAGCCAGCGCAGTGTCACCGCCGACAGCAGGGCTGGCGGCGCGATCAGCAAGGTGGCGAATGTGGCTCGCGGGGATGCGACGTCTCGGTAGTGGTCGCGGTAGAGCGCCAGCGCCTCGGCGAACCATCGCAGTTGGGTGGGGGCGTCGGCCAGTAGCTGATCGGCGTTGTTGATGACGGTGAGATAGCCGCCCGGACCGGTAGCGGGCCTCGCCTCATCGGTTGGCCAGGTGGCATTTTTCTCGTGGAGATTACGCATGCAATCGTTGAGCGCATCCTTATTGTGGCCGAAGTAATCCGGGAAATCCCAGGCCGCGGCGTAGGAGTCGTAGAGGCCGTCCAAGGTGCGCATGTGGGCCGCATCTATCTCCCGGATATCGATTTCGCCGCTGCTGATTTCGCTGCTGCTGATTTCACTGTTGGCGGGAGTCGCGGTGGCACGGTCGGTTGCGGGCCGGTGGTCGAGCCATAGCCCAACGGCTGGCCCGTATCCACGCGCCCCGGAGAAAAAGCGCGACAACGATATTGGCTCGTACTCGGTGTTCTCGCTCATCGGTTGGGCCCCCGGATCTTGACGAATGTGCGGTAGTGATCGGCGGTGTACCACGCCGATCCGTCGCTGCCGGTGACGATGCGTTCGGCGTCGCGTCCCTGCCCGGACTTTTTACGATTGACATCCCACTCCTTGTAGGAGATCCGTTTTCCCGACGAGGTTTTCGAGGGCAGATGGCCTTCGTTATTGCCGAAATACGTGCCGCCGTGGGTGCCCGGCGAATCTGCAGGCGGCCACTGGCCGGCGTCGATCAGTGCCAGTGTCCGGGTGACCCGAGGTCCCACATCCGCAGACTCGCCCGTCGTCGACGCGGCTGCTCGTCGCGTCGATGTGCGCGCCGGCGTGCGTACCGAATGTGGTGAGCCGGAATGTGTTGCAGTGACGGAATGTGGGGTGGCACCCCAGTGGTGGGTGGATGCTGACGCATCGTGGGAATGGTTGATCAGCCGCACCACCACGAAGACGACGCCGATCAGCACCAGCGCCGCGGCGCTCGCTACGGCTTGTCGGCGTCGCTGCGTGATCGTCGGTTTAGCGGCGCCCATCAGCTGGCCAGGTGTGCAGTGAGATATCGAGACGTGTGATGCAAGGCGAAACTCCTTCTCCGATACCAGCTTCCGGCGATAGTATTGTCGGCTTCCACCTGCAGGTAGGCGCGGTGAGCATCATGGTCGATACCCCAGTCGAGTAACCGGGTGAGTATTGCGTCGCCGATGCGGTGTCGGCGACGGGCAGGGTCGGTCCAGAGCGCGGTGATCCCGACCCATCCGGCGTCGCCAGCGGCCGCGACGGTGATGGTGGCCCGTCCGGTGCCGATGACGGAGCCGTCGGGGTCGGTGACGGAGGCGAATATGACGGGCCCCTCGGTGGCCGTCACGATGCGCCGTGCGAGCGCGACGTCCGCATCGGGGCCGAGATAGGCGCGTATCCAGTCGGTGGTCGGGTTCGTGTGCAGCGCGACGGCCACGTCGGTAACCGGTCGCGGCTGGTCGCCGGCACCATCGAGAACACGGGTCAGAATGTGCACGTCGCCGCTGGCGGGGGTACCGGGAATGGTGTGCGGACCGAGGAGCCGGTCGGGCAGTGCGAGGATCGTCGGCAGATTCCGTTCGGCATACCAGGCGGAGATCCGGTGCAGCGTCGCCGCGTCGGCACGCGCCGACATTTCCAGCGGAATCGCCGAATTGCCGCGTCGGCTCATGCGTCCGCCGGCTCGGACGAACCATCCCTCGATCCACGTCGATTCGATTCCTGGCCAGGACAGTGCCGCGGCGCGTTCGAGTGCGCGAATCTCGCTGGTGCGTACCGGTCGTGCCGACAGCAGGCGCATCGAGGTGATCGCTGCTCGGGGTACCGATTCGATCACGCCGTTGCGCGAGATACGTAGCGGATCGGCGTTCTCGACGAGAAATCCGGTGATATCGGAGAGGCGCGGCGCGGTCTGCGCGGCGTGGGATGCGGGTCGCCAGTCGCCCGGAGTGGTATCGCCAATGCGGTAGCGCACGACGATACGGTCGCCGGGATAGACGTCACCGGGATAGGTGTTGTCGCGCGGTCCGGGCACGCCGGGAACTCCGTCAGTCCTCGTCGTCGTGACCGAATGGATCGTCGACGGTGCCCGGCAGCCAGGTGAGCCCGGGCACTCCCCACCCTTCCCGCTTGATCGCCTTCTTCGCCGCCCGCGCATTACGCCCGATGAGCACGTCAACGTAGAGGAAGCCGTCGAGATGCCCGGTCTCATGCTGGAGCATCCGGGCGAAGAAGTCATGGCCTTCCAGGACGACCTGCGCGCCCGTGCGATCCACGCCGGTCACTCGGGCCCACTCGGCGCGCCCGGTCGGGAAGTGTTCCCCGGGGACCGACAGGCAGCCCTCAAGGTCATCGTCGGGATCGGGCATCGTCTCGGGGATCGGCGAGGTCTCCAGAACCGGATTGATCACCTCACCGCGCCGACGATGCGGCGAACCGGGTCCGGGGTCGGGGCAGTCGTAGACAAAAATGCGCAGGCCGACGCCCACCTGATTCGCGGCCAGCCCGACCCCATGAGCCGCGTCCATCGTCTCGTACATGTCGTCGATGAGGGTCACCACCTCCGCCGGGGGGAGGCCCTGGGCGTCGAGTTCGACCAACTCGGTGGGTCGATGCAGGACAGGCTCGCCGACGATGCAGATGGGGAGGACCGACATGGAAGAAAAGACTACTGCGTCACAGAAGGAGGGCCGCAGGAGAGGGGCGTAGGCGAGGGACTCGGGCGAGTCACACCGGCCGCATGGGCCGTCGCCATGGTTAGATGACTTCGAACCACACCGGTGTCATTTGCTCCCCGCACCGCGGGGTCGATAGCGCGGTCGCTGGGGGGTTGTTACTGGTCGAAGAGGTCCTGCGCACGCCGGGGCCGATCGTGAGGGAGCGAGATGGATAGCGCAGCTGCGCGCAGCCACAATCAAGGCGATCACTCCGTACCCGACACCACAACCGGGCAGTCTGCCGTCGATCCCCACGAGGTGGGTCCGGACGGTCTGTCGCGCCGCGAACACGACATCCTTGCCTTCGAACGGCAGTGGTGGAAATACGCCGGCGCCAAGGAAGAAGCGATCAAACAGTTATTCGGATTGTCGGCGACGCGCTACTACCAGGTTCTCAACGCGCTGGTCGACCGCCCCGAGGCGCTCGCCGCCGACCCGATGCTGGTCAAGCGGCTGCGCCGGTTGCGTGCATCGCGGCAGAAGGCGCGCGCGGCGCGGCGCCTGGGCTTTGAGATCACCTGACGTCACCATCGGTGGCGCCAGGGTTGTGCGTTAAGGTCGTCGGTGATGAATCCTGATCGCGAGCCGAATCGCCTTCCGCTGCGGGCCGGTGCAATGGTGCTCATTGCCGTCGCCATTATCTTTGTGGCGCTCGGCTGGCATTCCGCTGCGACGTCTGGTTCCGATCCGGACTCGGGCCTGGCGGCCGCGTCGTCGAGTCCGTCGCCGACCACCGCTCCCGCCGCGACATCCACGGCGAATACCGCGCGGGTGTGTGTGATTAACGCCGGCTCGATCTCCGGCCTGGCGACCGAGGTGACCAAAACCCTCAAGACGAGCGGTTTCCGCACGGCATCGCCGTCTAACTATGACGGTGGCAGCTTCACCGAGAACACCATCCTTTACGACGATGCTGCGCAAAAGGCGCAGGCCAAGCGGGTGGCGGCCGCACTCGGCGGCGATGCGAGCGTTGAGGAACGCCCCTCCGCCTTCACCATGTGCCGCACCGGGATACCGGTCGTCGTGGTCACCCGATGACTACCGGGCGCACCGAGCGCACAGCCCGTAGATTCACAGCCAGAACGGATTCCTAGGAGCGACATGACTGTCAGTTCACAACTCGGCCCGACGATGCTGCGGCGGATCGCAACAGGGAGCGCGGTGGGTGTAATGACCGTGTTGCTGGCCGGATGTGTCGCCGACGAACACGCCAGTTCCGTACCCGGTACCACCCCCGCGGTGGTCACCGGAGAGCATGCGCCGTCCGGCGCCGGCGCCGAGAGCCACGATGCCGAGTCATCGGGCAGCGAGGAGGCCGTCGCCGAACTCCACGACACCGAAGGTGCTTCGATCGGCGAGGCGACGTTCGCTTCTAGCGGTTCGGCGGTCGTGATCACGCTGAAGGTCAACGGTCTGCCCGCCGGTTTCCACGGCGTGCACATCCATGAGAACGGTGTCTGCAGCGGCGATTTCACCTCCGCAGGCGGTCATCTACAGGTCGATGGACACAGCGGGCATCCCTCCAGCGGTGACCTCATCTCCCTCAACGTGCTCCCCGACGGCACCGGCCAGACCGTCACCAGCACGAGCGCGGTAACGCTGAGCCAGATTTCCGGGAAATCGCTCATCATCCACGCCGGCCCCGACAACTTCGGCAACATCCCGACCCGGTATTCCGCCGGTGGCGTATCCGGCCCCGATGAGAAGACGCTTTCGACCGGGGATGCCGGTGAACGCATCGGCTGCGGCGTCATCACGGCCGAGCACTAGCCGGCGCCGAACCACAACCAGGTAGGCGGCCTCGACATGGCGGTCATCGCACCGATCGAATTCGACGGATCCCCGGCTCCGACGCTC
Organism: Gordonia sp. (in: high G+C Gram-positive bacteria); assembly: GCA_047605305.1. Classification (GTDB taxonomy): domain Bacteria; phylum Actinomycetota; class Actinomycetes; order Mycobacteriales; family Mycobacteriaceae; genus Gordonia. The sequence continues at coordinate 16,803 of JASGFW010000084.1, forward strand.
GGCGTCGAATGGGAATTCGCCCTCACCGACAAGACGTCCGGTGATTTATCCAATTCGGCGGCCGATCTTTTTGCCGCCGTTGCCGATCGCTTCCCTGAGCGTGGCGGGAAAATTCATAAAGAGTTGCTGCGCAACACTGTTGAACTCGTCACCGGGATATGCCGCACCACTGCGGAGGCGATCGACGATTTGTCGGGGACGCTTGAGGTGGTGCGAACCCTGACCGAGGAACTCGGTGTCGACCTGTACGGGGCGGGCACGCATCCGTTTGCGCAGTGGTCGACGCAGCTGCTGACCGAGGGCCACCGCTACGCCGAACTGATCAACCGCACCCAGTGGTGGGGGCGGCAGATGCTGATCTGGGGTGTACACGTACACGTCGGTATCGATCGGCGTGACAAAGTGTTGCCGATCCTGTCGTCATTGCTGAACTACTATCCGCATCTGCTCGCATTATCGGCGTCCTCGCCGATGTGGTCCGGACAAGACACCGCCTATGCCAGCAACCGCGCCATGATGTTCCAGCAGTTGCCGACGGCCGGGCTTCCCTTCCAGTTCCAGACCTGGCATGAATTCGAGGCATTCGTCGTCGACCAGAAGACGACCGGCATCATCGATCACCTCAACGAGATTCGTTGGGATATCCGGCCATCCCCGCATCTGGGCACCATCGAGGTGCGAGTATGTGACGGCATGACCAACCTGCGCGAGCTTTCCGCGATCGTCGCGCTTATCCACTGTCTCGTCGTCGATCTGGACCGACGGCTGACCAACGGCGAGACACTGCCGCAGATGGCGCCCTGGCTGGTACAGGAAAATAAGTGGCGCGCAGCACGTTACGGGCTGGACGCGATCGTGATTCTCGATTCGGCGTGCAACGAGCGACTCGTCACCGATGATCTCGCCGACCTGCTCAAGCGGCTCGAACCGGTCGCCGCAGACCTTGGCTGTCTCGATGAACTCGCCCGCGTCGCCGAAATCGCCGGGGCCGGTGCGAGTTACGTGCGTCAGCGCAATGTCTACACGCAGAGCGCCGATATGCGGGCCGTCGTCGCGTCGGTGGTCGCCGAGCTGGATTGACCCGGACGCTAATCCCGGTCGCCGCGCTCCAACTGATCGCGCCCGATGATCCCGTCCTGGGCACGTTGTTCCTGATACACCAGCCGGCCGATGCGGTGAGCGATCACCGGCGCGGTGATAAGCGCGAATAACCCGGTGAGGATCAGCATGCCGACATCGACATTGCGGCCCAGTCGGATCGCCGCGCCGATCAGGATCTGCAACAACCCGAAGGTCTGCGGTTTGGTGGCGGCATGCATACGGCTGAGCGTGTCGGGGAAACGTAACACTCCGATCGCGGCGGTCAACGCCATCGTCGCGCCGGTCACCAGGAAGATCGAACTGATGATGTCGGTAATCAT
>JASGFW010000085.1:0-18164 GCA_047605305.1 Gordonia sp. (in: high G+C Gram-positive bacteria)
ACCGCATGTACCGATTCCGCGCGTAAACCCAACTGGCCGTGTGCCCAGGGAACCTCCACCGCGACCGGGCCGATATCGGTGATCACCCCGGTACTCGTGCGGTGTGCCCCAATAATGTTGGTACAGCCCAGAAATCGTGCCGTCCACGCATCGGCGGGATGATTCCACAATCGTGCGGGCGGGTCGGATTGCACGATCCGCCCATCACGCATCACCGCGATCACATCCGCCATCACCGCGGCTTCGGCATGATCGTGGGTGACCACGATCGTCGGCATTTCCCTGGACCGCACGATATCGGCGATCGCGACCGCGAGGTCATCGCGTAGTCGGCGGTCGAGCGCGGCAAGCGGCTCGTCGAGTAGCAGCAGCCGCGGTGCGGGTGCGAGCGCACGCGCGAGAGCGACTCTCTGTGCTTGCCCGCCGGACAATTCGTCTACCCGCCGCTTCTCGAAGCCGGATAGTTGCACCAGGTCCAGCATCTCCTGCACGCGTCGGATTCGTTCCGGTCGGGAGTGGCGGCGGATACGCAGCCCGTAGCCGATATTCGCGCCGACGCTACGCCCACCGAAAAGCTGCCCGTCCTGAAAAACCACACCGAAGTCACGCCGATGTGCCGGTACGCCGGCCAGATCATGGCCATCGAACCGAATATGCCCGCCGGCAACCGGTTCCAGACCCGCAATCGCCCGGATGAGGGTCGATTTACCGCATCCGGAGGGACCGAGTACCGCGGTCACCGGGGCGGCGTCAACCGCCCGCCAGTCGAGACCGTCGATCACGTACTCCGACCCGTACGCAACGCGCAAACCTTCGATATCGAGCACCTAACGCACCGCCCCGAAGCGCGGTTGCGCAACCTCGGTGATCGCGACCGCCACCGCAGTTGCGGCCACCAGCAGCATCGAGGCGGCCATCGCCGTCGCCAGGTTATTCGCGCCGGGATGATTGAGCGCGGAGCCGATGAGTACCGGCAGGGTCGTCGTGTCGGCTCGCGCCAGGAAACTCGTCGCACCGAATTCGCCGAGCGCCATGACGAAGGCGAATCCCCCTGCCGCACCCAGCGAACGGCCGATCACCGGTAGTTCGATGGTGGCGAAGACCCGCAACGGTGCGGCCCCCAGCACCGCGGCGGCCTGACGCTGCCGTACCGACACCGATTCCAGTGCGGGCAGCACGATCCGAATGACGACCGGCACCGCGAGTAACGCTTGGACGCACGGTATGACCCAGGCCGAATACCCCACGTAGGAGGGCAATGCGGCCAGGATGATCAGATAGCCGAAGCCGAGGGTCACCGCACTGACTCCCAAGGGGATCATCGAGACGACGTCACCGACCGAGCGCAGCAACCCGTGGGTGCGATGCAAGGCGAGCGCGGCCAGTGCACCGATGATGATAGCGATCAACGTCGCAAGCACTGCGGTGAGGAACGAATACCGCAGTGTGGCAAGTGGTGTCACCCCGTTGACGGGATCGGCCAGGGCACGGTAGCCGACCAGGGTCCACGCGCCGCCCACCCGTGGGCGCACCGATCGCACCGCGAGCACCGCGATCGGACCGGCGAGCACCACCACGGTGAATACCGATACCGCGCCCACCGCAATCCGGGTGAGCGGGCCGATGGGCGTGCGCCGACGCGAGGGGCCCGCCGAACCGATCGCCGACTGGCTGCGGAACAGCGCGCAGATCATCAGTGCCGCAACAACAACGACAACCTGCAGCATCGACAATGCCACCGCCGCCGGGATCTGAAAGTAGCCGATAGCCTGGGTGTAGATTTCGGTTTCCAGCGTGCGTAGAGCACCCCCGCCAAGAATGAGAATCACCCCGAAACTGGTGGAGCAGAACAGGAACACCAGTGTCGCTGCCGCACCCACCGCGGGCAGCAGTCGGGGTGCCACCACCGTCCGCCAGGCACGCCACCGCCCGGCACCCAGCGTGCGGGCGGCGTCGACGGCGCGAGTATCCAGTGCCCGCCAGGCACCACCGACCACCCGCACCACCACCGCGACATTGAGGAATACGTGCGCCATCAGCACCGCACGCCATCCGAACCCTATGTGCGCGAACGCAAGCGGACCGTCGATCAACGCCCGAAACGCCACCCCGACCACCACCGTCGGCAACACGAATGGGATGGTCACCACGACGGTCAGGATCACCAGTACGGCTCCACTCACGCGGGCGTAAAGCCAGACGATCGGCGCGGCAACCGCCACGGCGAGAATCGTCGACGCCGCAGCCTGTCCCAGAGTGACCGCCAGTAAATGCCATGCGTGTGTGCGCTCCAGCAGCGCACCGGGTGACCGGGCCGAATCCATCGTCAGCGCGCGGCGTGCCAACGCGGCAACCGGCCACACGAACATGACCGCGACGAACAATGCGGGCAGCAGCCGCAACAGCCAGCCGCCGGCCCGGCCCGGCCCCAGTGCGCTGGGACTCAGTGCGCTGGGACTCCGGTCACCGAACTGCGACATCCGGTCACCGAACTGCGACATCCGGTCACCGAACTGCGACATCCGGTCACCGAACTGCGACATCCGGTCACCGAGCTGCGACATCCGGTCACCGACCGACGGCAGCGCGCCATTGCTCGAGCCAGGTCTCCCGGTTCTTCGCGATGTACGCCGGGGGCAGGCTCACCGTCGTGCTCGGCGCGGGGGCGCTCTGCGCCCAACCATCGGGCAATGGCACATTCTTGCCGACCGGGTAGACATACATCGATGACGGCAACGCACGCTGGACGGTGGGGCTGAGCATGAAATCGACTACCTTGCGCGCACCGTCGGCATTGCGTGCTCCCCGCAGCACGCCAACGTATTCGACCTGCCGGAAACAACTGTCCAGCAGCGCCCGGGTATTGGGCGTCGCGGCTGGCGACGACGCGTAGGAGAGCACAATCGGCTTGCTGCCCTTGCCTTCTCCCGCGGTGAAGAGCTGGTTGTAGGCGATCTCCCAACCCGACACGATGGTGGCGCCGCCCGCGGTCACGTCTTTCCAATACTGCTGCCAGCCATCACCGAAGACACCAATCGTGGCAAGCAGGAAGGCCAACCCCGGCGACGAGGTGGCCGGATCGAGCAGCGCCGTTTGTGCCGCATACGTGGGGTTGCGGAGATCGCGCACACTCGACGGCGGCTTCTGGGCGTTACGCCGATACCACTCGTCGTCCACATTGAGACACACATCGCCACGATCGACCGCGGTAAGTTCGCCCTTGGAATCGGGTACCGCGTAATCAGCCGCTCCCTCGGCAGCCGCGGCCGGCGTATAGGACTCAAGCGCCCCGGCCTCGATCGGTCGGGACGCAAAGGTGTTATCGATGCCGTAGACCGCATCGGCCTTGGGCGATCCGGGGGTCAGCGAAATTGTCGACGCCAGTTGGCCCGCGTCACCGGATTTCACCACCTTGAGGGTCAGCCCGGTCTTCTTGGTGAATTCGTCGAAGGCCGCCTGCGGCAGGCTGAACGAATCATGCGTGAGCAAGGTGACCTCCTTGCTCGGTGCGGAATCGGAACCGCAGGCGGTGACCAGCGGCGCCGCCGCCGCGAGGACCCCCACCGCGACCACCGCCACCCGCGACCACCGCACCACACCACCGACCACCACTGCGGATCGCTCGGCCACCCCAACTCCTCACTCGGATCGGCATACCCGTCAGCGCATATCTGCGAATCGGGGCACATCTACGAAAGTCGATGCTGCACATCCAGCGGACCGGGGCGACAACGACTGATATCGATCTAACCAGTTCTCCGGCCCGGTCTCGACCCCTCATCACACTAGAAACATTGATAACAATTGCATCACCAGCAACAGGAGTTTATCGGCGTGACGCTACGCTGTCTGAACATCGTCCGGCACTCGGGGCTTAGAATGTCCGACGGCTCTCGACCAACTAACCGACAAGGACCCATCACACGTGCGCCCCTCAGCACTGACCCGTCACGCCCGGGCGGTGGCCGCCGCGGCAACTCTCGTAGTCGCAACCGCACTCGCCGCGCCCGCCATCGCATTCGCGGCTCCGTCGGCGACGCCCCCCAAGGTCGATGCGCGAACCCTCGAATCGCTCGGCGCATTCGCCCCCGCGATCATCGGGTCGGTGACCACCCTCGGCCCCGATGGCAAAGTCAACGCACAACTGCTGGACCAAGCGCGGACGTTGGCCGCCACCCCGGGACTGCCGCCGCAAGTAGCCAACACCTGGCGCGCAATCATCGACTTCCTCGGCGAGCCGGGACATCAGCAACTACTGCACCAGCAGAACGCGGCGAAGTCGAAGTCGAAGTCGGCCTCGCCGGGCGACCCGTTGATCCCCACTGGCCCCAACGCCCCGCATATCCAGGAATTTCTCTACCCGACCCTGGGGTTCGGCTGCATGCCCGGCGGCAACTCGCTCGGCCGCGCACTGGTGACCGCGGGCCCACAGAAAGCGCCGGCGCCCGGCCCCAAACGTGGCCAGGCCGGATACGTCTACACCAGCCTCGGCACCGGCCCGGCCATCAACAATTCCGCACACCCCCTCGAAGTAAGTTGGATCAATATCGACAACGGTCGCAGCGGCCTTGTGCGGCTCAAGCGCAATCGACTGATCAACGCCACAAGCGGCCCCGGCACATTCACGGGCATTGCCACAACAGGCAAGGGTCGGGTGATCTCAACCCTCTATGGTGACGTGACCACCAAGACCAAGGGCCACATCATCTCCTGCACGATCATTCCGACGATCGGGCTCGCGATCATCTGATCCGCCCACCGCCAGCCCAGTTATGCCCCGGCCCAGCGCCGGGGCATCACTGGTCTGTACGCGCCAGTATCTGTAGCCATCAGCGTGATGGATCGCCGGTCGATCGCAGAGATGTCACAGCTCGGCCTCACGACTTGAACTCAACACCTCAAACGTGATCTGGTTTAACTCTAGAAACATCTGTCACACACGCCCCGGGTTCACACCGAGGGTGAAGCACGCTTCGAGGAGCCATCATGACCGCCACCTCGCGCCGCCGCCCGTCGGCCTCCCGCGCCATCCGTCTCGGCACGTGCGCGGCCGCACTCGCCTTCGCCACGACGTTCGCAGCACCGGATATCGCTGCCGCGGCTCCGGCGACACCCGCCACACCGCAGACACTGCAACCCGTCGCTCCCAGGCTCCGAGCCGTTCCCTTCGACCAGCAACTCGCCGAAGCCATTCGGATATTGAGGACACGCGGAACCGATACCCTCGTGCAGCAGGCCGCCGAGGCCGTGAAGACGTCGATCGGACAACTCTCCGCCGATGACATCGCAGCCACCCTCACCCGCGTACTGACCACCCCGTTCGCCGCGACCACACCACCGGCGGCCACCGGCACAGGCACGCCATCGGGCGCCACGGACAGTCCGATCGATGCCGCCGGCGTCCTCGCAATTCTCAAAACTCTTGGCATCGAACCGTTCTCGCCGTCGATCGCACCGCTGTGCGCGGCCCCCACCGCCGATAATCCACTGGGCCTGGTGACCGCCGGCGCCGGCGCCGCACCCGGACCGTGGCCCGCGAAAACGGAACCGATTCAAGCGCTGCGCCCGCTACAGCCGCTGCTGAATCTGCTGCCCGGAGTAAAACTGCCCGAAAAGATCAACCTGGTGGAACAGGGAGAGACCGCCTACGCATTCGTCCCTGCCCCTACTAACACCACTCCCAATAACGCCAGCACCACTGGCCGTAACACCAACACCAACGACACCGGACAGATGCGGGTCGCCTGGTTCAATACCAGCACGTTGCAGGGCGGATTCGCCGACCTCACACCCGTTGCCGACCCGAGGCTGCGCACCCTCCTGCCGCTACTCGGTGGCGTCCGCCTCGCTCCGGTGAAGACCGGCAGCGGCACCGTCCTCTCCGCCATCTTCGGCACGTCGAACAGCAACGGTCACACCTGCTACTTCCTGCCTGCGGTCGGCGTGGTCACCGCACAATGAGCATTGTCCGCACCAGGCGCCGCCGCCGACACCGGCTGCCCGCCGCGGTCCTCGCCGTCGCAGCGATTGGCGGGGTCGCGGCGACGGCACCGAATGACGCCGACGCCGCACCCGCCGGTGCACCAGGAGCCATCTCCGCGAATCGGCAGGTACCGCGTTCGGCACTGATTCCCGGCGCCGCGCGCGCCAACGTGTTCACCTACTGGACCCGCGGCTTAGACGACACCGCACAGTTATCCACCGCAACATTGCTTCTGCCGTTCACCCCGAAACCACGCGGAGGTTACCGAGTTGTGGTGTGGGCATACGGTTCTCGTGGACTCGCCGATAATTGCGCACCGTCGGTGCATCCGAGCGCCGAAGATCTCGACGAGGCCAAACGGTGGCTCGCGGCCGGCTACGCCGTGGTGAGCAGCGACTATGCCGGACTCGGAACCACAGGCACACCACTGTATTTCGACAGCGATGCCGCCGCCCGCAACATCGTCGACGCGGTGAGTGCCAGCCATCACATATCCGATTCACTCGCCCGTTCCTGGGTGGTTGTCGGCCGCGGCCGGGGCGCCGCCGTAGCGGTCACCCTCGCCCGCACCGCCACCTCATTACAGGGCCCCGCACTCGATTTCCGCGGCGCGGCAGCCTCCTCGATTCCCGCCCAGTTCCCCAATCTGCTGACTGCGCTCGGGCCAGATACTCCTGTACTGCCGGTAGGTCTCACTGCCGACGCCCTCTACACCCTGAGTGCGATCAACCTGGCCAAACCCGAGGTTGACCTGGTCGATTACCTCACCGAGGCCGGACGCCACTGGATCAATCGAGCGGCCGAATTATGCGCCGCCGACCTGACCCGCCAGGTCAGCGGCCTGCGTCTCGGATCGCTGTTCACCAAATCACTGTCGAGCAACCGTGAACTCAGTGGCGCTCTCAGCGCCGCATCACAACTGCCGATCCGCGGGTTCACCCGACCGGTGCTGATGGGCCAGGGTCTCGTCGATCCCACGGTGGTGGTGCCGTTAACGCTCAAATACATCAACGACGCCCGGCTCGCCGATTCACATGTGGTTGCACGCCCGTACCCAGTGTTCCGTTTCAGCCAGGCCACCGCATTATCCGACAAAGATTTTCGGTGGTTCGTCGCCCGACAGTTGCGATAACGGGCCGAAACCCCTCACGGCGTCTTGGCTACTCGGGTGGCCGCCAGCTGCGAGAGGGAATCGTCGGCGACGGCGTCCATCTCCTCAAGTTCCATCCCCTTGGTCTCACGCACATTCGCCCGGACGTAGACATACGAGGCCGCCGCGCAGAACGCGAAGAACCCGTAGATCCAGCCGAGACCGATCGACTTGCTCAGCTGCGGGAACAGCATCGAGATGGCAAAATTGGCCAGCCAGTTCGCCGCGGTGCATACGCCCAAGCCCACCCCGCGAATCCGGTTGGGGAACATCTCGCCGAGCATCACCCAAATCACCGGACCCCAGGTGGCGGCAAAGGCAACCACGAAGAGATTGGCTCCGATCAACGCGAATACCCCCCACGGGTTAGGCAGGCTGACATCGGTCGTTCCGTTAGTCACGGTCGTCACCGCCTGCGTAAAGGCGACGCACGCAATGACCAAACCGATGAACATGCCCACCGAACCCCACAGCAGCAGGACCCGACGACCGACACGATCGACGAACAGGATCGCCACGAAGGTCATCGCGACATTAATCGCCGAGGTGATCACCGACGTCGTGAATGCCTGCGAGGTATCGAAGCCGACCGACTTCCACAGCGTCGTCGAATAATAGAAGATCGCGTTGATCCCAACGAACTGCTGGAGAACTGCCAGCCAGATGCCCACCCAGACCAGTGGATGCAGCCCGAATGACGGGCCCCGCAGATCGCGCAGCCCTGCCGTAGATTCCCGCCGCACGGTAAGTTTGATTTCTTTGACCCGGTCAAGCGGATTAGCCTCGCCTGTCACCTCCTGCAGGATGCGCGCGGCCTCGGCATCGCGATTACGCCCGACCAGATAACGCGGCGACTCGGGAATCAGCAGTGCGAGAACTCCATAGACGACGGCCGGGGCGACACCGACAAGGAACATCCAACGCCACGCAGCCAATCCCCACCACAGATCGTTGAGCGGTTCCCCGCCCGGAGCGGACGACTGCAGGAGTTTGTCCGATAACAGGGCGGCAAAAATACCCAGCGTGATGGCCAACTGCTGCATCGAGGTGAGCGCACCACGGTAGAGCGCCGGGGCTATCTCCGAAATATATGCCGGGGCGATCACCGATGCGATGCCGATGCCAATGCCGCCGAGGACACGCCACAGCAACAGATCCCAGACGGTCTGGGTGTACGCGGTGCCGATCGCAGACACGATGAACAGCAGTGAACCCAGCAGCATCACGCGCTTGCGGCCCCATACATCGGCTAGGCGACCAGCGAATCCGGCACCCAGCGCACATCCGAGTAATGCGATGGCGACCGCAAAACCCGTGAATAAACTACCGAGCCCGTAGGCGTGTTGGATGGAGTCGACCGCACCATTGACCACCGAACTGTCAAAGCCGAATAAGAATCCACCGACCGCGGCTGCCACCGTTACGCCAATGACTTTTGCCGTGTGTTGCTCGGCAATTCTGTCGCCTGCGCGTCCTTGCTGGTTCGACATATACTGACCTCGTCTCATACGCTCGGGAATGAACCGACTTATTTTCGTCACGCTACCCTCCACGGGGGTCGATATGGCCCAAATACCCAGAGTTGGGAAGTATTCGGAATCAGATGGTCGATTATCGATTCCGCGACCGATATCTGCTTCGTATCGAAACCACAGACATCACCATCACGATAATTCGGACTTATCAGACAATTTGTGCGCCGCTATCGATCACCGGAATACCACGAAACCACATGGTGCGGAATGATATGAGGCTCCACCGTATTCTGTGAAATCACGTGGTCACCATTTATTTCCAACACCCCATCTGACCTCCATATCTCCCGGCATGAGCACAGCGGTAGCGGTATTCACGCATGGCATCATGAGCTCATGGCGAAACTGCAGATTGCCCAGGAACCCACCGCCGACGAGCTCTTATCCACCGACGCGTTCGCACTACTCACCGGGATGCTGCTGGATCAGCAGTTTCCGATGGAGCGGGCATTCGCCGGACCGGCCAAGATCCGGGACCGCCTGGGCACCTTGTCGCCGGCGACGATCGCCGACGCCGACCGGCAGACGTTTGCCGATCTATGCGCCGCGCCTCCGGCGGTGCACCGCTACGGGCGGTCGATGGCCGGTCGAATACAGGATCTCGCCCGTGTCGTCGTCGACGACTACGACGGGGACGCCGCGGCCATCTGGCGCGATGCGGCCACCGGGGCGCAGTTGTTCGCCCGGATACGCGCCCTACCCGGGTTCGGCGAGCAGAAGGCGAAGATCTTCACCGCGCTGCTGGCCAAGCAACTCGGGATCACCCCGGAAGGCTGGACCACCGTGGTGGGCGACTACGGCAAACCGGGTTACCGATCCGTGGCTGACGTCGTCGATCCCGACTCATTGCAGAAGGTACGCGATTTCAAAAAGGCCGCGAAGGCGACGGCGAAATCCGGTCGCGGCGCAGCGTCTTCGGGTTAAGGTACGGCCATGTCCCCTGATCAGCTCCAGCCTCGTTCGGTGATCGAGCTACCCTTCCGGCTGGGATTCGCCATCACTGGGGTCGCGCTCACCGCGGCCGAATCCGCGGTGAGCATCGCACGGATCACGGCATCGAGTGTTCAGACCGAGGTCAACCACGTGCTGGGCATATCCGGTGACGAAATCGGCAGTACCCGCGCACCACTGGCACTCATCGGCCATCTCGCCGAGCTGATGGCACCCGACCGCCCGCTCGGCAGGGTGATCGCCCCTGGCGGACCACTGGAACGACTAGTTACCCCGGGAGGCGTCATCGACCGTCTCACCGCCCCGGACGGTCTGCTCGAAAAGCTCACGGCGCCCGGCGGCATTCTGGACCAGATGACCGAGGATGGCGGCATCCTCGTGCGTCTTACCGCCAAAGACGGCCCACTCGATCGGCTGACCCGCGCGGGGGGTGTGGTCGATCAGTTCACCGAGAACGAAGGCATCCTGGAACGGCTCACCTCAGAGGGCGGCATCGTCGACAAACTCACCGCCCCAGACGGCGTGCTGGAGAAGGTCACCGAATCGGGAGGAATTCTCGACCGGCTCGCCGCCAAGAACGGTCTGCTCGACCAACTCGTCGGCGAAAACGGTGCCGTAGAACGGGCGATCGCCCCGGGCGGCCCGCTTGATCGTATTACCGAGCTGACCGAGGTCATCGGTCAGCTCGCCCCCAATCTGCTGACCATGCAGGACACCGTGCATGAATTGTCTGCGACGGTCGAACTGCTTAACCAGACCGTGGCGCCGCTGAGCGGCCTCGCCGAGCGACTACCCAAACGACTCACCCGGACTCCGAAGAATTCCCTGCCGGCCGGCCCCGATCCGGCGCAAAATCAGCACCACCCGGCGTGAGCCGACGGCCCCGGCATCCGTCAGCGCCCGGGATTTTTCATGTGTCCGGGATTGCTTATGTGAATGAGTGCCTGCACATGTGCGCCGGAACCGGCGACGGCCGCCTGAATCTGACGCACCCGCGGCGCGAGAATCGCGGCAATCGTGTCATAGGAATATGTTGGCGATGCAGTCACGGTGAGTCGGATGATTTTCCGGCCGCGATCACCGACGGCTTTCCCGGCGACATCACTGACGATCGCCTCGTCGGCAAGGTCGGCCGCCACTGCCTTGGCGAGCAGCTTGGGCGGGAGGTATAGCGAGCCGTCCCGGTTGCTGCCGGCCAGGACGACGTCATCGACCTTGTGCCCACGGATCGCGGTCCAGAGCAGCGACCAGCTCCAGATCGCGGCGATGAGCGCGATACCGACGAGCACGACGGTCCACCAGCCGGTGGCTGCCGTGCGCGACAGCCAGGTCGCGTCGAGGTGAGCGGTCCACTCCCGCACCGGCCCTACATCGCCCTGCCAGAGCAGCGCGCCGACGCCGATACCAAGAAATACGGTGGCGCTGATCGCCGCCGTAACGCGGTGTAGCGCAGCGGGTCCGCGATTCATCGCTGCTCACCTCGATTCGGGCGAACGTCGCTCGTGACCGTGACGCGCACGGGTGTGTCGAGTTCGTCGACGACCCGCTGCACTTCGGCGTGTATCGCGCTGACGTCCATATCCTCAGCGGCGGGCATAACGGTCACCTTCGCCCGGCGGCGGCCGACAACCGTGGTCGCGTCAGCGACACCCGCTACCGCACGCGCGACCGTACTGGCACGCCGGGCGATGTCACCGCGCCGCGTCCAGCACGCCTCGTCCCCGGCAAGCCGCACGTGCGTGGGGGCGCGCGGTGCCAGCGCCGACCACAGCAGGAATATGCCGACGGCGGTCATTGCGAGGGCGGCCGCCCACATCCACTGCTGCCAGGTGCTGCGGGCAAGCCAATCCGCACCCGCGCGCAACCACCCCGTACCCGACAACCAGCGTGACCCCGATAACCAGCCCGATTGCACGATCAGATCGCGGACGGCCACGAGGGTCAGCGTCGCGAGCAGCAGCCCGATCACCACGCCGGGGATTACCGCCGCCGGCCGGGATGCGGGCACCGGAACGTCACCGCCGGGAGTCTCGGGGGGCGCCGCCGTGGGCACCCGCGCACCGATCGTCCGCCGCCGGGCATGCGCGCCGGACACCAGGTCGGCGACCCTCACCTCGACACGGGCGGGGCGTATGCCGGTCAGTCGCGCCATCTCGTCGGCGACATGGTCACGGGTGGTGGCGCACACCTGGGCCACCGCGCACGGCCAGCCCACCGCGATCTTGAGACGTACGACGGGTACGGGCTGCGACATGTCAACGGCGGCAGACGGATAGCCCCCCGGCAACGGATTGAGCGCGGTGATCACCGACCCGCCTGCGCCACCCGTCTTGCGCACGCCGTCGATGTCGAGCGCGGCCCGCTCGGCGATCTTCGCGCCGACCCGGTCGGCGAGTGTCAGGTCGCCGCGGATGACGGTGACCGGATCAGCCACGGTTACGGCTCCGCAGCAACGCGCCGAGGTCGATACTCCCGTCCCGTTGCAGGCCCAATGCGAGCCCGGACACCCCGAGTACGACGGCCAGAATGAAACCGCCGAAACCACCGGTGGTGGCCGCGATCGCCAGTAGCAGGCCGGCGATCAGCCCGATAATCGCGTTGTTAGACATCGTCTTTCACCTCGATACGCGGTTGGGTCGGCCCATCGGCGGCATTGCCCGATCCGCCGTCCTCGACGAACGGGCTGGCCGTGATGTCCTCAGTCGTGATGTCCTCGATGGTCACCGAGGCGGGCAGACCGGTGATCTCGGTCGCCACATCGGCGACCCGTGCGGCGACGGCGCGCAAATCGTGTGCGAGGTCGACAACGATATGTACCCCGACCCCAGTGTCGGAGAGTTCGATGCCCGCGACCCGCCCGCCCGGCAGGTAGGTGGCGATCTCGCCGAAGACACCGCCGTACACGCCGGATACCCCCGGGACCGCGATGACCGCGGCCTCGACCTGCCTGGCGAGTGAGCGGTCAACGAAAGGTCCGGTCATCACTGCACCCGCGCAGTGTCGGGGGCGTCGTTCTCCTCACCGAAGTGGATATCGTGCACGGTGACGTTGACTTCGGTCACCTCAAGCCCTGTCATCTGCTCGATGGCGGTGACAACGTTGCGCCGGACGGCCGCGGCAAGCTGGTGGATCGCGACTCCGTATTCGGCGACGAGCGAAACATCAACGGCGGCCTGCCGCTCGCCTACTTCGACGTTGATGCCCTGGGTGGTACTCGTGGTGGTGCCGGGAAGGACGTCGCGAACCTTGCCGACTATGCGCTCGGTCGCCCCGCCGACGTCGTAGACACCGCCGATCTCGCGGGTGGCGATACCCGCGATCTTGGCGACAACCTGTTCGGCTATCGAGGTCTTACCCCGTTGCGCCGCAGGCACAACCGCGACCGGAGCTTTTTTACTCGCGTCGGCCAGGGCGAGCGGGTTAGACGTGGTTTCGGTGGCTGTGACGGATGGTGCGGTCTCTGACATGACGCTCCTCACATCGTTGTGCGCCCGGATCGGGCGTCGTGACTGTGGGTACCGATGAGCCGATGACCACCGCAGAGGCAGCTGAGATCAGCGGCGCGAGGGCCGATGGGACGAAACCGTTAGCCGGCAATCGCACACCCTGCCCGTATATGGTCAGTCGTAGTGGATGCGATATCTGCACGCGCCGGCTTGCGTGACTCCGGCCACACCGATGATCAACTCGCTGCGGCTGCCGCCGCGGGTGACTCCGAGGCGTTCGCAGTACTCGTACGGGCGGTATCCCCCTCGCTGTTGCGGTATCTGCGGCGGATGGTCGACGATCCGCAAACGGCGGAGGATCTCGCCCAGGACACGTTGCTCGACGCGTGGCGCGGCCTACCTGATTTCGAGTTCCACAGCTCGTTCCGTACCTGGATGTTCCGTATCGCCCACCGCAGGACCGTCGACCATTGGCGTAGACACCGTGATGTGCCGATCGACTCGGAGCGGTTCGTCGATCTCGCCGATCCGCGGCCGCTGCCCGCCGACGAGGCGCTGCGGATGAGTCTTGTCGACGCGCTGCGTCGGGAACTGGCAACCCTTCCCGAAATTTCGCGCGCCGTATGGTGGCTACGCGAGGCTGAAGGGCTTTCGCTGACCGAGATCTCGCGGGTATTACAGATTTCCGTCGGGTCGGTCCGCGGACATCTGCAGCGCAGCCGAAAATATCTTGCCACCAGGCTGTCCCCATGGCGGCCCGCGGAATCGGGCGGAGGATCATCATGACCGACACCGAATTCGACTACACCGATACCGAATTCGATCGCACTGATACGTGGCTGAGCGAGGCCAGCCGCCAGCTTCGCGAACCCGGCAGCGATGTGAACCGGCTGATCTCGTCCATCACCGCCAACCTTGCCCGGCTACGACGCCCCGCCCGCGCATTGGCCACCGACGACGACCGGATCATGGTCAGTGACCGGGTTCTCAAACAACTCCTGGCCACTCGCATCCGCGAACGACTGGACCGCCTGGTGGTGCTGGTCGCTCTCGACGGCACCCATCACGAACTGACCCGGATTCGGATCGGGCTCATCGCCAGATATCACGACGACTTGCTCGCCGATGCCGAGACAGTCCGCACAGAAGTAGCATCGGTACTGTCCGGCGTCCTCGGCCCGCAGATCGCCGAGTCAGTGCCCGAACGGATCGACGTAGGCTGGCAAGACCTCCACACTCGGGAATGATTCGACTGAATCCCGGTCCGCTCGACACCCCGGAACCCGGTCGCACCCGGCGGCCACTGAGCCGCATCACTGCCGACTTTCCCGATGCGTTATCAGACACTCTCAGCGCATTGGGATTGCGTCCTAATTGACCCGGCGGTCCCCCGCGTTCCACGCATAGGGCAGGTCGGCACCGTTGAGTTCGCGGTCGCCGATCGCCCGCAACTTGAAAATGAGCGGATTGTGCGCGGAGATGGTGCGCGCGTTGCGCCAGTGACGGTCGAGCCGCGGGCCTTCCCTGGTGATGGACGCGCCGCCGACCTCGAAGAGCTGGGTTGTCGCGTCCAGCACGACGGAGATAACCGTCTGCTGCGCCCGCGCGACATCGAATTCGGCACGGTCGAGCAGCCGCTCGTCTGTGGCTCCCCCGTCGAGCACCTCGTCGAGGGTCGAGGCCACGTCGAGAACGAGGGTGCGCGCGGTGTAGGCGGCCGCCGACAACCGTCCGATGACCTGCTGCACCAACGGATCCTCACGTGGCAGGTCAGCGGTGGCGTGGGTGAAGGTACGGGTGCGCTCACGCACCCACGCAACGGTGTCGTCGAGCGCCCGCTGAGCGATGCCGGCCAACACCGCCAGTTGTACCAGCTGGAGATAGGAGGTCGCATAGGTACGTCCCGCCACCCCGTAACCCTCGCCGAGTAGCCGATCACCCGAGACTCGGACATCGTTGAATTCGGTTGTGCCACTGGCAGTGAGACGCTGACCGAAGCCGTCCCAGTCGTCGTGCTGGGTAACGCCGGGGGCATTCGCGTCGACGAGTACCGACACTCGCTCGCCGTCCTTATCTCCCGCGACAAGGATGTGGTCGGCATAAAGACTGCCGGTGCTGTAGTACTTGGTACCGGTCACGATCCAGTCATTACCGTCGGCGGTGACGGTGGTGCGATAGCGATCCGATGCACCGACGCCGGGTTCGGTGATCGCGTTGCCGACAAGCGTCCCCTCGGCAACCGCCCGCAGCCAGCGTTCCCGGATCGCGGCATCGGCGGCCAGCCGCTGATCCTCGACAAAAGCCCAGTGCACCCGCAACGCCTGCGGGAGGTTGGATTCAGCTGCCGCGAGATCGACGAGCAGGCCAAAAAGCTGGCGGACCGATGCGCCGTAGCCACCGAACTCCACCGGCACCCGCAGCGCACCGAAGCGGAGCTCTTTGAGCCAGGCGACCTCATCGAAGGCCAATTTGCGGTCGGCTTCCCGCTCGATCGCCCCGGCGGCGATGCGAGCGAAGACGGGGGCGAAGATCTCGTTGAGTTCGGCGTCGGAATAGATGTGTGTTGTCGTCGCGGCCACGGCCCGGTCCCTTCGGTCTGTCCCGGCCGCTGCGGCCGGAGAAGTCACTGACGCAGCACAGTGTTGTCGTGACCGCACGCCGTGAACACGGTTGCAGCCCCGGCGAGAAAAAACCCCACTCCACGACCGGAGTCATCGCAGGTCGCGGCCGGTGGCGGTACGACACGGCACTTTCCTTGTGGCCTGGCACACATTTTCAGTATGTTCTCCGTCACACCCATGGCGGGTGTTGCCGGGTCACCCATCGATTGCGACACGCCGCGATATGCAGGCATTTCACCCGAATTCACCCCGTGTTACTTCAACGTAATCTTCCGTTTGCAGATACCGAACACGATGTGACCTTTTCGTGATCAATCCGTACCGTCGCCAAAGGTCCGAGATCACGCCGCCTGTCCATGAGGTGGCCGAAGGAGGAACGATGACCATGCGGATAAAGAAGACCGCGATCCGCGCCGGCCTGATCGGCGCACTTGCCCTGACCCCTTTCGGCATCACCACCGCGACTGCCGCGGCTGACGGCCACAACTGGGATGCCGTGGCACAGTGCGAAAGCGGCGGCAACTGGGCCATCAACACCGGCAACGGGTACTACGGCGGCCTACAGTTCACACAAAGCACCTGGGAGGCCAACGGCGGCAGCGGCAGCGCGTCGAACGCCTCCCGCGAGGAGCAGATCCGGGTCGCTGAAAATGTCCTGGCAAGCCAGGGCGCTGGCGCGTGGCCGGTGTGCGGGCAATACCTCTGATCGACGCCGCCCGCCGTCCGGGTCCGCCCTCAACCGCGCTATAGCCGCAACGACAGCGTCGGTTCACGACGATTATTGCGCCGACGGCACTCTCACACCGCGGTGATAGTCGGCGGCTTCGCCATCGATCCGTCGCCCGCCAGTCCCGAGACGAGTCGTTCCAGCACCCGAACCGCGTCACCTACATCGCCATCGCGAGCGCCCAGCGCTCCCGCGATACGCGCGGACCAGTTGCTGTGCAGCAGTGCGATGATGCTTTGCGCCCGGGGCGTGATCCGTAACCGTACGCAGCGGGCATCGGCGGGATCGGAGCGACGTTCTACCAACCCTTTATCTTCCAAACTCCGCAGTGCCGCACTGAGATTCGGCCGACGAAGCCTCGTCGCCTCGGCCGTATCGCTCGGCGTAGTTCCCGGATTCCGATGAATCCAGCGCAGTACCGTTGCATCGGTGCCACACAGCGGTTCAACGCCACGACCAGAGTATTCACGCGGATCAAGCTCACGGGCGATCCGGACGATAAGGTCCGCCAGTTCTACATACTCTCGTTCGACACTGGACATATAATTATGTTTCCATAATCATATGTCTGCGTCCAATACCTCCGGGTCCACATCTATCGACCGAGCAGCCGACGAAGACAACAAGAAGTCGGGTGTCACCACCATTTTGCTGCTGACCCTTGCACTGTTGTCTGCGGTGGCACCATTCGCGACCGACCTCTACCTGCCGGCGTTCCCACAAATAGCCGGCGATCTGCATACCTCGGCGACGTCGGTCCAGCTGACGCTGACTTCCTTTCTCATCGGACTCACACTGGGCCAGTTGGTGTTCGGTAACTTATCCGACCGATTCGGGCGGCGCGGTCCGCTAATCATCGGCGCCACACTCTGTGTGGCCGCTGGCGTGGTGGCGGTAATCGCGCCATCGACCGCCATCTTGGTGGCGGCCCGATTCTTCCAGGGATTCGGCGGAGCCGCCGGTATGGTTATCGGTCGCGCGGTTATCTCCGACTTAGCCGATGCACGCCAGGCGGCTCGCACGTTCAGTTTATTGATGATCGTCGGCGGCGTGGCACCCGTGATCGCACCACTGCTTGGCGGAGTGCTCGTCGATCCGATCGGCTGGCGGGGCATACTCGGCGTCGTCCTGGCTATCTCGGTACTGATGCTGGTATCGATCATCACCGTGGTCCACGAGACGCTGCCACCTGAGCGTCGGCATTCGCGGGCGAATGCGCACTCCGCATCGGTCCGCTCCCCACTCCGGACTCCCCAATTCTTGTGGTACAGCATCACATTCGCTTTCGCATTCGCGGTGATGATCTCCTATATATCGGCCTCACCGTTCGTATATCAGGTCATGATGGGCATCAGTTCGAGTGTGTATGGACTTATGTTCGGCATCAACGCTTTCGGGCTGATGTTCGTCGGCAGTCTGGCAGCACGGTTTGCGGCAAAGTGGCCATTACGCACGATCGTTGCCTGCGGGCTCGCTGCGATGGGCAGCGCGGTCGCGGTGTTCTGCATCTTGGTTGCCACCGGCGTCCCAGCCATCTGGCTCGCGCTGCCGCTATTCGTCTGCGTATCGAGTTTCGGTCTCATCTTCGGTACCGTGACCGGGCTCGCGATGGATGCGGCGCGGTCCGCATCGGGGGCCGCGTCCGCAATTCTCGGCGCACTGCAGTTCGGTCTAGCAGCGCTGGCGTCACCGTTAGTGAGCATCCACGGATCGCACACAGCCGGACCGCTTGCGGTGGTGATGGCCACCTG
>JASGFW010000086.1:0-18125 GCA_047605305.1 Gordonia sp. (in: high G+C Gram-positive bacteria)
ACCCCGACGGGTTTGTCCCGTTCGACGATAACGGTCAGATCGTCGTCGTCGCGGGTCATCGAATTCGGCAGCGAGAGTTTGGCGATTTTCGTCCAGGTCGAGAGCAACTGGGTGTGCAGCGGCCCGCTGTTGTACGGCAGGCCGTAGCGTTCACAGATCTCGCGGACCTCGATGGCCATCTCGGGGTAGCGGCTGGCTGGGATGTCGGGGAACAGATGATGCTCGATCTGGTGCGAGAGATTACCGCTCATGATGTGGAAGAACGTGCTACCGGTGATATTCGCCGACCCGAGCATTTGCCGCAGATACCACTGGCCCCTCGTCTCATTCCGGCACTCTTCGGCAGTGAATGTCTGTGCACCGGTGGGAAAGTGGCCACAGAAGATGATCGAGTAGGCCCACAGGTTGCGCACCAGGTTGGCGGTGGCGTTACCGAAAAAGGTGGGGAGAAAGCCGGGGCCCGACAATGCCGGGAAGACGATGTAATCCTTGAGCACCTGTCGGCTGGCCTTGTGCCACATGCCTTTCACCAGGCCCTTGATATCGCTCCACTTGCGTTTACCGGCGACGATATTCTCGGCTTCGAGATCGTGCAGCATCACTCCCCATTCGAAGAGCAGCATCAGTGTGCTCGCGTAGGCGAGATTGCCGAGATAGTAGGGATTCCAGGGTTGATCCCGGGCCATCCTTAAGATGCCGTAACCGATGTCGCGGTCCTCACCGATGATATTGGTGAAGGTGTGATGCAGATAGTTGTGACTATGACGCCACTGATCGGCAGGACATACTGTGTCCCACTCGAATTCACGCGAGTTGTAGGTGTCCTCGCGCATCCAGTCGTACTGGCCGTGCATTACATTGTGGCCGATTTCCATGTTGTCGAGGATTTTTGACGCGCTCAGTGCGCCCACGCCGGCCA
The DNA here is from genome assembly GCA_047605305.1 of Gordonia sp. (in: high G+C Gram-positive bacteria). GTDB lineage: Bacteria > Actinomycetota > Actinomycetes > Mycobacteriales > Mycobacteriaceae > Gordonia. Next base: position 920 of record JASGFW010000086.1, read on the forward strand.
GCCATGCCGGCGGGAACCAGCCCACGAAGAGCAATGCGCGTCCACTCACTTCGAGGCCGCGCTGAATCCGGATGATCGAATAGAGGTACGCACGGTCGCGGGTGCCGAGGTCGGCGACGACGCGGGCCCGCAGGTCGTCGAGGTCGCGGCCGAGTGCCTCGACCTGTTGATAGCTCAGGGTGATCGTGTTCGGTTCTGATGTGCGGCGCCGTGCGGGCAGTGCGGCAGTCGCCTGCTGGGCGGTCAGTTCGGTAATGGTCATGGTCATACCTCAATTTCCACGTCGCCGACAGGGGCATTGATACACAGTTGGATCTGCTTGTCGGCTTCTGTGTCGGTGTCGCCGGTCAGCACGTTGCGGGTGCTGCCGGATTTCTTGATGGCCGTGCAGGAGAAGCAGATTCCCATCCGGCATCCGGATGCCGGATTCAGTCCGGCGGCTTCGGCCTGTACAAGGATGGTGCGGCCGTCGTTGGTCGCGACGGCACCCGATCGGGTGAATGTGAGGTCGCCCGATACCGGCTGGTTCGGGTCGATGGGTGCCGGTGCCGGTGGGCGAAACGATTCGCTGTGCAGGCGTGCTGCGGGATATGCGGTCTCGACATGGCCGGTCACCGCATCCATCAGTGTGGCGGGACCGCAGACGAAGATGTCTGCGGTGTCCAGGTTGGCAATCGTGTCGAGATGTTCGGGACGGAAGTGGCCGGGACGGAAGTGGATGCGGGCGCCGTTTCGTACGGTCGTGCCGGTTCCCTCTCCCGATGCCGCGGGACGAGTCTCGTGAAGGTGCAGGTCGAGATTGCCGTGCATGGCGGCCAACGCGGTCAGCTCGGCGCGATAGGGGTTGTCGGCATGGGTGCGCGCATAGTGCACGACTGTGATTGGTTTCGCATAGCATTGAGATACAAGTGTGCGCAGAATTGACAGCGTTGGAGTGACGCCGCTTCCGCCGCTGATGAGCACTACCGGCGAGCGTATGTCGGCGGGCAGGAGGAAGTCGCCGGCCGCGTGCGAAAGGCCGTATACATCACCGGCGCATGCGTGCTCGCGAAGGTGGCGTGAGACGAATCCGTTGTCGTGCGCGGTGATCGTGAGCTCGATATCGCCGGATGTTTCCGCGTTGGCCGGGGAGAAGCAGCGGGTGTGCTTCACTCCGTCGATAATGACTTTGAGCTGTATGTATTGTCCCGCTTGATGCCCCTTCCAATGGCGGTTGGGGCGGAGGAGGAGGCGTACGGTGCGGTCGGTCGGCCGATCGACGGTGATCACTTGGGCGCGCGGTTCGCGCCAGGTGAGCATAGGATCGATGAGTTCGAGGTAGCGGTCGACCGGATGTGGCGAGAGTCCTGCCTCAACGATTGAACCGACGACACCGGAAAGGCGGATGCTCATGGGCTGGCTCCGTGGGGTCGGGTGTATACAGTGAACGACTGTACACCTAAAATAGTGCCACATGTACCGAAAGTTCAGTCAAGAATAATCCGGAGTGATCGCCATCACATGCGACCGGGGGTTGGTCGGTGTGGCGGTGCGGCGGACCGTAGACTCGGTGCGTGACTCGAAGCCGTCGCCCTAGTTCGTCACCGGTCGCGCGGTCTGCGCGCGGTGGCGTCGACGGTGAGAGTCGCGCCGACCGTAAGAACCGTACCCGGCAGGCGTTGTTGGATGCGACGCTTGAGCTGGTCGTCGAGCGCAGTTTCGCGAGCATCAGTCTGCGTGAAGTGGCCCGCGGAGCCGGAATCGTGCCCACCGCCTTCTATCGCCACTTCGCATCGATGGAGGATCTCGGTGTCACCCTGGTCGAGGATTCGATGCGGGTGTTGCGGGGTGCGCTGCGCGAGGGCCGACGCGATCTCGTCGCCCGACATGCGGTGCCCACGACTAAGGATTCGCTGGCGATTCTGCTGCTTCATGTGCACGCCAACGAACCTGCCTTTCGTTTCTTGATTCGCGAGCAGCATGGCGGCATCGCCGAGGTGCGTCGTGCGATCGATACCGAACTGCGGCTGATCTCTAAGGAACTGGCCATCGACCTCTCCAGACTGCCCGATCTGGTGCGCTGGTCAGGCGAGGAACTCGAACTTGCGGCCGAACTGATCGCTACCATCGTGTTCACCGCGGTGGCCGATATTCTCGATGGCGATTACCGTGGTCGCAGCGCGGAATTCGACATCGTTGAACGGGCCGAGCGTCAACTTGTGGTGGTATTCCTCGGAATGAGCCAGTGGCGACCGTCGGAGGAGCGCTGAGCGGCAGGTGACTTAAGCCGCCTGCGGAGTCAGTGCTCGATTGAAGCCAGCAGGATTTCAACGGCTGCGACGCCGGCTGGAGCAGGCGACACTGTGTGTCGACTGTGCGTGGCAGTTGCCGCGCGCGCGGCCACGCCCTTCGCCAGACCACGCCCTTCGTCAGATCACGCCCATCGTCAGGAGCCTCATGTCTACCGAGCGCATTGCCGATCAGATTAAATTCGCCTACTGGGTGCCCAATGTATCCGGCGGGTTGGTCACCAGCACCATCGAACAACGAACCGGCTGGGATTATGAGTACAACGCACGCCTGGCCCGCACCGCGGAGAATAACGGATTCGAATACGCGCTTTCCCAGGTGCGTTACGAGGCGAGCTACGGGGCTGAATTCCAGCACGAGTCAACCAGTTTCAGTCTGGCGCTGCTACTGGCGACGGAACGTCTCAAGGTCATCGCCGCGGTGCATCCCGGTCTCTGGCATCCGGCGGTGCTCGCAAAACTCGGTGCCACCGCCGACCATCTTTCCAATGGGCGCTTCGCCATCAATGTGGTGAGCGGATGGTTCAAAGACGAATTCACCCACCTCGGTGAGCCGTGGCTCGAACACGACGAGCGCTACCGCCGAAGTGCGGAGTTCTTGGAGGTGATCCGCAAGATCTGGACCGAGGATAACGTCGATTACCGCGGTGATTTTTATCGCATCCATGATTTCACCCTCAAGCCGAAGCCGCTTAACACCCCACAACGCCCTAATCCTGAACTCTTCCAAGGTGGTAACTCGACGGCGGCCCGCAACAATGGCGGCCGCTACGCCGACTGGTATTTCTCCAACGGCAAGGATTTCGACGGTGTCACCGAACAACTGGACGATCTACGTAATGTGGCGCGCGCGCATGAGCGCGAGGTGAAATTCGGGCTCAACGGATTCTTCATCGTCCGCGATACCGAGGCCGAAGCCCGCGATACGCTGCGTGAAATCATCGAGAAGGCCAACCGTCCTGCGGTAGAGGGTTTCCGGGATGCGGTGGCGCAGGCCGGCAGTGCCACCGCAGATAAGCGCGGTATGTGGGCGGATTCCTCCTTCGAGGATCTGGTGCAGTACAACGACGGCTTCCGCAGCCAGCTGATCGGCACGCCCGAACAGGTCGCGCAGCGCATTGTGGCCTACAAGCGGCTCGGCGTCGACCTCATCCTCGGTGGCTTCTTGCACTTCCAGGAGGAGATCGAATACTTCGGTAAACACGTGTTACCGCTGGTTCGGGAGTTCGAGGCGGCCGACGCCCGTGCAACGGTATAACTGATGACCGTGACACGTAGCGGTACTAACCGACTCGACCAATCCATTTCCGTGCCGACCACGGCCGCGCAGGCGCGAGCCGCTGCGGTGGCGGCCGCCGAGCATTTCGCCGCTGGCGCCGTCGATCGCGACCGCGATCGGCGGCTGCCCTACGCGGAGATCGATGAACTCTCCAGCAGGGGGCTGCTCGCGATTTCGGTGCCGCGTCAATATGGCGGCCCCGATCTCGCGCCGAGCGCGGTGGCAGATGTGATCCGTATTCTGGCCGCCGCGGACCCCAATATCGCCCAGATCCCGCACAGTCACTTCGTGTATCTGAACCTGGTGCGGCTGGCCGCCCCCGAGGATCTGGCTGCCCGGGTATTCGGCGACGTCGTGCGCGGGGGGCGTCTGGCCAACGCCCAGTCCGAACGCGGTGGGGCGACGATCAAGGATATCGCTACCACGTTGTCGCCGTCGGGATCTCGGTTCTTGCTCGACGGCGAGAAGTTCTACGCCACGGGTTCGCTGTTCGCGCACACCCTCGCCGTGCTGGCCCGCCTCGATGTTGCCGCCGCCGGATTCGAGCCGGGTGAGTACATCGCGTTCGTGCCCGCCGGCGCCGATGGAGTGCAGATCATCGACGACTGGAACGGACTAGGGCAGCGCACCACCGGGTCGGGGACGGTGCGGTTCACGCAGGTCGTGGTTCATCCCGCGGACCTCGTGGCGCGTGCGCCTGCGGTGGGACGGCCCACCGGATACGGTGCGTATGCTCAACTGCTGCACGTGGCCATCGACACCGGAATCGCCCGTGGTGCACTCGATGCCGCCGCAGACTTCGTGCGCACCCGATCTCGGCCGTGGTTCGAGGCCGGCGTGGCGCGGGCGGATGAAGATGTACTGACGGTGCAGCGGTTCGGGGAACTCGGCGTCGATGTCGCCACGGCGGAGGCCACCCTTGCGGCGGCGGGGAGTGCTGTGGATCGGGCCGTCCGGGATGTGGGTGCAGCCGATTCAGATGCAGCGAGTTCAGACGCAGATGGTGCCGACCCCGAGCACACGGATTCGGATCGGGTGGCGGCGGTGGAGGAGGCCTCGATCGCGGTGGCGGTTGCCAAGGCGGTGTCGGATCGAGTCTCAACCGCGGTAGCGTCGGCATTGTTCGAGGTAGCGGGGACGCGTAGCGCCGGTATCGACTTGGATCTGGATCGATTCTGGCGTAACGCCCGAACTCATACGCTGCACGATCCGGTGCGCTGGAAATACCAACATATCGGCCGCTGGGTACTGCGTGGGGAGGCTCCGCCGATCCACGGTGTTATCTGACGTGGTGCCATCTGACATGGCGTCACTTAGAGCGTGACGTCAACTGCGCATACCCGGACGAGAGATACGGCTGCACGTGACTGATTTGTGACGCCGCTGCGCTCGCGTCGTGCAATATCACGCCGTTAGACTCTGTTACGCAAGTGACTAAAGGGGCAGTTATGGCGTGGTTGTGGCGTGGTATCACGGTTCTTACGGTCGCGACGGCACTGGCGGTGTCTGGTGCGGGTCTCGCAGACGGTGCGCCAGCCACGTTGGTGCTGCCCGAGCCGTTCGCGACGTGGCTGCGGCCGCCGGCAACTCCGGCCTCGCGGCTGGCCACCAGTTATGCGGCCTTCGAGAAATCGCTGCGGACAACCATTCCCGGCCGGGTCGGTGTCGCATTGGTGCCGATTGGTACTGATGTGCCACTGGTGTTCGGCTCGCTGCGTACCGGCCGGGCGTGGTCGACGATGAAAGTGCCCGTCGCGCTCGCGGCGCAGCGGCGCAACGGAACCGCGGTGGCCCAGGATGAGGACAAGGCCATCACCTTCTCGGATAACGATGCCGCTAGTGACCTGTGGGGTTCGCTCGGCGGTGGTCGCTCCTCGGTCACTGCGGTAACGGCGGTGCTGCGTGAAGGGCATGACATACATACCCGGGTGTCCTCGGAGGCCGATACTCCGGCGTCGTATCCCGGAGCTACCGCGTGGGCGCTCGCCGATCAGGCGATCTTTGGTGCGCATCTACCCTGTATGCCCAACAGTGCCAAGATTATTCGGCTGATGAGCGCCGTGGGACCGAATCAGCAGTGGGGTATTGCTGAGCTCGCCGGTCATCGCGACGCACATACTGCGGTCAAGGGCGGATGGGGTCCGGCCACCGACGCATCATCGGCCTATCTGGTGCGTCAGCTGGGCATCATCACCACCGGTGGCGGGCGGGTCGCGGTGTCGATGGCCGCGCGTCCGCGCAGCGGGAGCTTCGAGGACGGCACCGAGATGCTCACCAAAGTGGGCCGTTGGCTCGCACGCAATCTCGCGTTGTTGCCGCTGGGCCGCTGCTCAACCCCGATCAGCGATCGTGGTCGGGAAGCGAATGTCGTCCGGAGTGGCGGTCAGGCTGATTCGTGGCATCGGCGGGCCGGGTGAGCGCGGCGGCGATGAGGGTGGTCAGCGGTACCGATAGGGCGATCGAAATCCCGCCGACGAATGACCGGGCGAGTTCAACGGCCACGGCGTCGGTGGTGATCAGTGAACCGAACGGTTGCTGCGCGACGGAGAACAGCAGGAGAAGGGGCAGCGCGCTGCCCGCATAGGCGAACACCAGCGTGTAGACGGTGCTCGCGATGTGATCGCGACCCACCCGCATCGCCGCGCGGAAGGTGGCCAGCCGGGTAGGCTCGCCGGCCGCGGCCAGTTCGAAGGCCGCGGACGCCTGGGTGACGGTCACGTCGTTGAGCACTCCGAGCGTACCGATGAGGAAACCTGCCAACAACAATCCGCTGATCGAGATGCTGCCGGAGTACACCTGCAGATTGATCGTCTGATCACCGGAAAGACCGGTGAGGTGCATGGTGTGGATGGCCAGCCAGCTGAGCACCCCGGCCAACACCAGCGAGGTGAGCGTGCCCAACAGGGCGCTGCTGGTGCGGAGATTCACTCCGTGTGCGAGGTAGAGCACGACGAAGAGAATTGCGGCGGACGACACTACGGCAACCGCGACAGGCGATTCGCCGTTGAGGATGGCCGGTAGGGTGAACGCCCCGAGGACCACGAATGCGAAGACGAGTCCGATGATCGATCGCAGGCCCCGCCATGCGGCGACCAACACCACAGCGGCGACGAACAACACCGCCCAGATGAGTGTTGGGGTGATCCGCTGGAAGTCGAAGAACGTGTACCGCGGGTCGCCATCGGGGCCGGGGATCGTGCTCATCCGGATGTGGTCACCGACGTCCAGATCGGGTTGGCCGGCCTGTGGGTTATCGAGCGTGCCAGCTGCCGGGGCCACCGAATCGGGGCCGGAACCCGATTGTGCCCGGTTGGTCGGTACCTCCAGGAGCGTGTACTTTCCCGAGTCGTTACCCGAATCGATGTGCACCACGCTGTCGATGCATGGTCCGTGCAGCTGCGCGTTCACCCCGAAATCCGTCGAATCCTGCGACGTTCCGACCAACTGATTGAGGCATGGCCCGCGCGACTGCGAGACCACCTCCCCCTTCACCGTGTGAATCACCCCGCCCTCGGCGGAACGGAACTGGGTGGGGATGGGATGGCTGGCAGCCGACGGCCAGAGCACGACCACACCGGCCGCAACCGCGATCGCGGCCAGTGCAAGGGTCGCCAGGACGACACGTTTCGCGATCGGCGACAGATGCGCGGGGATCTCCGACAACGTATGCGAATGTCCGACGTGCCGCTTGGCATAGGGATCGAGACTCACCCGGCCAACCCTATGCGCTCGCCGCCAGCTCGCCCAGTTGATCGATGCCGGGCCGCTACCTCAGTCAGGATGTCAATCTGTGCGTCCCCGACGAATCCGTCGTGAGTGAGCGATCGGGGACGCGTTCTAGACCGAGATGACCACGTAACGTGGAACTCGTGTACTCCCGCCGGAAGATTCCGCGATCGCGCAAGATCGGGACGACATGGTCGACGAATAACTCCAGACCGGACGGGAATACGTCGGGCATCAAATTGAAGCCGTCGACGACTCCGGCCCGATACCATTCCTCGATCGCATCGGCGAGCTGTTCGGGGGAGCCGACAACCAGTCGATGCCAGGTGATGACGCGATCGAGGATTTGCCGCACCGTCAGATGATCGCGGCGCGCGATATTCACGACGATGTCGCGCGCACCCTGCGACCCCGCGGTGCTCTCGGCGCCGTCGAGGAGCCACTGGGGTAGCGGCCGATCCCAGTGCAATTCAGAGACGTCGACCCCCAGCTGGCCGGCGAGGTGGGCAAGTCGACCTTCCCCGGAAAGCTCGTTGAGCTCGTCGTTGCGTTGGCGGGCCTCGGCTTCGGTGCTGCCCAGCACGAATGACAGTCCCGGCATGATGCGGACGGCATCTCGGGGTCGCCCGTGGCGAACGGTCAACGCCCGTAGTTCGTCGGCATTGCGTTGGGCATCAATGAGCGATGCCTGTGCGGCGAATACGCCATCGGCGAATCGGGCGGCGAGGTCGAGTCCGGCCGGGGAACCACCGGCCTGGAACAGCACCGGATGTCCCTGGGGTGAGCGGGGAAGGGTCAGCGGACCGTCGACACTGAAGTACTCGCCGCGGTGATCGATCGTACGGATCGCTCCCTTTTTGCTGAACGCTCCCGATGCTTTGTCGGCGATCACCGCGTCGTCATCCCAGGAATCCCACAGTGCGGTCACAACTTCGATGAACTCCGCCGCCCGCCGATAACGTTCGCCGCGCGGCGGCTGCGGGCGTGACCCGGTGCCACCGAAGTTGTTCCAGGCGTAGGGATCACTGGAGGTCACCACATTCCAGGCGACACGTCCACGACTGAGATGATCGAGCGTGGCGAAGCGACGCGCGACGTTGTAGGGCTCCTCAAAAGAGGTGGATACGGTGCCTATGAGACCGAGATGCGTTGTCGCGGTAGCCAAACCGGACAGCAGGATCAACGGGTCGAGAGCGAGCGGCGGTGCGGTGAGCTGGGTATCGGGTTTATGGAACAGCGAAGGGCTATCGGCAAGGAACAATGCGTCGAGCGTTCCGCGTTCGGCGGTCTTCGCCAGGTGTATCCAATAGTCGGTATCGGTGAACCAGTGTGGATCGCTTGATGGGAATTGCCATGCGGCCGGATGCATTCCGTCGCTGAGCACATTGACGCCCAAATGTAGTTCGCGCTCAGTCATGATTAACCGTTCCGTGCCGGCAGTGCCAGCTTCTTGACCTCGGGGTCGGTGGCGATGAACTGCTGCAGCCGTGGATCGTTGAAGGCCTTGATCAGATTCTTGATGTTGGGGGTGTTGATGAAGTTACTGCCGACGGTGAGCACCGAGGCGAATTCGTCGGGCGACTTGGGCGCAAAGATGAGTTTGTGCTCGTCCACTCCGGCCGCGAGGAAACTCTCCGCGTAGCCGGCGATCGCATCGAGATCGGCTAACGCGCGTGGTTGTGCGCCGAAGTCGAGAAGCCGGAACGAGAGATTGCGCGGATTGGTGGCGATATCGTTCTGGGTGAGTGCGGTGATATCGGCACCTGGACGCAACGTGATCAAACCGGCCTGCGCGAGGTACCAGATGCCTTGAGATTCATTGGCCGGATCGGCAAGCAACGAGACGGTGGCATTCTGCGGAAGATCCTGTGGCCGCTTGTATTTATCTGACCAGATCCCGAACACCCAGTGGAATACCGGCCCGGTACCGGCCTGCTCGTGGAAGTCGGGATTGGCGTCGAGTACTTGCCGGAGCCAATGACGGTGCTGGAAGATGGTGCCCGCATAGGTTCCGTCGCTGACGGCCCGGTTGATCTGGGTGCTGTCGCCGAGGCCGACGCCGGTGACCTTGATGCCATAGTCCTTGGCGATGGTGGAGCCGACGTACTCGACGATCTTCTGCTCGGCGGGGTTGGAGTCCAGATATGCGACTTTAAGGGTCGCGCCAGCGGTGTCATTGGCCGATGTTGTGTTGTCGGTGCGACTGATCACGATATAGGCGACAACGGCGGCGACAACAACGACGACGAGCGCGATCCATGGCCATTTAGGTCGTTTCCTAGTGGTGAATCCATGTGTCGGGTCGTCGGTCGCGGTGCCCGGGTTGGTTGTTGGTGTGTTGGTCATGAGAGTAGGTCCTTTCGCCCCGCCGCGCGGTGGTCGACGCGGAGCAGGGTGTGTAGGCGTGGGATCAGGAGCGAATGAATTTGCGCGAGGCTAGTTCTGGGGATAGTTGACGAACGAGAGCATCGCCGAGGAGTTGGATGATGGCGACGGTGATCACCAGCGTGATGATGGTCGCGATCATGACGTGATGATCAAAACGCTGATATCCGTAGGTGACCGCTATGTAGCCGAGGCCGCCTGCGCCGATGGTGCCGGCGATGGCCGAATACTCGATCATCGCGATGGTGTTGATCGTTAATCCGCCGACGATGTTGGGTAATGCCTCCGACAGTTGTGCGCTCGTGATGATCTGCAGGTTGGACCCGCCCGACGCCTTAGCCGCGGCGATGACATTGCTGGGCACAGCGCGTAGGGAATTCTCCACGATACGGGTGAAAAATGCGATACCGGCGATCGACATCGGAACGACGGCCGCCGGAATGCCGATATTCGTGCCGGTGATGAAGCGGGTGAACGGGATGATCGCGGCCATCAGTACCAGAAAGGGTAGCGAACGGCCGATGCTGATGACCCACGATAACGGGAGGTGTAACCGTCGATTCTCGAAAAGCCCACCGGGGGCGAGATTGTGGATGACCGATCCCAGTGGGACGCCGACGGAGACCACAATCACCATGACGACCGACACCATGATGATGGTGTCGCGAAATGCCGGAATGAGCAGTCCGGGAATCTGACCGGCGGGAACCGTGATGGCCGCGAGATCGAATGTCGTACTCACGCCGCCACTTTCGTTGTATCTGTGGTTATCGGGCGAGCGGTGAGGCCGAGAGTCTGTGCCGCATCGAGCAATTGGTGTAGGTGCTCGGATGCTACCGAGATTACCCATCCGCCGACGGCGATGCCCTCGACGGCCTGCACATTGGCGCTGAGCACGGTGATGGGAGAACCTATGCGCAATGACACGATGCTCAGCCAGTCGCCGGGTACGGCGGCCGAGGAGTAGGTGATCTCGACCTCCGCCGCTCCGGGCGGTGCCGTGGCAGTGGTTCCGGCGGGTCGCAGGGCTCGGCCGAGGGTTGAACCGGGATCGAGGAGGAGGTCGACGATGGGTCCCGACTCGACGATCCGGCCGCCCTCGAGCCGGGCGACCTTATCCGCCACCTTCACGATGGTGTCCATCTCGTGGGTGATGAACACCACGGCGAGATTTAATTCGTCACGCACCTCGCGGAGCAATTCGAGGTAGGTGTCGGTGGATTCGGGATCGAGGCCGGCGGTTGCCTCGTCGCTGAGCAGGACCGACGGACGTAACGCCAGCGCCCGGGCGATTCCCACTCGCTGCCGCTGACCGCCGGATAATTCGTGTGGATAGTGTCCGGCCTTATCGGCGAGTCCGACCCGGTCGAGTAATTCCGCCACCCGCGCGCGGGTTTGTGCTTTGGTTACGCCGAGATAGTCGAGCGGCAGTGCGACGTTCTCGGCGGCGGTACGACGACTAAGGAGATTCGCCGACTGAAACACGGTGCCGATACGTCTGCGCGCAATTCTCAGCGCCCGATCATCGAGCGAGGTGAGATCGTCGCCGTTGACTATCACCTCTCCCGACGTCGGCCGCTCCAGCAGGTTAATACACTGAGCAAGAGTGCTTTTCCCCGCTCCGGAACGGCCAACGACAGCGAATATCTCACCGGCGTCGACGGTGAAATCAACGTTGTCGAGGACGGTGACCGCACTGCTGCCCTCGCCGAAGGCTTTAGTGAGTCTGCTTACCTGAATCATGCTCTGATCATGCGCACTTCACGGCACGCTGACCATGATTGACCGCACGGGGAATAAAAACGTACCATATATTTTTGTGTTAAATGGATGTTTCGGCAAGTTTCTGCCGCACTGAGTCGTCGATTGTCGAATTGGTTCCGCCAACGCGGAATGACGCGCCGCGGTGATTATCCGGGAGGAGATCGCCCCGGCCAAACAGCTTGTGGCGCAATGTTCCTGGCACGTATGTACGGTTGTACACGCCGCGCCGTTCGAGTGCGGGCACAACATGGGTGATGACATCTTCGAATGTTCCCGGAGTGATAGCGTATGCGAGATTAAAGCCGTCGACATCGGTCTCGGCGACCCATTCTTGCAGGGCCTGCGCGACTTCATCACCGGAGCCGATGAGAACCGGTCCCATACCGCCGATTCCGCCCCACGCGGCGATATCGGCGACCCGCCACTCATCGCCTGACTCCGATGCCTGTGCGAAGGCGGCGACGGCCGACTGAATCGCGTTGCTATGTACGTTGCCGATGGGCTCGTCGAGTTCATAGGACGCCAAATCGATACCCAACCACCCCGACATGAACACCAGTGATCCCTCATCGCTCGCATAGCGGCGGTAGTCCTGGGCCTTGGCGCGCGCCGCCTCGGCAGTGGAATCGGTGATGATGGTGAGCAGGGTGTAGATCCGTGCGTCATAGGGATCACGTCCCGCGGCGACGAGTTCGTCGCGTGTTTTGGCCACGATGTCACGCAGAATCGCCTTCGTCGGGGCGGCGACGAAGATCGCCTCCGCGTTCTCGGCGGCGAAACGACGCCCGCGCGGCGACGCGCCCGCCTGATAGATCACCGGTGACCCCTGTGGCGACGGCTCCGACAAGTGGATGCCGGGCACGGTGAAGTGGGTGCCGCGGTGGCCGATGTGATGGACCTTGGCCGGATCGGCGAAGATGCCCGCCGCGCGGTCTCGGCGCACGGCGTCGCGTTCCCACGAACCCTCCCACAGCTTGTAGAGGACGGTGAGGTACTCGTCGGCGTGGTCATAACGGCTGTCGTGTTCGAGTTGGTCGGCGGCACCCAGATTGCGCGCTGCGGACGGCAGATATCCGGTGACCACATTCCAGCCGAGGCGGCCCTTTGTCAGATGATCGAGCGTGGAGAGCCGCCGCGCGAACGGGTACGGATGCTCGAATCCGGTACCGGTGGTGATCCCGAATCCCAGATGCTGCGTGGCATAGGCCATCGCGGACACCAGCAGCAGTGGATCGTTCACCGGAATCTGCGCGCCCTGGCGGATCGCTGCTTCGTCGTTGCCGGCGTAGACGTCGTAGGTGCCGAGTACGTCGGCAATGAAGAGTCCGTCGAAGCCGCCGGTTTCAAGTAGCTTCGCCAGCTCAACCCAATAGTCGAGGGTGTGATAATCCCAGGAGCGATCCTGGGGATGGCGCCACAACCCCGGCGACTGATGTGCGACGCAGTTCATATCGAAGGCGTTGAAACGAATCGGTCGGGCAGCCGGGGGGCGTGGCGCGCTCAGTTCAGACACGTCCGACACTGTGGTCTGCGCATTCGGTCTTGCCGAGGGTTGTGCTCAGTGAGAACAGAAGGGGTGCGGCGGTGGTGCGCGGTCAATGGTTGGGTCGCCACGTCCGATGCCGAGCGGGTAGAGTTATTCGATAGCACGCCCTTCAGTCTCGGATACGTCCCCTCTCGCCCGGGTCTGGATCGATTTGTCACACGGCGCACCCTACGGCTGGGGTGCGCCGTTTGATGTTGCGCGACATGGCTCATTCCTGGGCGGATGCGGGCAACGAGTTTTTCGTCGTCCCTGCAATCGGCGCGCCAGACCAGCGCCGGTGGGCGGGTGCTGTCGATCCACCTGTTGTGTTTTGTCGGTCATACCTCGAATACGACATTGCGTGCGGCGATGCCGTGCTGACACTATCGACGCAGGAGGAGTCGTCGCTGCTGCCCGAGCCGACATGAGCCGGGAAGTGACGCCGACCGATCGCGGTCCGGTGCGCTACGCGTTGAAGCCGAGTAGCGACTTAACCTCCAGGAATTCGTCGAACGCGTAGTCGCCCCACTCCCGGCCGTTGCCGCTCTGCTTGAATCCGCCGAACGGTACGGCCGGGTCGAGCCCGGCGCCGTTGAGAGCGATGGAGCCGGCGCGGATCCGAGACCCGATGCGGCGAACTTCGTCGATGTCGGCGCCGGATACGTATCCGGCGAGGCCGTATTCGGTGTCGTTGGCGATGGCGATGGCATCGTCGATGTCGTCGTAGCCGATGATCACTAGCACCGGGCCAAAGACCTCGGTGCGCGCGATTTCCATATCGTTGGTCACTCCGGTGAACACTGTCGGCCGCACGTAGTACCCGGTCGGCAGATCGTCAGGCCGGCCCGGGCCGCCGATCACCGCGGTCGCGCCGTCGGCGAGGGCCCGCTCGATGAGGCCCTGGATCTTCTCGAATTGTGCCGCCGAGACCACCGGGCCCAGACGGACCGACCCAGTCGGATCGCCGACGGTGAGTTGCGATGCCACCGTGCGCACTGCGGCGGCAGCCTCCTCGATCCGCGCGGCAGGCACCAGCATGCGGGTGGGGGCGTTACAGGACTGTCCGGAATTGGTCATCACCGAGACGACGCCGGCGGCGACGTTGGCCGGCAGCGTGTCGTCGTCAAGGATGATGTTGGGGCTCTTGCCGCCCAGTTCCTGGGCGACCCGCTTGACGGTGGCCGCCGCGGTGCGGGCCACCTCGATACCGGCCCGAGTACTGCCGGTGAAGGAAATCATGTCGATACCGGGGTGGGCGGCCAGTGCGGCGCCGACACCCGGTCCGTCACCGTTGACCAGATTGAAAACACCCGCGGGAACGCCGGCGGTGTCGAAGATTTCGGCAACGATCGCGGCGCTGAACGGCGCCACCTCCGATGGTTTGAGGACCATTGTGCAACCGGTGGCTAGCGCCGGCACGACCTTGCACAGCACCTGATTCAGCGGCCAGTTCCACGGAGTGATGAAGCCGCACACGCCGATTGGTTCCTTCACGATCCGCGAGGTGCCGCGGTCGTGCGCGAATTGGTATTGCGGTAGCTGCGCGACGGCGGTCAAGATATGCCCCAGGCCGATGGGAACCTGTGCGCGCGTGGCTAATCCGGCGGGTGCACCCATTTCCTCAGTGACCGCCGCGGCCAACTCGGCGGAGCGTTTTTGGTACTCGGTGGCGATCGCTTCGAGGATCGAGACTCGCTGGGCGACGGTTGTGCGCGCCCAGGCGGGGAACGCCCGGCGGGCGGCGTCGACGGCGGCGTCGACGTCGGCGGCGGTGCCGAGGGCGACGTGGCCGGCTGCTTTCTCGGTCGCCGGGTTGATGACGTCGATCACGGTGAGTTCGGTGGCGGGCTCCACCCAACGTCCGTCGATGTAGAACCTATTGATCTCGCGCACGCGAACCTCCGATGACTCGAACCGCCTGGGTGTGGTATTCGCCACAATACTTTGTGCAACAACATGTCGTGCGGGGTATCCATGGGCCCGCCCCTACGCACAAACACACCACTTTTCGACAGACACACCACGTTTGGGGTGGTGTGTTTGCGCAAAAGTGGTGTGTTTGCGTCAGATCACCCCGCTGGGGGCGCGTCGGGTACCCGGCTGTTGGGTCGGCATCCGGTTGGGCGGTACCGGATAGGGTTTTCCGAAGCCGGCGGTGCCGGCCGCGATATTGGGGCCGCATGCGAGCACGGCGTTCTGTGCCCGGGGATTCGGATCGCCCAACCGTGGCCGGGCCGAATCCGGACGGTTCGCGAAGTCGAACGCCGACGTCATATCGCCGACCGTTTGCCGACGCCACGCCGTCAGATTCGGTACGTCGACCCCGAACCGTTTTTCGATCAGCCGCAGCTGCGAGGTGTGATCGAAGGTATCGGTGGCTACCAGACCACCCCGGCTATAGGGGGAGATGACAAAGCACGGCACCCGATAGCCGAGGCCGATGGGGCCGCGGATGCCCTTGGCCGACGTCACTGAGCCGATATCGGGGACGCTCACATACTCGCCCGGGGTGCCCGGCGGCGGTGTCGGCGGGACGACATGGTCGAAGAATCCGCCGTTCTCGTCGTAGCTGATGATCAGCGCTGTCTTCTCCCAGACCGCCGGATTCGATGTCAGGATGTCGATGAGTTGCACGATGCCGACGGCACCGAGCGCGGCCGGCAGCGCCGGATGCTCGCATTCGAGTGCGGGTGGAACCACCCAGGAGACCTTCGGCAGGCGGTTGGCCGCGACGTCTGCCTGAAAATCGTGGGGATAAGTCGGTGCGATACCTCGCCGGGCCAGCTCGGAGTTGGGATCTTTCGCCTGCGTGAAACACCCCATCATGCCGTCGAGGATGACCGACGATACCGGGCCGAGGTCCTTATTGTTGTAGATCTTCCAGCTCACCCCGGCGTCGCGCAGATTCTCCGGCATAGTGCGCCAGCGGTAGACGAATTTGGGAATCAGGGCGGGAGTCTCCAGTAGTGGACCCCCATGGGTGCCGTCGGGATCGAGGGTGCCGCTCATCCAATACAGGCGGTTGGGGTCGGTAGGGCCGAGGACCGAACAGTGGTAGGCGTCGCACAGGGTGAAAGCCTCGGCGAGGCTGCGGTGAACGGGGATGTCTTCTCGTTCGTAATAGCCCATCAGCGCGGGTGCATTGCCCGCACCCACCGACTTGATCGACATCGGCAGCCAGCCGTCGTTGCGGCCGTTGTTCCATGCCTTATGCAATCCTGCCCACGTGTGGTCGGGATCGTTGATGCATTCGCCGTCGAGATTCGCATCGTGGGTCGTATCCAGCCGGAAGGGCATCGTGTAGCCGGATGGCGTCGGTCCCACCCCCGGAGCCCAGCCGTATTGCCGCCACAGCGGGGTGTGTTCACCGAAACCACGAACACCGGAATAGGTACCGAAGTAGTGGTCGAAGCTGCGGTTCTCCTGCATGAACAGGACGATGTGCTCGATATCGGAGAGCGAGCCGGTACCGGCCGGGTCGGCTTGGGCGTATGCCTTGTCGATGATCGGCCCGGCCCATGAGGTGAGTAATGTGCCGCCGCCAACCGCGGCAACACGGGAGAGAAATTCACGCCGACTCAGACCCGCGAACGGTATGTGCGACAACGGTTTACTCCGATTCTGGGGGCTGTAGCAGGTGTGATCCTGGGGGCTTTAGGTGTGGTGACAGTATGACGGTGTAGTGATGCCACCGCGACTAATGCCACCGCGAACAACGTAGTGTCGTCGCGGTACGGGGAAGTGAACACGAGCGGTCGGGAAGGTTAGCGACACATTGGCCTATCGCATCCGGCGCTCGGGAATCAGGGATATGGGCACCGGGGATATAGACACCGGGGATATGGACATGCGGGAGTGCCGCGCGAGTCACGCGATACTGCTTCCCACGGCAATGATCACCCCGGCCAGCGTCAGCACCCCGACGACCGTGCCCATAGCAATGGCCAGACGTCGGCGATGATGGGTGATCGCGTAGATACCGATGCCGATACCGGCGAGGATGGCAGCCGAATACGCGGCGATGCTCAGGGTAAGTAGCGCCGCCTCGCTTTTCGCGTCGGCCGCCACGATCAGACTCGACGACGTCATGTGTCGAGTAGATCATTTCCCGTTCAGCCGGCCGGTACCGGAGTTGTTGTGGTGGGAGTCAGGGTAGTGACCTGTGGCTGCGGTGGATAGATACGCCGCAGTGTCTGTGGGTTCTGCGGTTCGGCCCCCGTGGCCCGAGCGGGTGTTGTC
>JASGFW010000087.1:0-18125 GCA_047605305.1 Gordonia sp. (in: high G+C Gram-positive bacteria)
GGCCCAGGTGGCAGTGTCTTCTGCGTGACTGACCGCGATCCCGACACCGGACTTCCGACCTGGTCTAGCTAGCCACCCTAAGTGATTGCTGCTGTCTAGCGGACATGCACGACTCGTTCCGCAACCAGTTCAATTCCCCCCAAACCGCGCCAACGTGACCGCAGGTGTACTCACGGGGGTAGCGGAGGCGATGCCGTCGTTGATCGCCAGCCGGATGGCTTCGGCGGCGTAGGCGTGCAGGGCGAATAGCGAGCCCACCCGGGTGTGCCGGTCATTACCGAAGAGCGCTTCCTTTCCGGTGGCCAGAGCGAAGATGGTGTCGCCGTCGGCGAGGGTGTGCACGGGATTGAGTGCCCGCGCCATACCGTCGTGGGCGGCGGTGGCCGTGCGCGACGCCTCGGCCGGATCGAGGATCGCATTCGTGGCGACAGCGGCGATGGTGGTGTTCAGCGCGGGTAACTCACCACCGGCTTCCGGAGCCGGCGGCCCGGGCGGCGGCGCCACGAGGTCGGACACGTCGAAGCTGGCATCCCACGGCGCGCCTGCCGCATTGACCACGGCGATCGCGCCGACCACGATGTGCTCATTGGGGGCAGGCAGCCGCAGCGCAGCGCTGCCCACCCCACCCTTGTACCGGCCCCGCGAGATCGCCGCACCCGTACCCGCCCCGACATTTCCGCGCTCGATCGGGGTGAACGGTTCGGTTGCCGCCGCCGCGGCTGCGGCCGCATACCCCATCTCGATCGTCGGATACGCTCCGAAATCACCGCCGCGGCCCAGATCGAAGATGGCGGCCGCCGGCACGATCGGCACGATGGCATCGGGTTCCGGGCCCACCCGGAACCCGACACCGTGCTCGGCACACCACCGCTGCACGCCATGCGCGGTCACCAGCCCGAACGCACTGCCACCGGTCAGCACAAGTGCGTCGATGGTCTGCACGAGAGTGCGCGGATCGAGCGCATCGGTCTCATGGGTACCAGGGCCGCCACCCCGCACGTCCACACCTGCCACGGTTCCCGCATCCGGCAGGATCACGCTCACCCCCGACAACCAGCCATCGCCGATCCGCTGCGCCTGCCCGACGCGGATACCCGGCACCGCGGTAATGGTGCCGATGCTCTCGGGATCTCTCATCTGTTGTCTTCCTTAGCTATTCGTGAGTCAGTATGTCGCCATACGCCGCCGTCATCCGTCCGGCGAGTGCCTGTGCATCCACCCCGGCAAGCGCCCCAGCTAGCGTCGGGACAGCCGCAATCAGCGACTTGGTGTACGCAGCGGCGCGCTCAGAGTAGATCGTCTCAGTCGTATCCACTTCTACAAGATCCCCGTGATAGAGCACAGCGACGCGATCACACAGATGCCGCACAACAGACAAATCATGTGAGACGAAGATCAACGTCAAGTCGAAACGCTCCACGAGATCGGCAAGCAGATTGAGGATCTGAGCCCGCACCGACACATCGAGTGCGCTGACCGGCTCGTCGGCGATCAACACCGACGGCTCGGGAGCCAGCGCACGAGCGATAGAGATGCGCTGACGCTGGCCACCGGAGAACTGGTGTGGAAAACGCTGCGCCGCGTCAGCAGGTAAACCCACCGCCGCCAATAGCTCCGCCGTACGACCCACCGGATCCGGATGCCCCGTACCGATGAGGGGCTCGCGGATGATCTGACCCACCCGCATCCGCGGATCAAGTGAGGACATCGGATCCTGGAAGACGAATTGCAGTGAGCGACGCAAGAATCCGAGTTCACGTTCGCGACGCCCAGAAACCCGCTGCCCAGCAACGGTGATCGTGCCGGACGTGGGTTGATCGAGGCCGGCGATCAACCGGATCAAGGTCGATTTGCCGGAGCCGGATTCCCCGACGATCCCGAAGCGTTCACCGCGGCCGATCGTCAGGCTCACCCCGTTGAGAGCATGTACCTGCCGCCGTCGCGGCGATAGTCTGCTCGACGGCCCACCATAGGTGCGGTGCACATCGTCGACGACGATCAGCGGCTCGCTCATCGGACGCCCCCTACCGCGGCGGCCGCGGCCGACTCCGCATCGTCGTGCCAGCATGCATAACCGCCGGATTCGGTAACCACCCAGCGGGAGAACTCTCGGGACTCGCTCCCTCCGCGATCGGCGCCCTGACAATACGCACACCCACCCACCTTCGCTTTATAGCCGAAGACGTCTGGCGAAAGCGTCCGCAGTCGTCCGTTCGCGTCGACCGCAGTCAGATCGGAGGCGGCGAGTAATCCGCGAGTGTAGGGATGTTTCGGTGCACTCAGCACGTCACGGACGAGACCGGTTTCGATCATCTCGCCGCCATACATCACGACGATTCGCTCGCAGATGGTCGCTACGACAGCGAGATCGTGGGTGATGAACAGCAATGCGGAATCATCGGCCGCCACGCCCGCACCGATCAGGGAAAGCATGTGTGCCTGTACCGTCACATCGAGGGCAGTCGTGGGCTCGTCGCAGATGAGCAACGACGGACGGTTGGCCATCGCAATGGCCAACACCACACGCTGGCGCTGACCGCCGGAAAGTTCATGCGGATAGGCATCGTAGCTGCGTTGCGGATCGGGCATCCGTACCTGCCGCAGCAACTCGAGTGCCCGGCCGCGTGCCGCCCGTGTATCGGGCACCGTGCGGTGCAACAGCAGCACTTCGGCGATCTGTGTTCCTATCCGCATTGTCGGGTTCAGTGCGCTCATTGGCTCCTGGAACACCATGCCCAGGTGCAACCCCCGCAGCGCGCCATAGGTTTTCTGGGAGGCCCCGACCAGCTCGGTGGCGGGTTGCGTGAGGCGGATCGAACCGGTCGCGGTGAGGTTATCCGGAAGCAGGCCCATGATGGCGAGCGAGGTGAGGCTTTTGCCTGAGCCGCTCTCACCGATCAGACCGACCCGTTCCCCGGCGTGCAGGGTGAAGGATACGTCGCGCACCAGGGTGCCGTTGCGTGAGGAGATATTCAGCCCGTCGACGGTCAGCACGGGTGCTCCCTTACGGATCCGCGCCGCGGAGGCCAGAACGGATTCGGTCATCGCTGATCCTCCAGTCTGGGATCGAAGAGGTCACGCAGGCCGTCGCCGAGCAGGTTGAAACCGAGTACGGCCAACGCGATCGCGGCGGCCGGCCACAGCGAGAGCAGCGGCTGGGCAAAGATGACCGGCTGCGCTTCCTGGAGCATCCGGCCCCACGACGCCGTCGGCGGCGGCGTGCCGAAACCTAAGTAGGATAAGCCGGATTCGGCGAGCACGGAGATGCCGTAGGAGACCGATGCCTGCACGATGAGCACGCTGGAGATATTCGGCAGCACATGGCGCAGGGCGATCGCGAGCGGCGGGCGGCCGGCGACGCGCGCGGCGAGTACATACTCCGACCCCATCACCTGCAGCGCACTGCTGCGCGCCAGCCGGGCGAAGGGTGGTGCGGTGGCAACCCCGATGGCGATCATCGCCGAGAGGGTGCTCGCCCCGAGGGCCGCCGCCGCG
Organism: Gordonia sp. (in: high G+C Gram-positive bacteria); assembly: GCA_047605305.1. Taxonomy (GTDB): domain Bacteria; phylum Actinomycetota; class Actinomycetes; order Mycobacteriales; family Mycobacteriaceae; genus Gordonia. The sequence continues at coordinate 3,496 of JASGFW010000087.1, forward strand.
ATAATCGCGAGCAGCAAGGCGGGGAAGGCGAGCATGAGGTCGATCGCGCGCATCACGAGCTGCCCGACCCATCGGGGCGCGGCGGCCGCGACTACGCCCAGTGGTATGCCGATGAGTGCGCCGAGGCCGACCGCGATGACGCCGACGTAGAGGGTGATCCGCGCTCCGGCGAGCAATTCGCTGAACACATCACGTCCCAGCGCGTCGGTGCCGAGCCAATGCGTGCCACTCGGTGCCAACAGCCGATCGCTCGTCACCACCGTTGGGTTGTACGGAGTCCACATAAAGGACACGATCGCCGTCAACAGTACGACACCGATCAATCCGGCACCGATCATCAGAGACAGGGACCGACGACGTGCGGTTACCCGAGAGCGATTGCGGCCCAACGGGAATAAGGTCGATATGGCGGTCATGACGCACCCTTCAAACGGGGGTCGATGGCGATGTAGATGGCATCGATGATGAGGTTGAGTGCCAGGATCGCAACGACCAGCAGCAGAACGATATCCCGCACCATCGTCAGGTCACGGTTGGAGACGGAATCAAACAGCAGACTGCCCAGACCGGGAATCACAAAGACGCGTTCGACGATGATGGTGTCGATGAGCAGTGATGCTATTTGCAGACCGAGTACCGTCACGACGGGAATCGCCGAGTTTCGTGCCCCGTGCCGTAAGAAGGCGCGAGTGCGGCCGAAGCCTTTCGCCCATGCCGTACGCATGTAATCCTCACGCAGGACATCCAATGCCGCCGAACGCACATAACGGCTGAGCAACGCCCCCTGGACTAGACCGATCGAGATGACGGGAAGTATTGCCTCGGTGATGAATCCGCCGAAATCGGTTGTCGGAGATGTCCAACCCCCGGAGGGCACCAGCCGCAACTGCACCGCGAAGATATTGATCAGTACGATTGCCGCGATGAAACTCGGCACCGCGACCCCCACCTGTGAGAGCGCGCCGACCACCGCGCCAATGCGGCCACGGTGATCGAGTGCGGCGAATGAGCCGATCGGCAGCGCAATCGCGAGTGTTGCCACAAGACTCAGCGCGATGAGCGTGAGGGTGACGGTGAGTCGCCCTGCGATCTGCTGACCGATATCGGCGCCGGTGAGCGAGGAGGTACCCAAGTTCCCGGATAAGAGCCCGCCCATCCAGTTGCCGTACTGGGCGATCAGCGGACGGTCTACGCCCATATGCGCACGCATCTGTGCGATCGCCTGCGGGGTGGCATGGGTACCGAGGGCAACTTGTGCGGGGTCACCGGGCAGAACCGCCAACAGCACGAAAATCACTAGTGAGCCGACGAATACCGTCGCCGCGAAGATTCCGGTGCGGGTCACTATCCGAGCCAGCATGAAGTTATCCGCCTATTCGTCTGGAAATGTCGCGAGCTATGCCGATAGTTTCAAGTCGCCAACATAGAGAGCCTCGCTGGCGGAGTTTTTCGGCAGACCGCTCAGACCCTTTTGTATGACGTTGACGTTGTTGGAAAGGAAGAGCCAGTCGGCGACGGCGTCGTCGGAGATGATTTCCATGGCCTTTTTGTAGGCTGTGGTCTGTTGATCTGCGGTACCGGCTTGTCCGTCAGCGATCAGCTTGCGCACCACGGGGTTGTTATATCCCCAGTAATACTTCGGATCAGCGTATGTCGGCAGATCACGCTGTTCGACGTGGCTGATAAGCGACATCTCGTAGTTGTGATTGTTGAACACCGTGGAGAGCCATTGTGCAGGGAATGCCATGGAGTCGATCTTCACGTTCAACCCGACCTTGGCGAGATCGGATTGCACGATTTGAGCGACCGTCGTCATCGCGGGCAAATTCGGTACCGCGAAATCGATTGATTTGCCGGTCATTCCGGCCTGCGCGATAAGAGCCTTGGCTTTGTCCGGGGAATAGGGGTATTTACTGCTGAGATCCTCGAACCAGGGGTCTGTCGGCGGCACGAAACTGCCGGTGACTTCGCCATAGCCAGCGGCCGCATTGCGCACAAGCGACTTTCGGTCGATAGCGTACTCCACTGCCTGCCGCAGCAGCTTATTGGTGAACGGCCCGTTCGCATTATTCATCGACAGGGTGACCTTTGAGGTCGTGGTGCCCTTCTGAACCTCGAATTTCGGGTTGTTCTCAAACTGTCCCAGGGAGTCGTAATTAGCGAGGGAGACAATCGCGTTAATACTGCCAGACATTAGCGCCGCATTCTCCGCATTCGCATCCGTGTAGTACTGGAAGGTCACCTGAGGTACTGAAGGTGCGCTGCCCCAATAGTGTGCGTTTGATTTGAGGACGACAGACTGACCCCGATTGAATTGCGCAACGGTATACGGACCGGTGCCGATGGCGGTGTTGGCGAGATTACTCACGGCCTTCGGATCGAATATCGCACCGATCCGGGTCGTCATGTAGAAGAGCCAGTCGTTACTGGGTTTGGCGAGGGTGACTTTGACCTCGGTGGGGGAGACGACATCGACGGAGGCCACGGCGTCCATATAGCTCTTCAGCGAGATGGTCCACGCGGAAGATTTGACCCGCTCGATCGAGAATTTCACTGCGTCGGCGGTGAACGCATCGCCGTTCGAGAATGTGACACCGTCGTGCAGGGTGAAGTCGTAGGTGAGGTTGTCTGGGGAGACGGTCCACGATTTGGCCAGGTCACCGACAATCTTGCCTTCTGTGTCGAGCTTGACCAGGCCCTCGTAAACGTTGTCGAGCAACACCTGTGGGATGGCAGCACCATCGGTGGTGGTGAAATCAAGACTCTCCGGCGCCGCCCCCAGCCCCAGCACCACCGAATCCGACGACGCAGCGCCCGACGAGCCGGTGTGCGAGGAACAACCGGCGACCGTTGCCGCCAGCACCATGCCGAGTCCGGCGGCCAACATCTTTATGTGGACCATGTCTGACATCTCCTGAACTGAGCTGTGTTGGGTGATTAGTAACTGCTGGAGTGCGGTATCTTTGAGGCTGTCACTGGTAAGACCAGTGAACCTAGGGCGCCTTGGTTGGGGAGCGTAACCGGGCATTGTTTCGGCGGCATTACAGTGGGAGGACGCCCTGATGGCACTGGCAGAGCAGTCCGCAACGCCCCTGCGGCCTGGGCGCGCATTGGCACTCGCCGGTGTCGTCTTTGTTGCCCTCAACCTGCGTACCTCGGTCACCGGGCTATCACCGATCTATCGGCTGATAAGTGATGACGTGCCGCTGAGCGTGCCGGTTATTTCGGCGATCGGCATCTTGCCGCCCACGGCCTTTGCCATCTCCGGCCTCCTCGCCCCCCGCATAGAGGCGAGGATCGGATTGGAGAGCAGCCTCGCGGTGTCGTTGGCCGTTGCGACCCTGGGCCACCTGCTTCGCGCCCTGGCGCAGGACGCGTGGGTACTCATCGGTGGGACGGCGATCGGTCTGTTGGGTCTAGGAATCGGCAATGTGCTGCTGCCTCCCGTGGTGAAGCGCTACTTTCCCCACCATCAGGGGTTGGTCACCTCTCTGTACGCCGCTCTCATCGCGATCAGCACGGCGGTGCCTCCGCTGGTAGCCGGCCCGGTGGCGGGGGAAGCGGGATGGCGTATCTCGCTGGGTATGTGGGCGTTGCTTTCGATCGTCGCCATGTTGCCGTGGATACGCCTGGTGCCGTTAGGCCGCCGGGCCGGGGCCGGCGAATATGCGCAGTTTCCCCACGTCGACGGCACCTATCTCGGGCTCGCGTGGCGCGCACCGGTGACTTGGGCGCTCGCCGCCGTCTTCTCGGTCTCCGCGATGAGCGGATACGCACTGTTCGCGTGGTTGCCCAAGCTGCTCACCGACACTGCCGGTGTCAGTGCCGCGACGGCCGGCAATCTGCTCTCGCTCTACGCCATCATGGGTCTGCCGCTTGCGGTGGCGGTCCCCGCGTGGACCGAACGGGTACGTAATCCGTTGTGGCTCATGATTGTCGGTATCGCGGCGCTGATCGTCGGCGATCTGGGACTGCTGCTCATACCTGCGACAGGAACCTGGGTGTGGGTCACGATCGCCGGGCTCGGATTGCTGCTATTCCCGGTGTGCCTGGCGTTGATCAACCTGCGTTCAGCCACCGAGCGTGGGTCGGCGGCGCTGTCGGGTGTGTCGCAGGGCGTCGGCTACGTACTCGGTGCTGTCGGTGCAGTGGTATTTGGGTTGCTGCACAACGCAACTGGAGAATGGAAAGCGCCGATGCTATTCCTGACTGCGACGGCGGTCATGGGCATCGGTGCCGCCCTCGTCGCGGCCCGATCCGGCGTCATCGAAGACTCCGCCGCAGCCCGAGCCGGCCGCCGCGTGCCGCGCGGTATCGATCACCACAGTTCCCCGCACCCAATCGGTTGTGAAAACCAGATCGTCGGGCAGAACTCGGTTGACAAGGAGAATCCATAGATGACAACGCAATTCATCTCCCTGACCGCCACTGAACTCGTCGACGGATACCGGGCAGGGCAGTTCACCCCCACCGAGGTGCTCGCCGAAACGCATGCGCGCATCGAAGAGATCGAGCCGACGGTCAACGCCTTCTATCGTCTCGAACCAGAATTCGCCACCGCGGCGGCCGAGGCGAGTACCCGCCGTTGGCGCGCGGGCAGCCCCATCGGACCGATCGATGGGGTACCGGTCACCGTGAAGGAGAACATTGCCACGGTCGGTACCCCGCTGACCGGCGGTACCGCTGCGGGAGCGAACAATCCACCGGCGACCGTCGACGGCCCCGCTGCCGCCCACATCACCGCGGCGGGCGGTGTACGCCTGGGTAAGACGGTGATGCCCGACTTCGCCATGCTCTCCTCGGGAGTCTCCAGCCTGCACGGCATTACCCGCAGCCCGTGGAATCCGGAGTGGACGGTCGGCGGGTCGAGTGGCGGTGCCGCGGCGGCTGGTGCGGGCCGGATGGGTGCCTTGCACATCGGTAGCGATATCGGCGGATCGTTGCGCCTGCCCGCGACGTGGACCGGGCTCGTCACTCTCAAACCGAGTTACGGTGTCGTTCCCGTCGATCCGCCCTATATGGGCCGCGCCGCTGGCCCGCTCACCCGCACTGTCGCCGACGCGGCACTGTTCATGAGCGTGCTCGCCCAACCCGATCCGCGCGACTATTCACAAATCCCGACCACCGGATGGGAGTGGGCCACCGCCGCCCTCCCGCTCACCGAGGATGAGTTGCGTGGCCTGCGTATCGCCGTGCATACCGATGCCGGGGCCGGATTGCCCACCGACCCGGTGGTCGCCGCAGCCATCCATTCGGCCGCGGAGTTATTCGAGCGTGCCGGTGCCATCGTCGAAGAGATCGATCCGTTCTGTACGCCCGAACTACTTGAGGATCTCGATCTCTTTTTGCGCACCCGCTCCTGGCTGGACGTTAAACGTCTCGACGACGAGAGCAGACGACAGATCCTGCCGTTCATCCTCGACTGGGTATTAGGTGCCGCCGACCACTCAGGGGCTGATCTCGTAGACGCCTACCAGGGAATTCAAACACTGCGCAAGACGACGATCGAAGCGACCCTCGGCTATGCGTTCGTGCTGTCCCCGGTGAGTCCCGTGGTGGCCTTTCCCGCGCACTGGCCGATGCCCTCCAACTCTCCGGCGACCTCGCTTCATCACATCGCTTACACCGCGCCGTACAACTTTTCCGAGCAGCCCGCCACGAGCATCAATTGCGGCTTCACCGCCGACGGTAAGCCGATCGGTCTGCAGATCGCCGCGCACCGCCACGATGATGTGCGGTTGCTGCGGGCAACCGCATGGTTTGAGCAGGCGCGGCCGCAGACCGCGCGACCGGTGTGGCCGTGAGGTATCCAGTCGGGGTGAATACAGCCGGGGGGAGCCGGCGGGGCGCCCCCGACGTCGGGAACCGTGCCTGCACACTAGGATCAGGGAATCGTCGTAACACGGTGTGGTCGTGCGGAGGAGGTTCATGAACCCGTCCAAGGCTGATTTCACCGCCATCAAAACGCAGCGCGCCTACGAACATATCGTCGCTCAGGTTGAAGCGGCGATCGCCTCCGGCTCGCTGCGACCGGGTGAACATCTGCCCAGCGAACGAGAGATGATGGAGGGATTCGGCGTCTCCCGTCCGACGATCCGCGAGGCGCTGCGCGTGCTCGAAAGCAACGGTTTGGTCCGCTCCAAACACGGCAACCCGTTCGGCCCGGAAATCCTCGAACCCTCCACGGAACTGCTGCACCGGCCGATGGCGCAACTCGTCCGCACCAAACACCTCAGCCTGAGTGAATTCCTGCCGATCCGCATCGTGCTGGAAGGCTTGGCGTGTGCGATCGCCGCGACGACACGCACCGCAGAACATCTCGATGACCTGGAACGCGCCGTAATCGGCATGCGCGAAGCCAGCAATGACGATGCGGATCTGCATCGCTTCGGTGAGGCCGATGTGGCCTTCCATTCCACGGTGTGGGATGCGACCGGCAACCTGCTGATCGCGATGTTCGGCAACGTCACCCGCGATCTGATGGGGCAACTCATCGAGGAGAAGATCGCGCACGCACCCGATGCGCGCGCTTTGATGGCTCTCTCAGTGGAGCATGACGCGGAGATCCTCGCCGCGATCCGCGCGGGAGATCCGATGCTTGCGAGTTACCTGGCGCGGCGCTACATCTACGACTATTACAACGATTACGTTCCCGAAGCTGAGCGGGCGCCGTTGCGTACCCTGGTGGGCGTCGATCCGCGCGAGCATCCGCAGGCCAGCGAGAAGTACACCTAAGTGGGGCCAGCTCCGACCGCTGAGGCCGGATAATCCGTGTGCATGGGAGAGGACACACGGGTGGATGATGCATCGGGATCATCTCGCCCGGATACCCTTGTTGCACGGTTGGAACGATTCGTCGCCGACGCGGCAGCGGAAGGATCTGAGAAGCTGCCGTCCGAGCGCGATCTCGCGGAACTCATGCACACACCGCGGTCCACTTTGCGGCGAGCGATGGCGGATCTGGAACGGCGCGGCCGCATTTTCCGCGTCAGAGGCCGCTCCGGTGGTGCGTTCATCACCGCGGTGGTTCAGGCGGCGCCGGTGTCGCCGATGCTGTTCGATCCGCACTCGCGCAAGCTCCACCGCGATCTCACCTCGATCAAGGGCATCCCGCAGATGCTTGATGAGCAGGGCTTCACATCGCAGACGAAAGTGTTATCCGAGACGATCGAGGGTGCGCCCGCGAGTATCGCGAGTGCGCTGGGATTAGATCCCGGCGCTCCGGTGATCTCCCTGCTGCGGCTGCGATTGTCGGATGCGCAGCCGCTCTCGCTGGAACGGATGTATCTCGACCGTGATCGGTTTCCCGACCTGCTCGCGCACAGTCCGATCTCCTCGCTCTACTCGCTCCTGGAAGCCGAATACGGCATTGCGATCGCGACGTCGGACGAGACCATTGAGGTGGTGTCGGCCGATCGTCAGGTCGCGACTTTGCTCGGTGTGCGCCGCTGGGCTCCGGTGCTCGCCGTGCGCCGCGTGACGCGCTGTGCCGACGGCACACCTGTGGAAGCATCGATCGATCTCTTTCGCCCCGACCGCACCCGGTTATCGGTGCGCATCGTTGTCGGCTAGCCATACGAGACGCGAAACAGGCTGTTAACGCGGGTGAACCGAAACCAGAAATGGACCATTTGGAGACTCTGATCCTAAGTGTTGTAGCCCGGTGCGCCCCCGGCGTGCGGGCAGGAGAGGACAGGGAAATGGCCAAGAATCTCAACAGGTGTGTCGCGCTGTTCAGTGCGCTCGTCGCGACCGCAGTCGGCCTGTGCGCATGCTCATCGTCGGATGCTGGCGGCAACACGAGCTCCAAGAGTGCCGTCGCGATGGGCTTCGCTGGCCCCGACATCACCATCTGGAACGATGAACTAGCACTGATGCGGCCCATCATCGAAAAGGCCGGATATACCTTTCTCACCGATGACCCGCAATGGAATATCAACCAACAGGTATCGGACTGGCAGGCCTGGGTCAATCGCGGAGATGTGAAAGCGATCATGGGATTCCCCGTGCAGGCAGACGCGATGATCCCGGTCACCACGGCCGCGAAATCGGCAGGTATTCCGGTCTTCGGTTATCTCCAAAAGTGGGCGGGTACTTCGGGTTCGGTGGTTGTGGACTCCTACAAGGGAGGTTACGACCTCGCTGTAAACTCCGCCAAAGCTATTGTCGCCGAACATAACCAGGACTCCACTCTTGTCGTCGTCGGCGACCGCAGCAGCGACTTCAGTGCCAACGCGACGAAAGGCCTGATCGCGGGTCTCAAATCACAGCTGCCAAGTGCCCATGTCGTTGAACTATCGGGCACCACACAGCAAAACGGTTATGACCTCGCCAAGGCACAACTGACCTCGGATCCGAAGTCGAAGGTGTGGCTCGGTTACACCAACGATGTCATCACCGGCGTCTACAATGCGTTACTCGATTCGGGTGTGCGCAAAGATGATCCGTCCTACTACCTCGCCAGCAGGGATGCGACCAATGCGACTCTTGACCTGATTAAGATCCCGAACTCGATCTACCGCACGTCGATCATCGTGCCTGCCGAGGCGCTGGCGCAGGCCGACGCGAAACTGCTCATCGCCGGAGCCAAGGGCGAAAAGACCAGCGACATCACCGTGCCCAGCGTGTTCGTGACCGCCGCCAACGCCGACAAGTACTACGTGAGCAAATGAGCACGGCCGCACGACTCGTCCTTGCTAGGCTCACCGTCGATTTCGGTGCGGCGCGGGCACTTGACGGCGTCGACCTGACCTTCGCGCCCGGGGAGATTGTCGGTTTACTTGGGCACAACGGCGCCGGCAAGTCGACGCTCGTCAACGCGGTTACCGGAGCCGTACGCCCCACCGGGGGGCGCCTCTTCCTCGACGGTGAGCCGATCTCCGCCGACACCCCTAAGCATGCGGCCGAACTCGGGATCACCGTGATCCACCAGACCCCGGCGCTGGCGGGCAACATGTCGATCATCGACAACCTCTACCTCGGACGTCCGACGACGGGTAAAGGCGTCGCCGCACGCAATGCCGCCCGCGCCGCACTCGAAAAGGTCGGCGGAGGTGGGCTTCCCCTTGATATGGCGGTCGACTCACTGGCATTGGGCGAACGGCAGATCGTCGACTTGGCCCGCGGCATGCTGATGGGCACGATCAAGGTGCTCTTTCTCGATGAGCCGACAGCCGCGCTCGGCCGGGCCGAGACGGACGCGATGCACGCACTGATCCGCACCCTCGCCGCTACGGGCACAACCGTGGTCTATGTATCGCATCGGCTGCCCGACATCATCGAGGTTTGCGATCGGATCGCGATCCTGCGCAACGGACGTGTCGTCGGGCAGCAGCAGGTCAGCGGGTTGGATGCGCATTCCCTCGCCCAGGCACTCGTCCCCGACCTTGGTGACGAACAGTTCGTCCCGGCGACGCCCGGCCCGGTCGTGTTGGAAGTCGATACACCGACACCCATGTCGTTTTGCGCCGGCGAGGTTGTCGGACTCTTCGGCGTCGCCGCCGGAGAACAATTCGAGGTGCTGTGCGCGCTATATGGTTCCGGCGATATTCAGGCGCGTCTACACGGGCGTGCCTACCGGCCGAAAACACCGCGCGACGCGATCTGCCACGGCGTACACATGGTCGCCGCCGACAGGGACCGCGATGGCCTCGTCGGAGCGATGAGCGCGCTCGACAACGTCTATCTGCCCTGGCGCGGTAGACGTCGGGTAGCCGGGGGTGCGTCCGGGCGGATGACCGGATATATGCAGGCCCGCGCAACCCTGGGCATAGTCGGGCCAGGACCGGAAGCACCGGTGTCGGCGTTTTCCGGCGGCAACCGACAGAAGCATCTGCTGGCGGCCTGGTTGTATCCGGTTGCGCCGAAAGTCCTGCTCTTGGCCCAGCCGACCCAGGGCGTCGACGTCAGGGCGAAGATCGACATCCGCAAAGCCGTACGGGCGGCGGCGGCCAACGGCGCGACTGTCCTCGTCGCGAGCGCGGAGAATGACGAGATCAGTCAGCTTTGTGACCGCAGCTATGTGCTCTATAACGGCTCCGTCGCTGACGTGCCGCGCACTGCGAACTTCGACGCCGCGCTGCTGCAGAATCTACTCAACTTGATTCCTGCGAAGGAAGTCGCACAATGAACCTGAATAAGGCGATTAATCTGCACAGAATCAAAATCCTGTGCGCCGAAAACGGCACGATCGTGGCTCTCGCGGTTCTCCTGATCGTGTTCACTGTCCTCAATCCACGGTTCATCAGCACCTACAACATCGAGACGATTGTTTTATCGATGGCCGAGATTGGGCTGATAGCTATTCCGCTGGCGTTGCTGGTGATGACCGGATCCATCGACCTCTCGGTCGGGTCGGTGGCCAGTCTCGGCGCGGTCGCCGGCACATTAACGATGAAGTCAACCGGGGTGACCTGGCTCGGGATCATCGCCGGAATCGTTGTCGGGGTGGTCGCGGGATTATTCAATGCGCTGTTTGTTGAGCTGCTCAATCTCAATCCGCTCGTCGTCACCCTCGGTTTCCTCAACGTGTGGGGTGGCCTTGCGCTTTATCTGACCAACGGACGCACTATTTCCGGTCTTCCCGATGATTCGCGAGCCATCGGGCAATGGACCCTTTTCGGATCCATACCCCTCACGATGGTGTTGCTCGTCGCGGCGATCATGGTCGCGTGGCTGGTGCTCAACTATTCGCCATTCGGGCGCCAGATCCTGGCGGTTGGAGGCAATTCACGGGCAGCATTCCTGATGGGCATCAACGTTCGCGGGGTGCGGATCAAACTGTTTGTCCTCACCGGAGCGGTGTCGGGCTTCGCCGGGGTGCTGATGGCGCTCAAACTTCAGTCCGCTTCGCCAAGCCTCGGCTCCGGATTTGAATTCACCGCGCTGACGGTGGTGCTGCTGGGGGGTGTCACCGTCGCCGGCGGGCAAGGCAAGATCAGCGGCGTCGTAGCGGGTCTGCTTTTCGTCGGCGCACTCAAGAATGGACTGGTGATCCTTGGGATCAGCCAGTTCCTGCAGACGATGATCGTCGGACTCACGCTTGTTATCGCTGTCTCCCTCGACGAATCCATGCAGCGCGTCATGCGGTCGGCGTGGAACAGTCTCGCAAAGCAAAAGCAACCGCCCGCCCAGAGTGACGTTCTCACAACGGAACCGCATTCGACACAGACCACCGTCAGCTGACACAGCACCCGGGCATTACCCACATGAGTCGCGCACGCTGGCACTGACAGCGCCCGCGGCAGTCGAATGACAAGGAAATACGCATATGTGTTCAGAGCTGTCTGCCCCGATTTCACTCTCGTCCATCATGGATGGCAACAGCTTCCGTGCCGCCGATCTCGAACTGCTCGATCCCGAGCAACGCCAGTTGATCATCCGGCGCCAGGAAATCCTCGGGCCGAGTTACCGGCTGTTCTACCGCACACCCGTACATGCCGAAACCTCGTCAGGGGCATATCTTGTTGATGTACAAGGTAATCGCTACCTTGACGCCTACAACAACGTGCCGAGCGTCGGCCATGCCAATCCACGGGTCATCGACGCCGTCACCACACAGATGAAGCGGCTCAACACGCACACCCGATACCTGCAGGACGGCATCGTCGATTATTCCGAGCAGCTGATCGCCACCATGCCCAACCACATCGGATCGGTGATGTTCACCAACAGTGGCTCCGAATCCAACGATCTCGCCGTGCGTGTCGCCCGGTTATTCACCGGCGGCACAGGAATTGTCGTCACCGCCGAGGCGTATCACGGCACCACGGAGTTACTCAGCAGGGTGTCGCCGGCCATCTCGGGTGGATTCCCCGATGATCCGACGGTACGAGTGATCCCCGCACCCGACACCTACCGAGTCGCCGTCGCCGACATCGGAACATGGTTTGCCGAGCGGGTGCGGGAGGCATTCGAGGATCTCCTCGCGCACGGAGTCCGGCCGGCGGCATTTCTTGCCGATTCCATCTTTTCCTCCGACGGAGTGTTCGCCGAGCCGCGGGGGTTCCTCGCCCCGGCGATAGCCGTCGTCCACGAGTACGGTGGGCTATTCATCGCCGACGAGGTCCAGCCCGGATTCTGCCGTACCGGAGAACAATTCTGGGGTTTCCAGCGGCACGGAGTCGACGCCGACCTTGTCACGATAGGTAAGCCGATGGGCAATGGTATTCCCGTGTCGGCATTGGCGGGACGGCCGGAGATTCTGGCCAACTATGGCGCCCAAGTGCCCTATTTCAACACATTTGGTGGTAATTCGGTGTCCATTGCGGCCGCGCAGGCGGTACTGGATGTCATTCAGGAAGAGAATGTCATTGATTCGGTATATCGCACCGGTCAGACGATCAGAACGGGACTGCGCGAACTCGCCGAACGGTTCGAGCTGATCGGCGATGTGCGCGGTGCGGGCCTATATGTCGGTGTCGACATCGTCACAGACCGCGAATCGAAAACTCCCGACGGTATGCGGGCGCTTGCCATCGTGAACGGACTGCGGGAACGGCGTGTCCTCATCAGCACCGCAGGCCCCGGTAACAATGTGCTCAAGATCCGCCCGCCACTGGTCTTCGGCGACACCGAAGCCGCGATTTTGCTGGAATCGCTCGACGATGTGCTCACTACGGCATCATCGCGTTGAATCATTCTGTGCGACAAGCGACAAGCAACAAGTGGGGATGGTGAGATGATGAGCGACCTCGATATTGGCGCTGCGAGCGTCGCGCAGCTTAACGCCTGGTATCGCGACGGCCGCACCACGCCGGTTGAGGTAGCGTCCGCGGTGATTGCCGTTGCGGACACCGCAGGCCGAGCGCTCAATGCGGTCGCTGTACTTAACACCGAGGAGGCGTTGACCGTCGCGCAGCAGAGCACGCAACGCTGGTCGGCGGGCAGAGAGCTTGGCCCCCTGGATGGGGTGCCGGTCTCGATCAAGGATAGTTTCCCGATGATGGGCCTCAAACGTTGGCACGGAAGCGCACTGAGCGACGGGCTGGCTCCCTCGGCCCGCGACGGTGCCCCGGTCAAGCGGCTGCGTGAGGCGGGGGCGGTACTGTTCGCAAAGACGACGATGCCGGATTTCGGTCTTATCGCTTCGGGAATCAGTTCGCAATTCGGCATTATCCGTAACCCGTGGAATCCGGCGTTGACCCCTGGCGGATCCAGTAGCGGGTCGGCTGCGTTGCTCGCGCTCGGCGCCGGACCGCTCTCCCTTGGCACCGATATGGGCGGCTCGGTCCGCCAGCCGGCAGCGTTCTGCGGACTTGTCGGGCTCAAACCCACCCAGGGCAGGATCGCCTACGATCCACCAAAACTGATCGGAAGTCCTGGACCGATGGGTCGCAGTACTGCAGATATCGCGGCGCTACTGGAGGTAGTCGGGAAGCCCGACGATAGCGATCACCTCAGCCTGCCCGGCAGTTGGGCGTGGGATGGCACGGTCCCCAATAACCTGACTGGAGTGCGGGTCGGGGTACTGCTGACCCTCGGTGACGACATCGGGGTACATCCCGAAATCGTTGCCGCCGTCGAGAATCAGGCGGAGATACTTGCTGGCAACGGCGCGGAGATCATCCGGATCGACAAGCCGCCGGCTACTCCCGCGCAACGGGCCGTAGTCGGTACCGTCCTCGCTACCCGCGGTTTACCCGAATTGCTTTCCGCACCAGAAACGTTGTGGGATCGGGTGCCGGCGGAATTACTCGACGGGCTCGTCGCCACCCGTGAGCTATCTGCGGTGGAACACGTGACGAATGAACGGGCGATGGAGGCGTTACGCGCCACGTATGCGGCCGTCTTCAACAGCTTCGACTACGTCCTTTCCCCGGTAAGCCCTGTACTTCCGTTTCGGGCCGAGGATGCCACGCCGACACGGGGAGTATTCTCGGCCGATCACCTGGGATTCACCTTGCCCTACAACCTGACCAGCCTCCCGGCCGGTACGGTTCCGGTGGCGGTTTCAACGTCGGGGCTGCCCATCGGGGTGCAGATCGGTGGCCGTCGATTCGACGATGCCGGGGTACTCGCAATGCTCGCGCTACTCGAATACCACCGCGCCGCCGCCCTCGACTATCCGTTCGCTGCCGGGGTGTCACGGTGAGCACCGCGCTGTCGCTTCTTCCCGAGGAATGGGCACAGTTGGACTGGAGACCGACCGGCATTGGTTCAGCATTGCTGAGCTGGTGGGGAGCAGATCACGAAAGCTGGTGTGCCAACACCGAAGATGGGGTTGCGGTAATCGCCAAGGCGCCTCGACCGCACGCTGTCGGAAGCCATGCGGTAGCCGCCCGGATTGCGGCTGCCGCAGTGGGTATAGGTCCGACGGTCCTCGCCACGGTTCCCGACGCTGGTATCAGCGTCGAACGCGCCCTCGGCGCGGACTGGCAACTGGCCAACGGGATTCGGCTGCAACGCCGACCCGGCATCGTCGCCGCGATCGGGAATGCGCGGGCCGCTTTCCGGGGTTCGACCGCACAGTTGCCGCAGCGTGATCTCGGTGCCGAGACACAGGTACTACTCGATCGGCTGCGCGAATATGGTGTCCCGCTTGCGCCGCAGTTGACGCCGGTCGCGGCGGTGCTGGATCGGCTGCGTGCCGCCGTCGCCGACGGCCCACAAGCCCGCCCGGGCTGGTTATC
>JASGFW010000088.1:0-18080 GCA_047605305.1 Gordonia sp. (in: high G+C Gram-positive bacteria)
GCCCTAATACCGAAAGCCAACCCAATGAGGGCGAACCACCGTTCTGACGCACGGTGTTATCACGGCGCATATCGTCGCAGATCCGGCCGCGACAGGGGATCCAGACCGCGCAGCTCGACATTGCTTCTATGCCCGTTAACCGTATACGCGCTCCAGCGTTGGCGGATACTTTCCGCCCCGTCCGCCGGGCCGCATACCTGTGCTCGCGCATGACCGCTTGCAACTGAACGCGTTCGAGCACCAGCCGGTCGGAGAAGCAGGCGTTGAGTAAACCGGGCGCTACCGTGAACTCGTGAGCGCCACCGAGCCCACCCCTCAGAGCCTGTCGCAGCGAGAACTGCGCAATGAGGCCGGTCGCGTGCTACGGGCCGTCAGCGAGGGACATTCCTTTATCCTCACCAATAGCGGAGTACCCGTGGGCCGGATCGTCCCGATCGACGACCCGGCTCCCGCCCTAAAAATCGCCCGCCGGGCCCGACGCAGTGGCGGCTGGACTGCACTGGGCATCGAGCGGAAGACGACGGCACAGCCACTCGCAGAGATCCCGGACGATCTTAGAGCGGACCGAGCGTGACGACTTCTCGACGGGATAGCGCTGGCAGCCCTCGACCGGGCCGTCTATCTCAGCGCGGGACTCCTACCCTTACCGTTCCTGAGCACTCTTGACACACTGCACCTGGAAGCGGCACTGCGATTGGACGTCGCAGCGGTTCCCACCTCTGACCGCAGACTCGGCGACGCGGCCCGCCCACTTGGCCTTGACGTGATCTCCCCCGGCACCACCATCGGATTCTGGTCGAAAAACGCTGTGGAGAGAGCTCCACGATTAACGAGGGCTTCGTGTCACCCTGGGCGCACGCTGACACTTCGGACAGAAGAACGAACTGCGGTTCATGAACTCCGCGCGGCGCATCACCTGACCGCAACGACGGCATGGCTGACCTTCACGACCATAGGCGTTGAGTGAGCGCTCGAAATACCCCGATTGCCCATTCACGTTGACGTACAACGCATCAAACGACGTGCCGCCGACGGCCAGCGCATCCGACATCACCGCTGTCGCCGCGTCCAGTAATTCGCCGATCTTCGCCCGCGAAATGCTGTCGGTGAGGCGCGCCCCGTGCAGCCGCGCACGCCACAGCGCCTCGTCGGCATAGATGTTGCCGACCCCGGAGATCAGTGTCTGATCGAGCAACGCCCGTTTGATCTCGGTGTGTTTGGCCCGGATACGGGTGATCACCGACGCCTGATCGAACGCCGGGTCAAAGGGGTCGGGGGCGATATGCGCGATCGACGCCGGCAGCACTACGGACCCATCCACCTCCCGCTCATCGACGTACTCGTCGAGATGCCACCCACCGAAGGTGCGCTGGTCGACGAACCGCAATTCGTTGCCGTCATCGAGGCGCGCCCGGATACGAAGATGGGTGTGATCGGGTGCGCCGGCCTTCGCGACGAGCATCTGACCGCTCATCCCCAAATGCACTACGAGCGCCACATGATCACGCCCGCCGGGAGCAATAACGTTGAGCCACAAGTATTTTCCGCGCCTCCTGGCGGCCGTAATGGCAGCACCGCGCAACCGGCCGATAAGGTCGGGGGCGTCGCCGAGATGGCGGCGCACCGCCCGCGGATGAAGCACCTCAACTGTGCGGATACGGCGGCCGACGACATGCTTATCAAGCCCCGCCCGAACAGTTTCGACCTCGGGAAGTTCAGGCATCGCCTGCCGTGTCGCGCTCGGTGAGCGCCTGCCAGGCCACCGCGGCAGCCCGCTGCTCGGCTTCCTTCTTCGTACGGCCGACACCCTCACCAAGACGCTCCCCCGCCACGATCGCGTGCGCGGTGAACTCCTTATTGTGGTCGGGCCCGGTGGAAGAGATTTGATATTGCGGCGGGCCGCTGCCTCGTTCGGCGGTCAACTCCTGAAGCGATGTCTTCCAGTCGAGACCCGCACCGAGATCGCCCGCCTTATCGAGCACCGGATCAAACAGCGCGAGGATCACCGTGCGCGAGGTATCGAGTCCATGCTCCAGATAGACCGCACCGAAGATCGATTCGAGGCCGTCGGCGAGGATCGAATCCTTATCACGCCCGCCGGTCAATTCCTCACCGCGACCCAGATACAGGTGTCGGCCAAGGCCACCGGGGCCCAACCCCCGGGCCACGTCGGCAAGGGCATGCATGTTGACCACGCTCGCACGAATCTTCGCCAGCTCACCCTCGGCGCGTTCGGGATAACGCAGATATAGCCGTTCGGTGATTACCACCCCGAGCACCGAATCGCCGAGGAATTCAAGTCGCTCGTTGGTCGGAAGCCCCCCATGCTCATACGCGTAGGACCGGTGCGTCAACGCCAGGGTGAGCAATTCGTCGGAGATCTCGGTCCCCAGCGCCGTGAGCAAGCCCACGAGAGCGCCATCCGACTTCACGCGGTTATGGGATCCACCACTGGTAGCGTCCGAACCTGTCACGGGCGGCCCTGATTCTCGGCCCCTGGAAGCGTGTCGCCACCGCCCGTCGGCGGCTGGGCCGCAGTACCGAACTTCTTCGCCAGTCCCGCCCACCGCGGATCGATCACGTCATGGCCGTGTCCTGGCTCGGCGATCGCCAACCGCACCCCGCACTCCGGGCACAGGCCCGCGCAATCCTCGACGCACAGCGGCGATATGGGTAATTCGAGGGCTACCGCGTCGATCACCGATTGCTCAAGGTCGATGCGGTCGTCGTCGATGCGATGGATATCGTCGGCATCGGTCGTCTGTTCGGTGTCGCTGTAGGGGTATGCGAACAATTCGGTGAGAAACACGCAGACAGTTCCCTCGATCGGCTCCAGACACCGAACGCATTGCCCTTCGGTCTCGCCGCAGACGGTGCCGGTCACCAAAACACCCTCGGAGACCGACTCCAACCGGAGATCGAGATCGACGTCGGTTCCCGCTGGTATCGCAATCATCTCGACGCCAATCCGCTCGGTCCCGACGACCGTGCGATGCACCTCCGTCATCGTCCCGGGACGACGCCCGAGTGCGCGGATGTCGAGGACGAAGGGATCACGCTGCGACGCGGGCGCACCCTGATTCACTGCATTCTCGGCCACAAGAGCACGATACGCCCAGGCTAACGTTTACTCGAATGCCGCATCGCCTCAGACGGCGAGCGGTGATCCCTGGTCACGGCTGTAGCCCGCGCTGCGAGGAGCATCTGCCGCCGAACGGCGCACGCCATTGTCGATGTCCACGCTGCGCGGATATTCGACGTAATCATGCATTCCCGCCCCGGTACGCAGCTGATGCCGACCACGGTTCACCGACCGCAGCGTGCCGGTGAGGATCTCCTCGAACTGGGCCAGCTTGTCATCGACGTAGATATCGCAGTCACCACGCAGACGATCGGCCTCCGCATGCGCGGCGTCGATGATGCGCTCGGCCTCCGACTTTGCCGCGGCGACAACCTCCGTCTCCGACACCAGCCGCTGCTGCTCGGCGATACCGTCGGCCACCGACTTGTCATAGGTGTTATTGGCCGCGTCAACGGTCCGCTGCGCCTCGGCACGGGCACGTCCGGTGACCGCCTCAAATTCGCGGGCCGCCCCGGTCGAGAGCCGACGTGCCTCCTCCGTCGCCTCGTCCACGAGCGATTTGCCGTGCGCCGTCGCCTCGCTGACCATGCGGTCGGCCTGCGCCTTCGCGTCCGCGAGGATACGGTCGGCCTCCGCGCGAGCATGCGCCATCACCGCATCCGACTCCTCGTCGGCCTTGGTAATCACATTCTCGGCATGATCGCGGGCGTCACCGAGCATGGTTTCGCGCTGGTCGAGTACGTCTTGGGCGTCATCGAGTTCGCCGGGAATCGCATCCTTGATGTCGTCGAGCAGTTCGAGGACATCGCCGCGCGGGACGACGCATCCGGCCGTCATCGGGACGCTTCGTGCCTCTTCCACGATGGCCACGAGTTCGTCGAGAGCTTCAAATACTCGGTACACAGCTACCCCAATCCGGCTCATGCCATTTGTGTCAGTGAGATCCACGCCTCAATGAAACCGATGTGACTATTGTGCCGAATGGTGTGGTTGTGACTGGGGAGCTCGATGGTTTGGGCGTGTCGCGTGTGACTAGTATGTTCCGGATTGCGCGGCCCATCAGGCCCGGCGCTCACCAGTCAGCTCCGCCTGGAGCCGCTCGTGGATACGCGGGGACAGGAACTGGCTCACATCTCCACCGAGTTTGGCCACCTCCTTCACCAGCGAGCTCGACACATGCGCGAACCGCGGATCTGAGAGCAGGAATAACGTCTCGACATCGGCCAGATCCCGATTCATCTGCGCCATCGGCACCTCGTAATCGAAATCCACCGCCGATCGCAGCCCCTTGACCAGCGCGCCGATCCCCTCCTGTCGCAGATAGTCGACCAGCAACCCGGCCCACCGATCGACGCGCACGTTGGGCAGGTCCGCGCAATCCTCGCGGATGAGATCGATGCGCTCGTCCACCGTGAACAGCCCACGCTTATTGGGATTGACCACGACGGTGATCACCAGCTGATCGAAACACGCCGCCGCACGTTCGACGATGTAACGATGCCCGCGGGTAAACGGGTCGAAGGAACCGGGAATCACTGCTGTGGTCATGGCGTAAACCTACCGACCTCGACATGGGTATCTCCGTAGGTGCGGGCCACCACCACCTCGAAGGCCGCGGGCCACCCGATATCCGGTGTTCGCGCTGATCGTTCGGCGACGACCAGCGCCTCGGGCGCGAGCCACCCGGCAGTCAGACTCACCAGATCCGCGTCGACCTCCTCGGCGCCGAGCGCATACGGCGGGTCGGTGAACACCAGATCCATCACGCCCGCCGGGGCGGGCGGCGTCTGCAACACCACCCCGGCGCCACGGGTGATCACCACCGCGCGCCCCGCCACGCCGAGATCACGCAGATTCGACGTGATCACCGCCGTCGCCCGCTTGCGGTTATCCACGAAGGTCGCCGACGCCGCACCACGCGAGAGCGCCTCGATCCCCAGTGCTCCCGACCCCGCGTACAGGTCAAGGACACGCAATCCCGAGAAGTCGATCCGTGCCGATAGCGCACTGAACAGCGCCTCACGCACCCGATCCGACGTCGGCCGGGTGCCCTCGTCGGGAACCTTGAGTCGTCGGCCACCGAACTCGCCGGCAATGATTCTGGTCATTGCTCCCATTCTGCTCGGCGCCGCCGCCCGCCACGCCGCCTACCCGGCGCGGTACACGAATCTGCCGTCCTTGAGCACCGCACGCACATGTGCGCCGCTCTCGTAGGTGTGCGGGTCGTGGGGATCTGCGTCGAGGATCACCGCGTCGGCTCGATCCCCCGCGGCGATGCGCCCCGATCCGCCGTCGCCGAGCAGCAACGCACCAGAGCGGGTGGCGGCGATCAATGCTTCAGGCCCGGTGAGTCCCGCCCGGATCAGCGACGCGATCTCGATGAGGTTGGTGCCGTGTTGGCGTGCGGTGCCGAAATCGCTGCCGAGCGCGATCGCAAGGCCAGCGTCACGCGCATGCAGCACTGCCCGCTGGTGGACGGCGACGGCGGCGTCGATCCGCTCCGGTGCAACACCCGGTAATTCGCCCGCGTGGACCATCTGCTGCACCTGCCGGTAGACGGTGAGGGTCGGCACGAACGTCGTTCCGGCGGCGGCCGCCCGGCGCGCCTGGTCCGGGGTGAGATGGATGCCGTGTTCGATACTGGCCGCACCCGCGCCGATCGCCGCGTCCAATGAGTCGCCGCCCCAGCTGTGCACCATCACCCGCACCCCGCGCGCAGCGGCAACGCCGATGGCCGCCTCGATTTCCCGGGTGGTGAAATACGACGCGAGCACCGCGTCACCGGCTGTCGCGACGCCGCCGGTGGCGAGCAACTTGATCCACTGCGCACCGCTATCCAATGCCGCGCGCACCGCGTCGCTCACCCCGGAGACACTGCCAGCGACCTCTGGGCCGATCATATTCACGGAAACCTGCAGGCGCGGGCCAGCGAGCGTGTTGGCGGCGATCGCCCCGGCCAGCTCGGCGGTGGCGCCGCCCGCGTCGCGTGCGCTAGTGACCCCGGCACGCAGCGTCGCTGTTAACGCCGCCGCGGTGTGCGCGGCGGCCTCCGCGGCCGAATGCCGCTCACGATCGTGGCTGTGGAAATCACTCCACGTGAGATGAGTGTGACAGTCGTATACGCCGGGAATCACCCAGCATCCGCGGGCGTCGAACGAATTCGACTCGGGCACAACGTCATCGGCGAATCCAGCGAACCGTCCACCATCGATCGTCACAGTTCCCCGGTACCCGAACGAGCCACCGGCATCCATGACCAGTGCGCCGGTGATAGCCGACGGCCCCACCCATTCTTCCGTCATCAATCCGGCTCCAGCACATATCCGGGTAGCCGCGGCGCCGCCGCGAGTAATCGCCGGGTATAGGGATGGGTTGGTGCGGTGAGGATTTCCCGCACCGGCCCATGCTCGACGACGACACCATCGCACATCACCGCGACCCGATCACACAGAAAACGCACGAGCGAAAGATCGTGTGAGATCACCAGGAATCCGACGCCGAGATCGTCGCGCAGTTCCTCGAATAACCGCAGGATCGATGCCTGCACCGACACGTCGAGAGCCGACGTCGGTTCGTCGGCGATGATCAGTCTCGGCGATACCGCCACTGCCCGGGCGATCGCCGCACGCTGACGCTGGCCGCCGGATAACCGTGACGGGCGGACCCGGGCCAGTTCCTCGGTCAACGAGACCGCGGCCAATACCTCACGGATCCGCTCGGGGATCTGCGCCCGGGGTACCAGACGATGCACCGAGAGCAGTTCGGCGAGCGTGCTCCAGGTACTGCGTCGCGGGTTGAGCGAGGTATACGGATCCTGAAACACCATCTGCACGTCACGACGTTGTTCGGGCGATCTGCGGGCGCCCAGCGGGGAGCCGTCGAGGAGTACCGAACCTGCTGCGGGCGTGACGAATCCGGCGATCGCCCGGCCGACGGTGGTTTTGCCCGACCCCGATTCACCGACCAGACCCACGATCTCGCCCGGCGCTACCGACACACTGACATCACGGACCGCGGTGGTCGTCCCGAATTGGACCCGCAGGCCCGTAACCTCGAGCAACGGCCCACTCATGGCGCCTCCCGTTCGGAAGTTTCGACGTCGTGGGTTTCGAGGTCGATCACGGAATTGAGCAACCCGCGCGTGTAGGTGTCGCGCGGAGACGAGAGCACCTGCCGCGTCGGCCCCTGCTCGACGATCCTCCCCGACTCTACGACGATGATTCTGCTGCTGAATCCCGCGACGACGGGCAGGTCGTGACTGACGAGCAGCACACCCACCGAACGCGTCGTGCGCAGATCATCGAGCAGCGCCATCACCTCGGCCTGCACGGTAACGTCGAGCGCCGTTGTCGGCTCGTCACACAGCAGGAATTCCGGTTCGGCAGCCAGTGCCCGCGCAATCACGATCCGCTGCCGCTGGCCACCGGAAAGTTCATGAGGATATGCCCGGTATCTGTTGCGTGCGTCGGGAATTCGCACACGGTCAAGCAACTCCAGCGCATCCGCCCGCGCATCGGCCGCGCGACGCCCGATGACGTGGCGGCGCACCTGGGCGATCTGTTCGCCGACCCGGATCAGCGGGTCGAGTGCGGTCGCCGGATCTTGCAGGATCAGGCCGATGCGATGGCCGCGGGCGGCACGAGCGGCACGGGCCGGGCCATGCGGTAATACCACGCCGTCAAGACAGATCTCCCCCGCCGACGCCACCAGCCCCACCGGCAGCAACGCCATGATCGCGCGCAGGATCATACTTTTACCCGACCCTGATTCACCGACAACGCCTACGGCTTCGCCGCGCCCCACCCGCAGGTCGATATCGGCGACGATCGTCGTCGACGTACCGCGACCCCGTCTGGTGACCGCCAGGCCGGATATCGCTAAACCGGATACCGCCGGGCCCGTGTCGCTCACGCCGAGTCCCGATACAGATCGGCGAGGCCGTCGGCCAGCAGCGAAAACCCGATTCCGGTGAGCAGCACCGCAAGCCCGGGGAAGAAGGAGATCCACCATTGGGTGGTGATGAAGCTGCGGCCGTCGGAGATCATGGTGCCCCAGTCCGGGGTGGGCGGCTGGATACCGAGGCCGAGGTAGCTCAGCGTCACCACCGCGAGAATGACGAAGACGACATCGGTGACGGCCAGCACGATCAGTTGCGGGATCGCGTTGGGCAAGATGTGGCGCACAATCACCCGGCTCCGCGAGAGTCCACCGCCATGCGCCGCGATAACCCAGTTCTCCGCGAGGAATCCTTTGGTCACATTGCGGATGACGCGTGCGTAGTTGACCCATGCGACCAGGGCGAGCGCGACATAGATGGAAAACTGACCGGCGCCGAGCACCGCGACGAGGGCAAGCACGATCACGTAGAACGGGAAGGCCATGACGGTGTCGGTGAGTAATCCGATCGCCCGGTCGGCGAGGCCGCCGAAATATCCCGACACCACACCTAATACCGTGCCGATGACTAGCGGTGCGAGTACCGCGAGGACGCCGACACTCAGATCGGTGCGCGCGGCGTACACGACCCGGGACCACAGATCCCGGCCCAGTTGATCGGTGCCCAGAAGATGCCTGGCCGACGGCGCCGCCAGCCCACCGCCGAGATCCTGCGCGGTCGGGCTGTGCGCTGTGACCAACGGAGCGAAGACCGCGAGCATGATGATGGTACCGGTGATGACGATCCCCGCGATCAGTGTCGCACCCGGCCGCAATCGCGTTCCGCCGCGGTTATTCTCGGCTCCGGAGGAGGGCAGCGCACCCGTTGGGACACTCATCGCGCCACCGCCGGGCGGCCGATACGCGGGTCGATCAGACGCACCGCGACGTCGGTCGCCAGATTCACCACGATGACCAGTATCGCGGTGTAGATGACGATGCCGATGATCGTGGTGACATCCCGGTTGCCGATGGACCGGAACATCAGGTCACCCACCCCGGGGATGGTGAATACAGATTCCAGCACAAAGGTGCCGCCCACCAGGTATGCGAGGTTGGTGCCCGCCAACGTCAGCGCCGGCACGGCCGCGTTGGGTACGAGATGGCGCAGGGCGATCCGGACGCGGCTGATTCCGGTGGCGCGGACCGCCACGATGAAGTCGGCGTGCATCACCTCGAGTAACTGTGCGCGCAGACTGCGCGCCAGCACGGGAATGATGCCCACCGCAGCGGTGATAGCGGGCAGAACCAGCGATCGCAGCCGATCTGCCCCGACGCCGACACCGGCCACCGGGAACCATTGCAGCCGTACGGAAAACACCAGGATCAACAGCAGCCCGAGCCAGAATGTCGGTACCGCGATCCCGCCGGTGAGCACGACCCGTACCACGTGATCGGGCCAGCGGTTCTGGTATGTCGCCGCGACGATGGCCAACACAAGGGCACAGGTCACCGCGATGATCATCGCCAGCACCACGATCGACAGCGTGATACCCGCCCGCGCGGTGATCGACGCCCGTACCGACTCCCCGGTAATCAGGGAGGGCCCCACATCACCATGGGTGAGGAGATTACCGAACAGTTTGCCCAGTTGCTCCCACCACGGCACGTCGAGTCCGAGCTGCGCCGAGAGTCGTTGGCGGGCAGCGGGTGTGGAATGACTTCCGAGCAGCGCGGAGACCGCCGTCCCGGGCATCATCTTCAGCAACGCGAAGCCCGCCACGATCACCGCGACGGTGACGATCAGTGCACGCAGCACGAGCCAGCCGATCGCCACCCCCCATGTGCGCGCGGCGGCGCGCGTCACCGCGCGCCCCGCGTCGTCGGATGGGTTACTTCGCGATCCAGGCATCAGCGAGTTGCAGCGTGCCATTCGGGATCAGCACGAGGCCGTGCACCGTGGACTGGCTCGCCGCGATACCCGCTGTGTAGTCCAGCGACAGGTTGGGTGAATCCTGTGCCACGATCTGCTGGATCTTCGCGTAGATCTGCTTGCGCGCATCACCATCGGGGGTCTCCCGGCCCTGCTGGGCCAGTTTGTCAACCTCCGGATTGGCGTAACCGGTGTGGAATGACTTCGATGCGCCGGTGGAATCGACCTGCCAGTAGGTCACGTTGTCGGGGTCGCCGGTGTCGGCGATGACGGTGCTCAGCGCGAAATCATAGTTGCCGCTGGGGAACGTGTCCCAGAAGGTCGCGTCGTCGAGGGTTTGGATTTTGACGGTCAACCCGATCTGGGCAAGGGAGTTCTGGATGATCTGCGCCTGCTGGGTACGCGCCTGCGATCCCCCGTCGACGAGCAGGGTTACGGTGGTGCCCTTCGCAACTCCCGATTCGGCCAACGACTTCTTGGCAGCCTCGAGGTCATAGGCGAGGATATCGGCCTGCTGATCCGAATACCGTACGGTCGCCGGAATATAGGTGGTGCCCGGCGTGCCGGTACCGAATGTTGTTGACTCGGTGAGGCTCTTGCGATCGATGGCATGTACGACGGCCTGGCGCAGCGCCTTATTCGCAAACGGCCCCTTAACCGTATTGAAGAACACCTGATCCTGGTTCCAACTGCTCACGGTGGTGACGGTGATCGCGGGATTCGCTTTGAGCGCGGCAACATTGGCGATGGGAACGTCGGCGATCGCGTCGAGTTGCTTACCCTGCAATTGCGCCACGAGCGACTGATCGTCGGCGACGGTATTGAAGGTGACGCTATCCAGGTACGGCTGGCCAGGCCGCCAGTAGTTCGTATTCTTGACGAGCTTGATGGTGCCGGCGTCCTTATTCCAGTCGCCGAGGGTGAACGGCCCCGTGCCGATCGGCTTCGCGAAGAACTCCGCCGCGTTTTTGCCGCGCAGGTTGTCGGGGACGATGCTGCTGGCGAAGGTGGCCAGTTCGGTCAACAACGGCGTGTACGGCTTCGATAGGGTCACCGTCACCTTATTGGTGCCGTCTGCGGCAACGTCGGTGATCGGCGCCGACAACGGCAGCGCGCCCTTCACCTCGAGATGCCGCTTAATCGAATAGACGACGTCGGCCGGGGTGAGGGCGATGCCGTCGGAGAATTTGACGCCGTCGCGCAGCGTGAATGTCCAGGTCTTGCCGTCGGTGCTTGTCGTCCACGCCGTGGCCAGCGAGGGCGCCACGGCACCGTCGGGCCCCTGGGTGACGAGCGCGTCGAAGATCTTGTCGAGCGTGTAGGCGTTATTGGCGGTCAGTTCCTCGGCATCCGGATCGAGGTTGCTGACGGACTGACCGGTGCGGCCGATCGTCAGATCGCCTCCACTGACCGGAGCCGATGAGCTCGATTGAGCACTACTACTCTGGCTTTCGCCGCCGCACGCGGTGAGCGTGACGGCGAGGGCAGCGGCGCTGACCACTGCCATGGCGGCGATGCGGCCAGAGCGATTATGTCCACGCATTGACTTCGTTCTCCGATCGGTGTGCATAGCAACCCCGGCGCGGGGGGCGACGACGGCGACATCCGCTGGGCGGTGTGCGTCGATTAGCGTATTGCATGCGAACCTGTAGATGGTCGGCCACTGCTGCGCGCTCGGATTTGTCCGGTTATCGCTGCCGGTCAAACCATGAATGCAGGCGCACAAGAGTTTTGGGCAAGGAGATTTGAATGGGTGTGCACACGATCGAGGTTGCACTGGGAGTTGCGTGGTGAACGCGGATAACCGGTGGCCGACGGCCGACGCACCCGCCGATGACGCGCCATTCTACGCCCGGCTCGCCGAGCGGCTCGGCGCCCTGATCGGCGCCCAGGACTATGACACCGTACTCGTCCCCGGCGAGGCGATCGTGGCGCTCGAAGCCGTCGCACGCGAGACCGGCGCCAACCGACTCCGCGTCCTCAATGTGGCCACCAGTACCTACGGTGCGCTGTTCGGCCAGTGGATCGAGGAGGAGGGCGGGTCGGTGACGACCATCGCCCCGGCCACCCCGGGCCAACCGATCCCGGTGACGACCGTCGCCGACGAACTCGCGAAGGGATATGACGCGCTCGCCTTCGTGCACGGCGAAGCTGCCACCGCGATCGTCAATCCGATTCGCGAAATACTCACCGTGGCACAGGGTCTCGGTATCGCCACGATTATCGACGCGGTCGCATCGGTGGGAGCCGAACCACTGGATCTAGCCGGACCCGATGCCGCCGATATCGTCGTCCTTGGGCCGCAGAAGGCGCTCGCGGGGCCGGCCGGAATCTCGGCCGTCTCGCTCTCGACGCGGGGCTGGGAGCTGCTGGCTCGACGGCGCGGACGGGTGGCCTCGTTCTCGTCGGTCTCGCTGCTTGACATCCGCCGCGACTGGCTCGACGCAGGAAAGGTGAAAATTCCGGGAACTCCTGCACCACATGAGCTTTGGGCTCTCGATGCGGCATTGCACGCGGTCGAGCACGAGCAGATCTCCGCGGTGGTGCGCCGGCACCGGCGCGCGGCGGCGGCCGCCCGCGCAGGTGTATCGGGGCTGGGACTGCACCTGTGGGTGGAGCGCATCGAAGAAAGTTCCGGCCTGCTCACCGCGGCGCTACTCCCCCACGATGTCGATCCGGATGCGGTGATCAACCTCGCGCACACGCAGTTCGGCGTCACCCTCACCCACGCTCCCGAGGGCATCGATGGCCGTCTCATCAAACTCCCGCACACGGGTCGCCAGGCGCAGTTCGCGGCCGTCGTGGCCACCGTCGCGGGCCTCGGGGGTGCGTTGCGCACCGCCGGTCACACCGCCGATGTGGCCGCGGGCGTCGACGCGGTTGTCGCCGCTTATGCCGATGATGCGAACCGCGATGCCGATCCGGGCTAATCACCGATGAACCCCCGCAGGATTCACCTCAACGCATTCGAAAACCTCTCACCCGGCAACATCGCATCGGGTATGTGGCGGCACCCGCAGGATCGCTCGCATGAGTACACGTCGCTGCGCTACTGGACCACGCTCGCCAGAAACCTCGAACACGCCGGTTTCGACGCGATCTTCATGGCCGATATCCTGGGCATGCTCGACGCCTACCGCGGCAGCCCTGCTGGCGCACTGCGCACCGCCAGCCAGGTGCCGATCAACGATCCGGTGACCGTGGTATCGGCCATGGCCGCGGTTACCCGGCGGCTGGGATTCGCGATCACCGTCTCAACGAGTTACTCCGCGCCGTATCTGTTCGCACGCACGATGACCAGTCTCGATCATCTCACCGACGGACGTATCGGGTGGAATATCGTGACGTCCTATCTCGACAGCGCCGCCCGCAATATCACCAGTACCGCTCAGCTTTCCCACGACGCCCGGTACGACCGCGCCGATGAATTCCTGACGGTCACCCACAAGCTGTGGGAACTGTCCTGGGAGGCCGATGCGGTCATCGTCGATAAGGCGCGCGGGGTGTACTCCGATCCGGCGCGCATCCATCCGATCCGACACACCGGCACCCATTTCACTGTGCCCGACGCCTTTCTGGCCGAACCCTCCCCGCAGCGCACACCCGTGCTGTTTCAAGCCGGCTCTTCCGGACGCGGCCAGCGTTTCGCGGCCGAACACGCCGAAGGAGTGTTCGTACACGGCACCCGCCCCGAAGTTATCGCGCCCGTCGTGGCATCGGTGCGGGCACACGCGAGCACCCTCGGACGCACCCCGCGCTCGCTGCGCGCATTCGCCGTCGCCACCATCGTCACCGGCGAGACCGACGAGATCGCCAGGGCGAAGTTCCGCGATCTGCAGAGCTATGCCGATTACGAGGGGGCGATGGTGCAGTTCGCCGGACCGGTGGGAGTTGATCTCTCCCGCATCCCGCCCGATACTCCCCTCGACGATATCCAGACCGACGGCGCACAGTTCTCGGCGCGCTTCTTTGCCTCGGCCGATCCGGACCGGGTGTGGACGCTGCGGGAGGTGGCCGAGTACATGGCCGTCGGCGGCATGGGTCCGACAATCGTCGGTTCCCCCGCGACCGTCGTCGACGAACTTCAACGATGGGTCGAAGTGGGCGATCTGGACGGGTTCAACCTCGCATATGCGGTGCGCCCCGGCACATTTGACGATATCGTGCGTTACGTCGTACCGGAGTTGCGCCGCCGCCGGCTGCTTCCCGAGGCCGAGAGTCCGGAACCCACTGGCCGCACCACCTTTCGCCAACGGCTTTTCGACGATGCCAGCCCGGCGCTACACGCCGATCATCCACACTGGCGGATCGGCCTCGACGGCCCCGAACCCGCCGGGACGAACTGAATCCGCCGGGACGGCGATACCCTGTATCACGTGCGTACCCGTCTGCAGATCGGCTGGGCCCCGGCCGAGCCGACTCCCCTCGATCGGGACGTCGATGCACAGATCGACGCCATGCGCCGGCTGCTGGCCGGCGCCCGCATCACCGCACTCACCGGCGCGGGCATCTCCACCGACTCCGGAATTCCCGATTACCGCAGCCCCGGCGCACCGGTACGCACCCCGATGACCCTCGACATGTTCTTATCGTCCCCGCGATTCCGCCAGCATTATTGGGCCCGTAATCACCTGGGATGGCGTCAGATGGATGCCGCGCGGCCCAACGCCACCCATTACGCGCTCACCCAGTTACAACTCCAGGGACGCCTCTCGTCGGTGATCACGCAGAACGTCGACATGCTGCACACCAAAGCCGGCACCCGCGCGGTAATCGAGTTGCACGGCTGCTACGGACGCGTGCGTTGCCTGCGTT
This sequence comes from Gordonia sp. (in: high G+C Gram-positive bacteria), assembly GCA_047605305.1. Classification (GTDB taxonomy): domain Bacteria; phylum Actinomycetota; class Actinomycetes; order Mycobacteriales; family Mycobacteriaceae; genus Gordonia. The sequence continues at coordinate 14,706 of JASGFW010000088.1, forward strand.
GCGGCACCATCATGTCGCGTCACCGGCTCGCCGAGATTCTCGAATCCCTCAATCCCGGTTTCACCGAACGTGTTTCCGGACGCGGAGCGATCGAGGTGGCCCCGGATGCGGACGCAGTGTTAACCGACACCGACGGTTTCGTCGTCGCCGACTGCCCCGAATGCGACGGAATCCTCAAACCCGATATCGTCTACTTCGGCGAAAATGCCGCCAAGGAGACTGTGACACAAGCATTTTCAGCGGTAGATGCGGCCGATGCCTTCGTTGTCATCGGCTCATCGCTCACCGTGATGTCGGGTCTGCGATTCGCCCGGTACGCCCACCGTGCAGGCAAACCACTGGTGATCATCAATCGCGGCACCACCCGTGCCGATAATCTCGCTGACCTCAAGATCGACCACTACTGCGCCACAGTGGTTCCGGCGTTAGCGCAACTCGTCGCCGCCTGACCCCCAACGCGATTGATCAGAGAGCGACGAGATCGTCGGCGTGGATCACCGGCCGGTGCAGTTCCGCAGGCAATTCCGAGGTAGATCGGCCGATCATGCTCGCGACCTCGTCGGAATCGTATGAGCTGACTCCGCGCGCACGCACGGTACCGGTGGTATCGATGAGTTCCACCACGTCACCGTCGTAGAAACGCCCACGCACCCCGATCACACCCGCCGCCAACAGCGAGCGGCGCCGCCGTGACACCGCCGCCACGGCACCGTCGTCGAGGACGATCTGCCCATGCGTATCGGCGGCATGACGCACCCAAAACCGTTTCGCCGATAACCGTTCCGGCCGCGCGGCGAATACGGTGCCCACCGATGCATCCGACAGTGCGCGAGCGGCATCGGCGGCGGCGGCCAGCAGCACCGGCACACCCGCATCGGCGGACAGGCGTGCGGCGGCAAGTTTCGATGCCATCCCTCCGGTGCCCAGCGCACCACCGGAGCCGGCGATGACGCCGTCAAGATCGTCGGGACCATGTACCTCATTGATCAACCGGGCACGCTTGCCATCCGGCCCCACCTTGCGAGGGTCGCCGTCATAGAGCCCGGCAACATCGGAGAGCAACACCAGGGCATCGGCACCGGCAAGATGGGCGACGAGCGCCGCCAGCCGGTCGTTATCTCCGAAGCGGATCTCATTGGTGGCCACCGTATCGTTCTCGTTCACTACCGCCACCGCACCGAGTGATCGCAAACGATCAAGGGTGCGTTGCGCATTCGCGTGGTGACCGCGATTGGATATGTCATCGGCGGTGAGTAACACCTGCCCGACGGTACGGCCGTACCGATGAAATGAGGTTCCCCAGGCATGTGCCAATTCCAGCTGCCCGACGCTGGCGGCGGCCTGTTTAGTGGCCAGATCGGCGGGTCGCTTCTTGAGGCCCAGCGGCGCGATTCCCGCACCAATAGCCCCCGACGACACAACGATCACATCGGAGCCAGCCCGCATCCGCGCCTCAAGCGCATCGGCAAGCCGGTCGAGGCGATCCCGGTTGAGCCCGTTGTCAATATCGATGAGCGCCGACGAGCCGATCTTCACGACAATACTGCGCGCGCCGGCAATCGATTCACGTACGTCACTCATCGCAGTTGCCCGGTCTTCATCGATCCTCACCGTCGCCGTCCTCATGTAGGCCGCGCCGCACCCGGCGCGCCGCTTTACGCTCGGCGGCGCCCACCCGCTCGGAGCGATCGAGCCGAATGTCGGTGCCGCGCCCGGTAATCGGCACATCGTCACCCGTCGGTGTTGTCGGCTCCCAGTCGAAGGTCACCGCGCCGATGGTCACCGGAGCGCCGGGCTGCGCTCCCTGACGTACCAATTCGTCTTCCACGCCGAGCCGGTTGAGCCGGTCGGCCAGATAACCGACGGCTTCGTCATTATCGAATTGCGTTTGAGCAATCCATCTTTCGGGACGAGTACCGAGCACAATGAATCCGCCGGGAGTCGCGGGATCAGCCACCACACGAAATCCGGTGTCGTCGACCGCCTTAGGCCGGACGATGGGGCGGGCCGGGGCGGGCTTGGGATGTGCGCTGCGGTACTGCGCCACCAGCTCGAACAGCGCATTGGTGAGTTCTTTGAGTCCCAGATGCGCCACCGCCGAGATCCGGAACACCGGCCAACCGCGTTCGGAAATCTCGGATTCGACCAGTTCCGCGAGATCTGCGGCATCGGGCACGTCAATCTTGTTGAGAATCACCACACGAGGACGCTCGGCGAGATCGCCGAGACTGTGATCGCTATCCAGCGCCGGCCGATAGGCCGCGAGTTCGGCTTCCAGCGCGTCGATATCGGAGACCGGATCGCGGCCGGGTTCAAGTGTCGCGCAATCGACGACGTGGGCGAGTACCGCGCATCGTTCCAAATGCCGGAGAAATTCCAACCCGAGCCCGCGTCCCGTCGAGGCCCCTGGAATAAGGCCCGGTACGTCGGCGATGGTGAATACGCCACCGGCACTTTGCACCACACCAAGATTGGGCACCAAGGTGGTGAACGGGTAATCGGCGATCTTCGGTTTCGCCGCCGAAAGCACTGACACGAGAGACGATTTACCCGCGGACGGGAACCCCACTAATCCGACGTCGGCAACGGATTTCAGCTCGAGGACCAGATCACGATGCTGGCCCTCCTCACCCAGTAGCGCGAATCCCGGTGCCTTACGCGCACGGGAGGCCAACGCCGCATTGCCCAAACCTCCGCGCCCACCCTGCGCCGCCTCAAAGGTAGTGCCGACGCCCACGAGGTCGGCCAGCACGGTGCCGTGTTCGTCGAGTACCACCGTGCCGTCGGGCACCGTGAGCACCAGATCCTCACCGTTGGCACCGTCACGATTATCGCCGGCCCCCGGCTTTCCGTTGCCCGCCTTGGCATGCGGCCGGAAATGAAAATCGAGCAGCGTGTGTACCTGCGGATCGACAACCAGCCGCACCGAACCGCCATTACCCCCGTTACCGCCGTCGGGGCCGCCAAGCGGTTTGAATTTCTCGCGATGCACGGAGGAGCAGCCGTGGCCACCGTTTCCCGCAGCGACATGAATGGTCACTCGGTCGACGAACCTCGACATGACACCCTTCCTCTCGGATCAGCCGCCCTACGCGAGCTCATCCCCTGACAATTCTCGATCAACACTGACAATTCTCGATCACTACCGACAATTTCCCGACCAATACAAACAGGGCGGGCCGGGTGCGTATGCCCCTGCCCGCCCTGTGATGAGAGCTCATACTCTCGGACAACCGCTCGGTCAGGCCGAAGCGGTCTCCGGAACGATGTTCACGGTCTTGCGTCCACGCTTGGTGCCGAACTCCACCGCACCCGCAGCGAGAGCGAACAGCGTGTCGTCGCCACCGCGACCGACGTTGACGCCCGGGTGGAACT
>JASGFW010000089.1:0-17965 GCA_047605305.1 Gordonia sp. (in: high G+C Gram-positive bacteria)
CCGTCAAATCGCAGTCGATAAAGCCGATGCCGCTGCTTTCAACGTTACTCATGAGACCGGTTGATTCGGCGCTGACCACTGCGCGGACGAATGGGGTGAGTGCGGTGCAGGCGACGACGGCTGGAGCCTTCGTCTACAGGCTCGCGGCGTAGGAAGTCGGGTCACTCCCGCCACGGGGCGATCGGATTGCCCTGCCATCGGGTGTGCGCGGGCACCACGTCGCCGCGCATCACCAGCGACGCCGGACCAACGGTCGCCGACTCACCCAGCCCGGATGCGGGTAACGCCACACAATGCGGACCCAGCGTTGCCCCCGGGCCGAGGGTGACTCGATCGATTGCCATCACCCGATCATGGAAGAGATGTGTTTGCACCACGCAGCCGCGTTGCACCGTTGCGCCGTCGCCGAGCGTGACCAGATCGGCCTCGGGCAGCCAATACGTCTCACACCAGACGCCTTTGCCGATGTGGGCGCCGAGCAGTCGAAGCCACATGTTCAGAATCGGAGTTCCGGTGGCCGCGTTGGCAAACCAGGGGGCGGCGAGGGTCTCCACGAATGCATCCGAGAGTTCGTTGCGCCACACGAAGGAACTCCACAACGGATGTTCAGATACCTCAATGCGCCCCACCACAGCCCATTTCGCTGCTGCGGCCACACAACATGCGATCGCACCAGCCACCAGCAGCAGTAGACCGCTTAATGCCGCGGCGATCAGATAATTCGATACCGACGCGATGTACTGCAGCCCAAGCAGCATAAAGATGCCGAGTCCGAAGGAGATCATTACCGGGATCAGTCGCAACGTCTCGATCAGCGCACGAGCCACCTTGAGCCGGGTGGACGGATTGAAGGTGCGTGCCGAGTCGGTCTCGGCGGCGGTGCGGCGCAACCGGACCGGGGGACTGCCCAACCAGCTCGACCCAGATTTGGCGTGGTCGGGTGCCGCAGACAGCACGGCGACGAGACCATTCTTCGGAACTTTGCGGCCTGGCCCGGTCATGCCGGAGTTACCCAGAAATGAGCGCTTACCGATCTTGGCCTCGTCGATATGCATCCAGCCGCCGCCCAGTTCATACGAGGCGACCATCGTGTCGTCGGCGAGGAAGGCTCCGTCGGCGATGGTGGTGAATTTCGGCAGCACCAGGGCAGTCGAAATCTCGGTTCCCGCACCCACTTTCGCTCCGAGGATGCGGAACCACCACGGTGTCAGCAGGCTCGCGTACAGCGGAAACAGATATGTGCGTGCCGAATCGAGCAGCCGTTCGGTCATCCACACCTGCCATCCGATGCGCGAGCGCACCGGGTGATAGCCCTTTCGTAGCCCCAGCGACATGAGGCGCACGAGCACCGCGGTGATGCCCGCGAATACCGCGAGGCTCACAACGGTGGCCGCTGGCAGCAGGATTAGCGCCCGCAGCGCCGCGTCGCGTAACCGATCGGCATGCAGCGCCCACGAACCGATCACCAGTAGACCCGCGGTCAGGGAGAGTAACGGTATGGCGGCCAGGATCATTGACGACATTCCGTATACCGGTACCCAGAAACTGCGCCGCGGTGGCCGGTGATCGGGCCATGCCGGTGTCGCCTTGCCGACCTTCACAGCGGGAGAGCCGGCCCACTGCTGATGTGCCTTGATCCGGCCGAATACCGCTGAGCCCGGGGCAACCTCGGCGCCCTGACCGATGACGGTGCCGGGAGTGAGTGTTGAACGGGCACCAATCGACGCCTCCCGTTTGATCACGATCTCGCCGATGTGGACCACGTCTCCGTCGATCCACCACCCGGTGACGTCGACCTCCGGTTCCACCGAGGCACCCTCGCCGATGCGGAGCATCCCGGTCACCGGCGGCATCGTGTGCAAGTCGACGCCGCGCCCGATCTCGGCGCCGAGCGCCCGCGCGAGGTAGATCATCCACGGCGCGCCCGACAGATTTGCCGCGCCACTGGCCTCCAGTAGCCGTTCGGCCACCCACAGGCGCAGATGTACGCTGCCGCCGCGCGGATATGTGCCCGGTGTGACACCGCGCAAGAGTGTGCGTGCGCCGACCGCTGCGATCACCATGCGGCCGGGCGGAGTGATGAACACCAGGAAAGCCACCAGCAGCACCCACCAGTTGACGTCGATCAACCACGGCACCGATAAGCCCCAGTGGCGTGCCGCCGCGGCACCAACATTGTTTATCACGCCCAGCCAGGTGGCCCACTGCAATCCGGTGAGGGTGGTCAGCGGAATGGACAGCAGTAGTTGTGCTGCTCCGGTAGCAGCCGGTGTCGGGACTACGTTGCGTTCCGTGATTACCGCAGCCGGTGTACCGGCATCGAGGAACTCGGCAAGCGACCCCAACCGCGGATGGTCATAGAGATCGGCGACGGTGATCGTCGGGTAGCGTTCCCGCAGCGCGGTAACGAGCTGTGCCGCCGACAGCGATCCGCCGCCCTCGGCGAAGAAGTCGGCGCGCGGGTCGGTGATCGGCACGCCGAGCACGTCGCTCCAGCGGGTGGCCAACCAGCCCGCTGTGCCGGCCAGTTCTGCGTCGGTGGTTGCGGTCCCGGTAGCGGGCAACGGCCACGGCAGTGCGTTGCGGTCGACTTTTCCCGACGTCCGGGTGGGGAGCTGTTCGACGAGCGCCAGCCGCGGCACCATCGGCGCGGGCAGTCGCGAGGCCAGCAATTGGTGGGCGGCGGCGACATCGAATTCGGGGTCGGGAGAGACGAGATAGCCGATGAGTAGGCTGTTACCCGCGGTCGAAGTGCGCACCGCGGCGGCCGCACCGCTGACGCCGGGTAGGTGCTGCAGGGCATTGTCGATCTCGCCGAGTTCGATGCGTCGACCGCCCACTTTCACCTGATCGTCGGCTCGGCCGCAGAAGATCAGACCAGCCGGATCCAGCCGCACCAGATCGCCGGTGCGGTAGGCGCGCTCCCAGCCGAGCGTGGGCATCGGGGCGTACTTCTCGGCATCTTTTTGCGGATCCAGATAATGGGCAAGCCCGACGCCGCCGATGATCAGTTCGCCGACCTCGCCGATGGCCACGGGGATGCTGTCGCCGTCAACGACGGCCAGATCCCAACCGGGCAGCGGCAGTCCGATTCGTACCGGTCCCGGCCCGCCCAGCGGTGCGGCGCAGGCCACTACCGTCGCCTCGGTGGGGCCGTAGGTATTCCACACTTCGCGACCCTCAACGGCGAGCCGGTCGGCGAGCTCGGGCGGGCATGCCTCGCCCCCGAAGATGAGTAGCCGAACCGCCTCCAAGGCTTCCGCGGGCCACAGTGATGCCAGGGTCGGCACTGTCGATACGACGGTGATACCGCGTTGCACCAGCCACGGTCCGAGGTCCATTCCGCTGCGCACGAGTGCGCGTGGTGCCGGCACCAGGCACGCACCGTTACGCCAGGCCAGCCACATCTCCTCGCAGGAGGCGTCGAAGGCTACGGACAAGCCGGCGAGCACTCGGTCACCGGTGCCGATAGGTGTATCGAGGCAGAACATCTGCGCCTCGGCGTCGACGAAGGCGGCGGCGTTGCGGTGGGTCACCGCGACGCCTTTGGGTGTGCCGGTCGAGCCGGAGGTGAAGATGATCCAGGCGTCGTCGCCGATCGTGGGCCTGCGGGTATCGGTGTCGGGTGGGGCCGCGAGCGTGGCGTGTCGGGTGCCCTGATGGATGCCGTCGGCATCGACGATCGCATCGACCGCGGCCTCCTCGAACACCAGCCGGACACGTTCGTCGGGGTCATCGGCGTCAACGGGGACGTAGGCGGCGCCGGCGTAGAGGGTGGCCAGGATCGTCGTGTACAGGTCGCGGGTGCCCGAGGGCAGATGGATGCCGACCCTGCTGCCGCGGCGTACCCCGGCGGCTTCCAAGCGTGCGGCACTGCGTCGGATCACCGCGGCGAGCTGGGCGTATGACAAGACTTGTTCGCCGTCGTCGATGGCGGGGGCATCCGGGTGACGCGCGATGGTCTCATCGAGGATGTCGCACAGTGTGCGGGGCGTTCCGGCCCGATCCGATAGGAGGAACTGAGGTGCAATCTCAGGCTGCGCAGGCGTCGTCATCGAATGCTGCTGGGTTGGCGGCGGCAATCACGACGGCGAATCCCGCTAAGTGTCGGCGACATAATGAGCGTGCAGTGTCCTGTATCTCTGATTTGCGATATGAGTGACGTGGGGTGTGGTTGAGGAGGAGCAGCATGCCAATTGTGCATCACCGCACGCCGAGTCTGTGCTCATACCCGATATGGCTCGGAACACGTTTGCTGCTCAAGCCACTAGTGGGTTTCTGGCCGTTGAATAGGCCGCGAATGGCAGGCCTCTTCCTGGTAGACGCGATCTTCTTAGCCGGCCCCCGGCCCCGGAATGTGGTGGGTGAATCGATGGAACTCGCTAATCGTCCGGTCGAACCGATTATGCCCAGCGGGCCGTCGCGTCGTGACCGGGTTATTGCCACGTGCCGTCGTTGCCACTGCCATAGTGGACTTGACAGTGATAGGTCGGCTACGCCGACCGTCATAGACGATTTGATTGGCGGTAAACATGGGCATATCGAAATCCGTGGACGAGTTATTCGCCTTTGACAGCCTGATCGATGACGAGGAACGCGCCATCGTCGACACCGTGCGGTCCTTCGGCACCAAGCGACTGCGACCCCACGTCGCTCAGTGGTTCGAGGAGGGCACGCTGCCCGTTCGGGAACTCGCCCGTGAACTGGGTGAACTGGGGGTCTTCGGGATGCACCTCGACGGCTACGGCTGCGCGGGTACTTCCGCGACGAGCTACGGCCTGGCCTGTCTCGAACTTGAAGCTGTCGATTCCGGGTTGCGCAGCTTCGTCTCGGTGCAGGGATCGCTGGCGATGTTCGCGATCCGCGCATTCGGCAGTGATGAACAGCGCGAACAGTGGCTGCCGCGGATGGCGGCGGGCGAGGCGATCGGTTGTTTCGGTCTCACCGAACCCGATTTCGGGTCGAATCCCGCGGGCATGCGTACCAACGCCAAACGTGACGGGGATGACTGGGTGCTCAACGGATCGAAAATGTGGATCACCAACGGCAGCGTGGCGGACGTGGCCGTGGTGTGGGCGCGTACCGATCTCGACGAGGGTGCCCGCGGTATCCGTGGTTTCGTGGTGCCCACCGATACGCCTGGGTTCCGGTCGTCGGAGATCAAGCACAAGATGTCGCTGCGCGCGTCGGTGACCGCCGAATTGTCTTTCGAGGATGTTCGGCTGCCCGCGTCGGCGATACTGCCCGGGGTCGCGGGGTTGAAGGGGCCGCTGAGCTGTTTGAACGAGGCACGGTTCGGGATCGTGTTCGGTGCGATCGGTGCGGCCCGGGATTGTTTGGCGTCGGCCATCTCCTACGCAACCGATCGTGAAGTCTTCGATAAGCCGTTGTCGGGGTATCAGATCACCCAGACCAAACTTGCCGATATGGCACTTGAGGTCGGCAAGGGATTTCTGCTTGCCGTGCATCTCGGCCGCCGCAAGGATGCTGGCGGTATCGCCCCCGAACAGATCAGCCTGGGCAAACTCAACAATGTCCGCGAGGCCATCGCGATCGCCCGCGAATGCCGCACCATCCTGGGCGCCAACGGGATCACCCTGGAGTATCCGGTGATCCGGCACGCCAATAACCTCGAATCGGTGCTCACTTATGAGGGCACCAGCGAGATGCATCAGCTGATGATCGGTAAAGCACTCACCGGACAGGACGCGTTTCGGTGAACCCCGACATTGCGCGCACGGCACGGGGTTTTTCTCGTGGCATGGTGGTGCTCGGCGGCTTGGTCCTGGTGGTCTGTGTCGGTTTCCTCACCGCATATTGGTGGGGTGAGGGCCGGTGGCTGTGGGTGGTGCTCGGGATCGCGGTGATCGCGGTGAATATCGCGATGATCGTGATGACCTTCCGTAAACCCCGGGTACGCCGGGTGAGGTCGTCGCGCGAGGGCAGTTAAGCCGCGCGAGTAGGTTGGATCACGGTATTTTCGAACAGCGACGGGTAGGTGTCGGTCAATGGGCCGACGAGGACGAGGTGGCTCATGACCCAGGAACTCAAACTCGGTTACAAGGCGTCCGCGGAGCAATTCGCCCCGCGTGAACTGGTGGAGATCGCGGTGGCGGCCGAGGAGCATGGCTTGGATTCGGTCGCGGTGAGTGACCATTTCCAGCCGTGGCGGCATAACGGCGGCCACGCACCCTTCTCCCTCGCGTGGATTGCGGCGGTGGGTGAGCGGACCAAACGGGTGCAGATCGCGACGTCGGTGCTGACCCCGACCTTCCGCTACAACCCGGCGGTCATTGCCCAGTCATTCGCCACGCTCGGCTGTCTGTACGAGGGCCGTATCGTGCTCGGTGTGGGCAGCGGTGAGGCGCTCAACGAGTATGCGACCGGATTCCAGGGCGAGTGGCCGGAGTTCAAGGAGCGCTTTGCCCGGTTGCGTGAGGCGATCACCCTGATCCGTGCGCTGTGGACCGGCGAGGAGGTAAACTTCGCCGGCGATTACTACCACACCTCCGGCGCCTACATGTATGACGTTCCTGTGCAACAGATTCCGATTTATGTGGCGGCCGGCGGGCCGGTGGTGGCCCGCTATGCCGGACGCGCCGGCGACGGCTTCATCTGTACGTCGGGAAAGGGTGTTGAACTCTATACCGAGAAGCTCATCCCTGCGGTCAAGGAGGGGGCGGAGAAGGCGGGCCGGGATTTCGGCGCGATCGACCGAATGATCGAGATCAAAATCTCCTACGATCCGGATCCGCAGCTGGCGCTGGAGAATACGCGTTTCTGGGCGCCGTTATCGCTGACCCCGGAGCAAAAGCACAGCGTGAACTCGTCGACGGAGATGGAGCGGCTCGCCGACGAACTGCCGATCGAGCAGGTGGCCAAGCGGTGGATCGTCGCCTCCGATCCGGATGAGGCGGTGGAGAAGGTGAAGTTCTACACCGACGCGGGCCTCAATCACCTTGTCTTCCACGCCCCGGGCCATGATCAGCGACGGTTCTTGGAGAATTTTAAACGCGACCTGGCGCCCCGGCTACGGAAACTGTCGCTCGGGTAACGCTGTCACCGCGCGACCGACGCGCCATGGGTGCGGGCCGCCTGGGCACGAATGAGTTCGATGACCCGGTCGGCGGCGAGGTGTTCACGCACCGATTGGCGTCGCCGGATCGAAATCGACCGTCGCGGAGTGGGTTCGGCGATAGGGATCACCCGCACCCCGGCGGGTACATCGAGTAGCGCGAGTGCCGGAACCACGGTCAGCCCGACGCCTGCGGCGACGAAGTTGATCGCGGTCACATAATCGTGGGTTTCCACCCCGAAGCATGGGGTGAAACCCGCTGCGGTGCAGGCGCGTAGCAATGCTTCCCGGCACGGGCCGCGGGCTACGTCGTTGTCGATCCACACGTCGTCGGCCAGTTCACGCAGCAGCACTTCGTCCCGGTCGGCGAATGGTGATTCCGGGGCCACCACGACCCGATAATCCTCGGTGATCAGCGGATATGAGTCGTAGCCGCGTGGTGATTCCGACGCGGTGATGGTGGCCGAGGTGCCGTCGACGACGATTTCGACGTCGGGTGGCGCGGCGCCCGGCTCGGTGAGTTCGAAGAGTCGCAGGTCAAGGCGCAGGTCGGGAAATTCTTGGCGGATGCGGGCGACCACCGCGGGCATCCACGCCGATCCCGCCGACGCGAAGTAAGTGATCCGCAGGGTGCCCGCCCGGCCGTGCCGAAGATCGGCCACGAGTCCGTCCACGCGGGCGAGTTGATCGAATACGCTGGCCGATTCCGTCGCGAGCGCGATGCCGGCCTCGGTGGGGATAATGCCTCGTCCGTCCCGTTCGATGAGCGCCAGGCCCGTCTCGCGAGACAGTGCTGCGATGTGTTGGCTGACGGCCGACGAGGTGTATCCGAGTGCGGTAGCGGCCCCGCCGACGGAACCCTCGGCCACCACCGCTCGGAACACCCGTAGTCGGTGTGCATCGATCATGAGGGAAATCATACAGTGATACTGATTGAAAAGTTAGAAATGTGAACTTGTGCTGAACTTATCTGAGCGGCGACCATGGACATATGGCCCGCCGAATCCCCAGCACTGCCGCGCTAGCCGCTACCGTCACCGTCGTTTTGTGGGCGGCGGCGTTCATTGCGATCCGCTCCGCGGCTGCCGTGTTCTCGCCGGGCGTGCTGGCGCTGGGTCGATTGGCCGTCGGCGCCCTCGCACTCACTGCGATCGTGGCGGTGTCGCGGTGGCGGGCCGGACATCGCGGTATGCGGGTGTTGCCGCAGCGCCCGCGCGGGCGGGTGCTGGCGTTGATCGCGGGCTACGGCATCGCCTGGTTCGGCGCCTACATGGTGATCCTCACCTGGGCCGAGCAGCATCTGGATGCCGGTACGTCGGCATTGCTGGTCAACTTCGCTCCGATCCTCGTCGCCATCTTCGCCGGATTATTTCTCGGCGAGGGATTCTCGCGTCGGCTTCTGGCGGGTATCGCGATCGGCTTCGCCGGTGTGGTGGTGATCTCGATCGGTGGTTCGGGTCCGCATGCGGACTGGCTGGGCGTCGGCCTCGGCCTGGTATCGGCGGTGCTGTACGCGGTCGGGGTGCTGGTGCAGAAGGTTGCGCTTGGCTACACCGACGGCCTCACCGCAACCTTCTGGGGGTTGATCGCCGGACTCGTCGCCACCGTGCCGTTCGCGCCTGCCGCGATCGGCGAGGTGAGTGCGGCGTCGGCGGGTGATCTCGCCGCGATGATCTTCCTCGGCGTCGGTCCCACCGCGATCGCTTTCACCACGTGGGGTTATGCCCTTGCCCGTACGAGTGCAGGGTCGATGGCCGCGACGACGCTGGTGGTACCCGCGCTGGTGATCGTCTTGTCGTGGCTACTGCTCGGCGAGATCCCCACCGTGCTGCGTATCGTTGGCGGCGCGCTCTGCCTGGCCGGTGTGGCGATCACCCGTGGCCTCATTCGGGTCGGCGGTCGGGTCGGCGCGGTCCAGCGTCAATTGTAAGAACGCGAGGTCGCGCCACGAACCGAATTTCGTGCCGACCTCTTTGAGTAATCCCACCTGCGAGAAACCGTAGCGTTCGTGCAGCCGGATCGATCCGCTGTTGGCCGCATCGATGCCGGCGACGATCACGTGTAGCCGCGCCGCCCGCGCGCGGGCAATGAGTTCGGCCAATAGTGATCCGCCGATTCCTTTGCCGCGCAAACCGTCACGAACATAAATCGAATGTTCGACGGTGAGTCGGAAGCCGTCATATGGCCGGTACGGTCCGTAGGTGGCATAACCGAGCACCTCATCCCCATCGACTGCGACGAGTACCGGGAAGCCGGCGCGTTGCCGCTCGGTCAGCCAGTTCCGGCGATCGTCGATGTCGACGAGGGTGGTGTTCCAGATGGCCGTCGTGTGGGCGACGGCATCGTTGTAGATGTGCGCAATCCCGGCGGCATCGTCGGTCACCGCGTCGCGAATATTCATGCCACCATCATCGGTCACCACAGTCGACGATGCGGTGTGCTGCGAATCGCTTTCGAATGTGTAGGCAACTGTGACCTGACGCACCGCGCCGCGCAGTGGGCGCCACTAGGCTATGACGTCATGGCTACAGAGAGCGTGAGCTCGACGAAGATCTACATCGCATCCGCAGAAGCCGATACCGGGAAATCGACAGTGGCACTCGGGGTGCTCTCATTGCTGACGGCCACCGGCGGTCGGGTTGGTGTATTCCGCCCCATCACGCGGGTGGACCGCGGTGAGCGAGACATCCTCCTTGAATTGCTCCTGGAATACGCCTCGGCCGATATCGACTACGACGATTGCGTCGGTGTCACCTATGAGCAGGTGCACACCGATCCCGACGCCGCGATCGCGGAGACGGTCGCGCGGTTCCATGCCATCCAGTCCCGGTGCGATGCGATTGTCATCGTCGGTTCGGACTACACCGATGTCGGCAATCCGTCCGAACTGGCCTTTAACGCGCGTATCGCAGCCAATTTATCGGCGCCAATCATCCTCGCGCTCAATGCCATTGACCGTTCACCTAGCGAAGTGCGCGATCTCGCCGAGAATCTGCTGACCGAGATTACCGCGACGCACGCCACCACCGCGGCGATCGTCGCGAACAGGTGTAATCCCGGTGAACTCCAGCTGATCACCAAGGAACTTGAGAGGCTTTCGGTACCCAGCTGGTGTTTACCCGAGGATGAGGTGCTGTTTGCCCCGACGATGGCCGAATTGAAGGACTCGCTCCAGGCGCGGATGTACAGCGGCGATCCAGAACTCCTCGACCGTGAGGCGCTGCAGGTGATGGTGGGCGGGATGACCGTCGAACATATCCTGGAGCGACTCACCGAGGGCACCGTCGTAATCGCTCCCGCCGACAGATCCGACGTGCTGCTTGCCTTGGTCACCGCCAATGCCGCTCAAGGATTTCCCCGGTTGTCGGGGATAATCCTCAACGGCGGGCTTAAACCGCATCCGATGATCGATTCGCTTGTCAGTGGGTTGCAGCCGACACTGCCGATCATCATGTGTGAGCATGGCACGTATGAGACGGCCCGCATCGCTGCTGACACCCGCGGCCGGGTGGCGATAGGCTCGGCCCGCAAGATCGACGCCGCACTCGCGTTGATGGAAACTTACGTTGATGCCGCCGACTTTTTGAAGGTTCTCGACGTCAGAGCGACCGATGTGTTGACGCCGCAGATGTTTGAATACGGGCTTATCGCCCGCGCCCGCGCCGACCGCAAGACGATCGTGTTGCCCGAGGGTGATGATGACCGGATTCTGCGGGCCGCGGGTTATCTTCTACGCCGCAACGTGGTGTCGCTGATCGTATTGGGGGAGACGGCTGCGGTGAGTCGCCGTGCCCAGGAACTCGGTGTCGATCTCGACGGCGTCGAGATCATCGATCCGGCGACATCGCCGTTGACCGATGAATTCGCGCATATTTACACGGAGTTACGCAAAAGCAAGGGAATTGATTTCGAGCACGCGCAGGAACGGATGCGCGACGTCTCCTACTTCGGCACCATGCTTGTGTACACTGCCCGCGCCGATGGCATGGTCTCGGGTGCCTCACACACCACCGCCCACACCATCCGCCCGGCATTCGAGATCATCAAAACGCAACCGGGGGTGTCGACGGTGTCGAGCGTGTTCTTTATGTGTCTGGCCGATAAGGTGCTCGCCTACGGCGACTGTGCGATCGTGCCCGATCCCACCGATGCCCAGCTCGCCGACATCGCGATCTCCTCGGCGGCCACGGCGGCCGGTTTCGGTATCGAACCCCGCGTGGCGCTGCTGTCCTATTCCACCGGTCGGTCGGGCAGCGGTGCCGACGTCGACAAGGTTCGGGTGGCCACGGATCTGGTGCGCGAACGCGAGCCACAATTATTGGTAGAGGGGCCGATTCAGTACGACGCGGCGGTCGAGCCGTCGGTCGCGGCCACCAAGATGCCCGATTCACCCGTCGCCGGCCGGGCTACGGTGCTGATCTTCCCCGACCTCAACACCGGCAATAACACCTATAAAGCGGTGCAGCGCAGCGCCGGTGCGGTAGCCATCGGCCCGGTGTTGCAGGGATTGAAGCGTCCGATCAACGATCTTTCGCGGGGGGCACTCGTCTCCGACATCATCAATACCGTCGCGATCACCGCGATCCAGGCGCAGAACCTCACCAGCGGCGAGGATCTCCGATGAGCGGGGTTGCCGCCGGCGCCGTACTTGTTCTCAACGCAGGTTCGTCGTCGTTGAAATACCAACTGCTCCACCCGGATACCGAGGCGGTGGTGGCTGAGGGTATCGCGGAGCGGATCGGTGACGAGAAGTCGTCGATCACCTACACGCGTAACGGTGAATCGACCACCGAACACCGGGCGCTGCCGGATCATCTCGCTGCCATCGAATCCGCGATTGAACTGTTGGCTGGCGATGGGATCGATTTGGCTGCAGCCGATTTGGCGGCTGTTGGCCATCGAGTGGTGCACGGCGGCCGGTCATTTTTTCATCCGGTCGTCGTCACGGATAAGGTGATCAGTGAGATATCCCGTATAGCACCGCTTGCACCGCTGCATAATCCGGCGAATTTGACCGGTATTGAGGCCGCCCGTGCCTTATTGCCGAAGGTGCCTTCGGTTGCGGTATTTGATACTGCCTTCTTCCACGATCTGCCCGACGCCGCAGCCACCTACGCGATCGATCAGGGTGTGGCTCGTGAACATGCCGTGCGCCGCTACGGATTTCATGGCACCAGTCACCAGTTCGTATCGGCCCGGGTAGCCGAGTATCTTGGCCGTGACCTCGCTGATCTCAACCAGATCGTGTTGCATCTGGGTAATGGTGCCTCCGCCTCGGCGATTGCCGGTGGCAGGCCGATCGACACCAGTATGGGGATGACTCCGCTGGAGGGGCTGGTGATGGGTACTCGCAGCGGCGATCTCGATCCCGGTCTGGTTATCCACCTGCACCGGGTCGCCGGGCTCAGCTTCGATGAGATCGATCGGCTACTCAACAAGGAGTCCGGTCTCAAAGGATTGTGCGGTGAGAACGATTTCCGGACGATAGCCACCCGGATCGAAGCCGGCGACGCCTCTGCCCGCGCTGCCTATGACGTCTACATCCACCGTCTGCGTCATTACATCGGCGCCTACATGATCGGGTTGGGCCGGGTGGATGCCATTACCTTCACCGCGGGTGTGGGCGAGAACGATGCCACGGTGCGCGCGAATGCGCTTGCCGGACTAGAACACTACGGAATCGTCATCGATCCGGACCGGAACCTGATCCGGGCCAAAACCCCGCGCCGTATCTCCGTTGACGGTAGTGCTATCGAGGTGCTCGTGGTGCCGACGAACGAGGAATTGGCCATCGCCCGGCTGGCCGCCGGGGTGGTGTCCGGCGCGCGGGACTGAACGGCGTCGGCAGGGCGGCCGATGGTCGAGTGGCCGACGGCTCAGAACAAGGTCCAGGGCCGGACGTAGTTCGCGAGGTCAACGAGCAGAAAACGGTGTTCCCGGTTGGTGCGGGTGACCCGGGCGAGTTGCCGAAGGGAACGTTCGGTGCCGGTGCGCAGACCCTGTTCGGTGAACGGGAAACCCAACAGGGTGCCCGGGTCGCCGGGGGCAGCGGGGTGGGCACCGACCCAGCCGAGGGCCGTGCCGAGCACGATCAACAGCAAACGTTGTTTGCGAGGTTCGGTGTCGGGCATGACTTCTAGCCGCTGGGCCGCCTCGATCAGCTGATCCTTTCGCACCTGCGCCGGGTCGCGGCCGTGCACCAGGGCGATCACCGCGCTCGCGCGAGCGGTGTTGAAATGCCGGCTTGTCGGCGGCACGTCGTCGAGTGGTGCGATCGCCGCATCGTATTCGCCTCTGGCGACGGCGATCCGGGCCATTCCGAAGGCGGCGGTCACGATGCTGTGATCGGTCAGCCATAAATCGTGGTAGTGCTGTGCGGCAATCTGATACAGGTCATCGACGCGGCGCTGAGATTGTTCGGGCGGGTCATGTTCATCCGACAGCCAGCGGCCGATGAGTTCTGCGGTGCCGGCCACCGCGAGTTTGGGTGCCACCTCGCCGGGCATCGCCCCCAACACGTCGCCGAACCGGGCGTACGCCAGCTCGGGTTCACCGTTCATCAGCGCACAGATGCCCATGTACCACTGCACTCGCCATGAATCACCGTGGCGCACCGACACTTCGCGCAGTACCGCAAGCGCGGTGTCGACGTCGTCGAGTTCCAGATGTGCGCGCGCCTCGGCGAGGTCTATCTCCAATGAGGGATGTTTATCGCCGGATGGGCGTCCCAATAGTGATCGGAATCCCTCAGCCCGGGCGGCACCGATGGAGTCGAGTGTCTGTCGAGGATCGGAGAGTGCGGCCGAGTTCAACAGTCCGGCAGCCGGATCGGCGGTATCCACCAGCGGCACCGGAAGGGCGCGTGCCATATCGGCCGGATCATAGAATGCGGCTTGGTCGGGGTCGAAGAATCCGTCGACCGGGGCGAGCATGAGTTCGGTGCCGAATGTTGATCGTTGCGGGGTGAACACTGTCGATAGGCTGGGGCGAGGCACCCCGGTGTGCACGGCAACGGTTTCGCGCAACACATTGAGTAACTGCGTGGTCATTTCTTCCGCCGACGCGAACCTATCGGCGGGATCGGTTGCGGTGGCCCGTGCCAGTAGGAGATGAAACGACGGATTGTCGGCGAATAGTGGGGTGTCGGCGGCGCTGGGCAGGCCGTCGAGGTATCGGCCGTCGCGCATGGGCATGGGGACGGTCAGCGCCGCGAGCGTCCGGCCGATGCTGTAGATGTCGGTGACGATCTGCGGTCCGGTGCGCACTATCTCGGGTGCTTGGAAACCGGGTGTGCCGTAGAGATGTCCGTAACCGTTGATGGGGGAGACGGCTCCTAGGTCGATGAGTTTCACCTCATCGCTGCCGACCATGATGTTATCCGGTTTGACGTCGTTGTAGACGAGGCCGACCGAATGCAGGTAACCGATCGCGGGCAGCACTTCGAGGATGTATGCCATCGCCTGTTCAGCGGTGAGTAGTTTGTCGGCGGATTCGAAGGTGATCTGCTTGAGCGTCCGGCCGCCGATGTACTCCATCACGATGTAGCCGAAGCGGTGACCGAACTCGTTGACATGCTCGACGAAGTTGTAGATCTTGACGATGCCGGGATGGTTCACCGATGCGAGGAACTGCCGCTCGGCCACCGCCACCTGCTGCGCTTCGGAATCTGATGAGTTCAGTAGACCTTTGAGCACGACCGGCCGATCGGAGACGTTGCGGTCGATGGCGAGGTAGATCCAGCCGAGTCCGCCGTGCGCGATGGCGCCCGCGATCTCGTATTGGCCTGCCACCAGCGTGCCCTTGGCGAGGCCGGGAACAAACGAGTAGCGGGCACCGCATCGTGGGCATGTTCCGGTCACCTGGCCTGCGGCGCTGCCCGAATTTCGGCCCACACCACGGCCGCAGCGCCAGCACGAACGCTTGCCCTCGGCGATGACAGGTGAATCGAGAACGGCGTCTTCGGGTTCGATATCGGTGATCTTCGGTAGTTCCACCAGTCCGCCGCCGAGCCGGCGGTCGTGCACGGGTGAGCGGCGGCGGGGGACGAGTCGTCGTGTGTGTCCCGCCGATACCGGTGCCTGGATGGGGGGTGTCGGGGATAACCCGCCCATCGGTCCACTCACCCGGTCGAGCATGCTCCGGGGAGTGGTGTTCGTACTGGGGAATTCGTCGAATGTTGCTGTACCGGTGGTCGCGTAGAGGTCGTCGAGGGTGGCTCGCTGGGTGCCGATGTCATAGTCGCCCCGCGATGCTTGCTGGGTGCCGGCTTCAAGGTCGTCGAGGGAGACTCGCTGGGTGCCGATGTCCGCATGCGTCGAAACGGGTCCGCCCCCGGAGGTCGAAGGGGACGGATATTGATCGGGAGTCGGCATATTCACGTGGCCTCAATCACGATAAATCGGTTGTGGCGGACCATTTCCTGGCCCGAGGATGGATAGCCAGCGGTTGTATATCTCCTGCCAGCGGCCGGATTCGCGCAACTGCTGAAGTATTCCGTTGACGAACCGCACCATATCGTTGTGCCCCAACGGAATGCCCACGCCGTAATACTCCTCGCCGAGTGCGGGGCCGACCACCGTGACCCACGGATCCTGGGAGGCCAGTCCGGCGAGGATAGCGTCATCGGTGCTGACGACGTCGACCTGTTCCTGCTGCAGCATCACCAGGCAATCGGCCCAAGTGGTTGTGGTGACCATCTTTGCACGAGGTTGGATGGACTGCATCCTGCCGATTGCCGTCGATCCCCGTGCCGCACACACGCGCTTGCCTGCCAACTGGGCGGGACCGGTGATACCGGAACCACGGAGTACCAGAATCCGTTGTGATGCAACATAGTACGGAGCTGAAAAGCTGTTGTCCCGAAGTCGGTCGCAGGTGATACTCATCGTCTTGACCACCACGTCGACCTCTTGGTTGCGCAACGCCTGTGCGCGGCCGTCGGCACTGAGTACCCGATATTCGATCCGGTTGGGATCGCCGAAGATCGCGCGGGCGATCTCGCGGGCGAGGTCGACATCGAAACCCTGAATATCGCCGGTGATCGGGTCGCGGAAACTGAACAGATTCGAGCCGATATCGAGGCCGACGATGAGTCGGCCACGTGCAGCGATCGCCGCCATCGTGGTGCGCGGCGGCATCTTTCGTGGTTCGGGTTGTGTGGGAGTCGGGCGTAAACTCGCTTCCGCGTTGCAGGATGCGGAGTTTGGCGGATTCTCCTTCGGTACGTTGGTCGCCGCGTCGGGCGGTGTGGGTGCCAGCGCTTGGGCGCTCGGCGCAGGCGAGTCGGGAGCGGGAAATACGACGCACCCGGCGAGCGTGAGGATACCCAGTAGCGCAATGGTGATCGCGGCGGCCGCACGTACGTGGAGCCGCGCGCTCACCGGTACTCCCTGATGCGGGGGATGAGTCCCAAGATCAGCGCGATCGTGGCGAATGCGCACAGCGCGAGGATGCCGTTTCCCGTGAAACCAAGCACGCGCTGGGCGGTGTTGATTTCGTCCCGAAATTCCCGGCGGGTGGTGGTGATGGCCTCGACCAGCGCCGTATCGACGGCGTTGTAACTGGTCGCTGAGCTGTACTGGGAATCGCCGACAGTCAGCACCCGTGCGACCGCGGCGTCCCCGGTCTCCATTTGCCGACGCACCCGGGCATCGGTTGCCGTCCATTGGTCGAGCGCGGCGGTCAACCTCTGCACCTCGGTGGCGGTGATCGATCCGGATGATTGATCGCCGAGTGCGGTCAGGATATGACCGATACGCGTCGTCGCTCCTGTGAAGGTGCTCAGTTCCCCGGCGTCGTCATCGCGGCGTAGCAGCGCCAGCATTTCCGCCGAACGCGCCTGCTGGGTGAGGATGCGGGCCTCGGTCAGCTGACGCAGCGGCTCTGCTCCGTCACTTTTGGCCGAACTTGTTGCCGCCACCGACAGCATGCCGGAGGCCAACAGCCACACCAGTCCGCCGACAATCGCCACAAGTGCGGCGACGATCCCGACGTTGAAGCGGCGTCGGGTCCGTCTGGTCAGGTAGCGCGACATCGCGAGGAATGCAACGACGAGTGTCAGCAGTGCCGCATACACCCCCCAGGGAGGCACTGTGAGGGCACGCTGCGGATCGGCGATGGCCGCCGAACGACGTTCGTAGAGGCGTTGCGCGGCAGGCAGGATGCGGTCCTGCATCAGTGCCGAGGCTTGCCCGAGATAGGCCGACCCGACGGGATTACCGAGCCGGTTGTTGGTTCGCGCGGTCTCGATGAGGCCGCTGTAGGTGGGCAGCGCGGTGGTGATGGTCGTGAGGTCGTCGTACATCGCTCGATCGCTGGCCGAGGCATCGGTGCCAGGGGTTCCGGTGTCACCGGCGGCGGTGAGTAACGACGCCGAGGCCGTCGCGAGTGCATCGGAATACCGTTGCCGAAGTCCGGGGGTGTCGAGTCCGCCCGAGATGAACGCGGAATTCGCTGACGCGTCGGCGATCGAGAGGGAACTGTAGAGCACCTGCGCACCCTCCGTGAGTGGTTCGGTGCGTTCGATCATCGACCGCAACATTGCGGTCCGGCTGGTCAAAATTGTCGATGCATACCAGCCCGCGCTCACCGCGGCGATCGACAAGATGACGCCGAGGAGGACCAACCTGCCGGGTGTGGTGCCCAAATATCGGCGTATCACCGCAATCAGGGACTGAGTGCGCTCACGGCTCGGGCTGAGATGATCGCGACGATCGGCGAGAACCTGACGGATCGGGGGCGATGCGGGGCCCGGCTGAATGGTTCTTCCGGCGCGGTCGAGCACCGTACGCACAGGAGATGCGTCGCCGGTCACCTCAGATTCCTTCCGAGTGCTCCATCGTTGTGTGGTCCTGCACTGTTGTGTGGTCCTGCACTGTTGTGTGGTCCTGC
>JASGFW010000090.1:0-17947 GCA_047605305.1 Gordonia sp. (in: high G+C Gram-positive bacteria)
AGGATCTTGTCCTCAAGCGGCTTGATGTTCACGCTCGCCACGATGTGAGTCCTCAACTTTCGTTGTGAGAAACGATGTACTTCCCTACGTTGCGGGCCCTGACGCGAATCCCCGTCGTCGCGGGTTACCGAGGTTCACCCAGTGCCTACTAGCACTCTATACATGCGAGTGCCAGCACTCAAGGTGCTCGGGTGCAAAATCCGCGATGATCGCAACCCCGCTCAGGTGTACTGCGACAACTGCACGCTCATCGCGGGGTCGGTAGCCACCGTGAGCGACGATGGCGGGGCACCGCCGGCGATCACATGTGCACCGAGGGTTGCGATCATCACACCGTTGTCGGTACACAGGCGCGGTCGCGGCACCCGCAGAGTAATCCCCTGTGCCGCGCACCGCTCCTGGGCCAGCGACCTGATCCGCGAGTTGGCACTCGCCCCGCCGCCGAGCACCATGGTGTTCACCCCGAGATCGGTACAGGCCGCGATCGCTTTGCTCGTCAGCACGTCGGCGACCGCCTCCTGGAAGGAGGCGGCCACGTCGGCGACGGGTACCTGCACGCGATCGCGAACACACTTCTCCACGTAACGCGCAACCGCCGTCTTGACCCCGGAGAACGAGAAATCATAGCGGGAGTCACGCGGGCCGGTCATCCCCCGCGGGAATGCGATGGCATCCCGATCACCGTGGGCCGCCGCCTCATCCAACGCTGGACCGCCCGGGAACCCGAGGCCCAACAGGCGCGCGACCTTATCGAAGGCCTCACCCGCGGCATCGTCGAGGGTCGTGCCGAGTTCGACGATCGGTGCGGCAAGGTCGGTGACGTGCAACAAATGGGTGTGCCCGCCGGATACCAGCAGTGCGATGCATTCGGGCATCGGACCGTGCTCAAGAGTGTCGACGGCGACGTGACCGCCCAAATGGTTCACCGCATAAAGCGGAACATCCCACGCCAACGCGTACGCCTTCGCGGCGGCAACCCCAACCAGGAGCGCACCGGCTAATCCGGGACCGATGGTGACCGCGATCGCATCGGGCCGCGTAATGCCCGCCGCCGCCCGTGCTCGACGCACCGCCGGCACGATCGCCTCAAGATGCGCCCGCGATGCGATCTCGGGCACCACACCGCCGAAACGCGCATGCTCGTCGACACTCGAAGCCACCTCGTCGGCAAGCAGGGTGACGTAGCCGGGGCCATCGCCATCGGCCGGATGCCATTCGACGATGCCGACACCCGTTTCGTCACAAGAACTCTCGATACCCATCACAATCATGACGACTCCCCCGATCGACCCGACGCCCCCGACTGCTCCAGCGCGGCACGGACCATCGTGTACGCGTCGGCCCCCGACGGCTGATAGTAGTTGCGGCGGACGCCCGTGCGGACGAAGCCGTGCCGCTCATAGAGACCGATAGCGGTCTCATTATCGGTGCGGACCTCAAGATAGACCGGCGCATCGGCCTCATCGGCAACACCGAGCATCACCTCAAGCAGCGCCCTACCGTAGCCGAGTCCGCGATGGGTCGAGGCCACCGCGATGGTGTGGATTTCACATTCCTTATCGCCGATACCACCGAGGACGGAGATACCCGCGTAGCCGATCACCGGCCCGCCACGCAATTCGCGGGCCGCGAAATAGCGATTGTGAGCGGCGTCGAGCTCGGCCCGAAACGCCTCCGCCGGCCACGGCGAATCACCGCTGAACATCTCGGCTTCGAGCGCGGCACAGCGGGGAATATCGGGGTAATCGAGGGCATCGATGAACAGTGGGGGCTGCGCACCGCTCCCGGCCCCGGCGGGAACCGTCATCGGCCCGACACCTGCGTACCGCGATCTCCCTGCTCCTGACTAACACCGTGATTCTGCTTGAGGCCCTGGTCCTTTCGTTCAACCGCGTCCGGGCGACGCAGGTACAGCGGGGTCAGCGGTCCCGGTGGCGCGCCGTCCACCACCACCGCCGAGGCCGCGAGCGCCAACCCGGCGACCGTTGGGGTGATCAGCGACGGCGACTGACCGGTCCAGCCGACCGCCGCCAGATGGGTCTCAGAGCCCGCGACCGCATCAAACGCATCCACACCCACCGCATCCAGACCGGAAATACCGGCACCGGCCAGTTCAGCGACCGCCGCGGGCGCGCAGACCTGCGGACCATGCTGCCGTTGGCCGTCACGGTAGGTCGCCCAGTACACCTCCCGCCGCCGGGCGTCGGTGACAACGAGAATCGACGACGCGGACGGGCGTTGCCGCGCCGTATCGGCGGCAAGAGCGTCAAGGGTACACACCCCGTACACCGGAATATCAAGTGCGTCAGCAAATCCCGCGGCCGTAGCCATGCCGACGCGCAGCCCCGTGAACGGACCCGGCCCACACCCGACCACCACCGCGTCGAGATCACTGCTCGCCACCCCGGCCTGTGTCAACGCCTCCGCGATCAGGGTGGTGAGCAGTTCGGCGTGCCGGCGGTGATCGAGGACCGTGCGGTCGGCGAGCACCCGAATCTCCCCGGCAGCATCAACACTCGCCACCCCGGTGACCACCGCATCGGTGGCCGTATCTATCGCCAGCACCCTGCGCACGCCGACCATCGACTCACTCATCTCCATTCACCCACTGCCAGTGCGCATGCCGCACATCGCTATCGGGGTCACGGCGCAGCCGCACCAACAGGTACCGATCGGCGAGTCGCTCGGCAACACCTTCACCCCACTCCACCACCACGACCGCATCGTCGAGATCGGTGTCGAGATCAAGCGCGTCGAGTTCGGCAAGACCGCCGAGCCGGTAAGCGTCGACGTGGATCATCCCGGGCCGGCCCGGTGCCGCAGGTTTGTGTGCCCGCGCGATGATGAACGTCGGCGACGATACCCGGCCGATAACCCCGAGGCCGGCCGCGATCCCGCGGGCCAGCGCCGTCTTGCCGGCGCCGAGCGGACCGTCGAGGATGACCAGATCCCCTGCTGAAAGTCCTTCTCCCAAGAAATATCCCAGCGATTGCGTATCGGCGACGTCTGGCAGCTCGCGCTCACCCGACAGCACGGAAGCCTCCTCGCTCATCGGTGGCCTCGCACCGACGCGTACCTCGGTGAGCGTGATCGCGCGGGACTGACGCGGTCGACGAGATCGGCGATCGCATCGGTCACCCGCTCCGGCGTCTGGATCAGCACCATATGCCCGGCGCCCTCGACCACGTCCAGACGCGAATCAGCACCCAATGATCGGTACATATGCAACGATTTCGGTAGTGGCGTAATCATGTCCACACTGCCGCAGACCACCGCCGTCGGCACCTGTGCGAGCACCGGCAATCCCTCCGTCTCGTCGTGCTGCTCAAGCGCATTGAGGAAATTCACCACCGTGGAAATGGGGGTGTGCTGAATCATCTTGGCCACCACCCGGTCTGCGGTGCGACTGTGGAAGTCTGGCCCGAAACTTCCTGCGCCCAGCATTGGTTCGAGAATCATCCTCGTCACGCCGCGGCCCGCCTCGACCACCGACGGCGCATGCCGGACGGCGGCCCGGAACACACCGACCAGCGGATTACCCAGTCCACGAGCGAGTCCGGTCTCGGTGAGCCCACGTGCTGCCGCCGCCACACATGCGACCCCAACCACCTGGCCGTCCGGACCGAAGAGTTCGGCGCGTCTACGTGCCAACGCCATCAGCGCCATGGCGCCCATCGAATGACCGACCAGTACCACCGGCCCACGCGGGGCGACCGTCCGCATCACCGCCGCCACATCATCGGAAATCTGGGCGATCGTGCACGTCTCGGGTGGCGCGGCGGCGCTACGGCCATGGCCGCGCTGATCGAAGAACACCATTCGGATACGGCGGTTCGCCCAACTCCCGGCGAGCGCGAATCGCTGGAAATGCCACGACGCCATCCGCAGGCTCAATCCGTGCGTGAAGATAACGGTGAGTTCGGGTTCGGCATCGGCGTCCAATCCGCCCAGGTGCACGGTGCGCACGGCGAGCACCACCCCGTCGTCGGCTCTCACCGACGACGCGTCGTCGGCGTATATCTCGGTGAAATCGACTCCGGCGCAAGGATCGTCGCTCTCATCGCGAGAGCTTCGGGTGACCACGCGGGCTACTCCGGCAGCGGCGAGTCCGCCGAAAGCGCCCAGACCGGCAACCGCTGCGGCGATACCGAGTTTCTCCGACGCGCTCACTTCGGTACCTGCCCGCCAACGTAGTGAAGATGGGCCCGGGCACGCACTGCGGAAAGGATCTCGTAATCGATGGTGTTGGCCGCCCGCGCCCAGTCCAACGCGGTCGGGGCACCGCCGGCACCGGTACCGAAGAGTTCGGCGATATCTCCCTCGGCCACCCCGCCGCCGTCGGGTCCAAGGTCGATTACCAACTGGTCCATACAAATTCGCCCGACCTGCGGGAATGACCGGCCACCGATGTGCACAGCCAT
Source organism: Gordonia sp. (in: high G+C Gram-positive bacteria) (assembly GCA_047605305.1). Taxonomy (GTDB): domain Bacteria; phylum Actinomycetota; class Actinomycetes; order Mycobacteriales; family Mycobacteriaceae; genus Gordonia. Next base: position 4,422 of record JASGFW010000090.1, read on the forward strand.
CCGGCCGGACAACATACGCGGCACCCCATCGGCGTAGCCGGCCGGGATGATCGCGATGACGGTGTCGCGGTCGGTGGTCCACGCATGACTGTAGGACACTCCCTCGCCGGCGGGCAGCCGCTTCACCAAGGCCACCTCGGCCCGTAACGACATGGCCGGGATCAGTCCGAAATCACCGAGTTCCGGGATCGGGCTGCGGCCGTAGAGAGCAATACCCGGCCGGACCAGATCCCGGGCCAGGTCCGGGCGGGTCAGTGCGGCAGGGGAATTCGCCAGGTGTATCACGTCGGCCGGCGCCCCGCGCCGCGCCAGATCGGCCGCCGCGGAATCGAGGCGGTGCGCCTGCGCCGAGTTCAACGGGTGATCGGGTTCGTCACCGCGTACCAGATGACACATGATGGCGCGCACCCGCACCGCACCGTGCGCGGACGCCCTGGCGAGGTCGTCGGCGAAGTCGCTCCATTCATCGGCGGCCACCCCGCTGCGGTTGAGCCCGGTATCCACCTTGGCCGTGACCGTCGCGGTACGCCCGGTGCGTGTCGCCGCGGCGATCACCGCTGCCAGCTGACGGCGCGAGGAGAGCGCCACGTCGATATCGGCGGCCAGAGCGGCGTCGAAGTCGGTACTCGGCGTGTGCAGCCATGCCGTGATGTGTGCATCGATGCCCGCGGCCCGCAACGCGAGCGCCTCGGTGACATGCGCCACCCCGAGTTCAGCTGCCCCCGCGGCAAGCGCGGCCCGTGCCACCGGGATCGCCCCGTGACCGTAGCCATCGGCCTTGACCACCGCGATGACGTCGGCTCCGGAGAGCGTACGCAGCACGCCGACGTTATGGGCGATGGCGTCGAGATCGACCGTCGCGGTGAGCGCTGCGGGCAGAACACGCGAGATCGACGTATCTGGCGTTGGGGCGTGTGTGGTCATCACGCCTATTGTCCCAGATCGGCGGCGACATCCCCGGTACGACCCGGCCCCCACCGCCGAGCCCGACCCGGCTCCGCGGCGCGGTGCGGCACTCAATTCCGGCAGTTGCGCAACTCCCGGATCGCCGGACGCAGCGCCGCGAGCAGGTCCGACGCCCCGATGGGCGCTCCCCCGCTCGCCAGCCGGGCCGCACCCGCATGAACCCGGGCCGCCGCGGCCCCCGCCCATAACGGCGAACACCCCGCGGCGAGGAGCGCACCGGCGATTCCCGCCAGCACATCGCCCGCACCTGCGGTGGCCGCCCACGACGCACCCGCGTCAAGGCCGAATACCGTGCCGTCCGATTCGGCGACCAGCGTGATCCGGCCCTTAAGCAGCACCGTCACACCAAGACGTTGCGCCAGCGCCGTCACCGCCGCCAACCGATCGGCACCGACGGGGCGGCCCGCCAACCGTGCGAACTCACCCGCGTGCGGGGTGAGCAGGGTAGGCGCGTCCCGTGCGATCACCAGGTGCGGATGGGCCGCGAGCACGGTCAACGCATCCGCATCGACGAGCACCGGCAGGTCGGTCGCGAGGATCGTTCGCACCAACTCCAGCGCGGCGGCATCGGTGCCCATGCCGGGGCCGATCACCCATGCTTGCACCCGACCAGCGGACGCGAGGTCGGCGACGGCGACCACCTCGGGGAAGCGGGCGAGTACCGCCGCGTATGCCGACCCGACATAGCGGGTCATCCCCGATGTCGCGGCGACGGCCGCACCGGTGCACAGAATGCCCGCACCCGGATATCGCTGCGAACCGGCGATCACCCCCACGACGCCCTGGCTGTACTTGTCGTCATGTGGACCCGGCACCGGCCATCTGTCGGCGATCTCGTGGTCGAACGGCGACCACAGTTGGGTCGATCCGGTCGGTGTTCGTCCAGACGGGGTTATGCGGACATCGATGCCCGGCTCATCCGCCGCCGCGGGCAACCCGATATCGACGAGCACGACGCGCCCGCATTCCGGCGCGGCGAGCAGATGCAGATTGCGGCGCACGCCGAAGGTGACGGTGATATCGGCTCGCACGCTCGGCCGATGCACCTCACCGGTATCGGCGTCGATCCCCGACGGCAGGTCGACGGCGACGATCGTCGCCTGCGGGTCCACGGTGTGAAATACCGCCGCCGCGGCGGGCCGCAACGGTCCTCGTCCGCCGATCCCAACGACCCCGTCGATCACCACATCCACCCGTGCGGGCGGATCAGCGACTACCCGGCCACCCGCCCGTCGGAAAGCTGCCAGACCCTCGTGGTGCGCCTTATCGGGAGCCAGCAGAATCGCCGACACCCGCACGCCGCGGCGGGCCAGCGCCGCACCCGCGTACAGGGCGTCGCCGCCGTTATCACCCGCACCGGCCACGATGGCGACCTCACCGCCGTAACACCCCCCACGTGCGCGGAGCTCGCCCGCGACCACCTGCGCGACACCGTGAGCGGCACGGCGCATCAAGGTGCCATTGGCCAGCAGCTCGCCGGTGGCCGCTTCGGCGACGCGCACGGCCGCAGCGGTCAGGTAGCGGGCCGGCATCGGTGCCCTCCCCTATTCGACGGTGACCGACTTGGCGAGGTTGCGGGGTTTGTCGACGTCGTAGCCGCGGGCCTGAGCCACGCTGGCCGCGAACACCTGCAACGGCACGGTGGAGACCAATGGCTGCAGCAGCGTAGGAGTTTTGGGTAGCGGCACGAAGTGATCGGCCACCGACCGGGACAACTCGTCGTCGTGTTCGGCGATGACGATGGTGACCGCGCCACGGGCCTGGATCTCGCGGATATTGCTGATCATCTTCGAGTGCAGCACCGCACGCCCCTGCGGCGACGGCATCACCACGATCGCCGGCAGCCCCTCCTCGATCAGCGCGATCGGGCCGTGTTTGAGCTCGCCAGCGGCAAAGCCCTCGGCGTGAATGTAGGCGAGTTCCTTGAGTTTGAGCGCACCTTCAAGGGCAACCGGATAGCCGACGTGGCGACCGATGAACAGCACCGTGTCATGGTGGGAGAGCGACCGGGCAAGATCGCGCACCGGTCCCATCGTGTCGAGTACTTCGGCGACGGTATCGACCATCGCTTCCATCGCACCGAACTCCCGGGACACCTCGTCGGCGTATTTGGTGCCTCGGGCCTGGGCGAGGGCCAGCCCGACGAGGTAGGCGGCCGCGATCTGGGCCAGGAAGCATTTGGTGGAGGCGACGCCGATCTCGGGGCCGGCATGGGTGTAGAGCACCGCGTCGGATTCGCGGGGAATCTGTGCACCGTTGGTGTTGCAGATCGCGAGTACGCGCGCCTTTTGCTCCTTGGCGTGGCGTACCGCCTCGAGGGTGTCGGCGGTCTCCCCAGACTGGGAGATCGCGACCACCAATGTCTGCTGGTCAAGCACCGGGTCGCGGTAGCGGAATTCGCTGGCCAATTCGACCTCGACGGGCAACCGCGTCCAGTGTTCGATGGCGTACTTGGCGAGCATGCCCGCGTGATACGCCGTACCGCAGGCCACCACGAACACCTTGTCCACATCACGCAGATCGTCGTCGGAAAGGCGCTGTTCGTCGAGCACGATGCGGCCTTTGACGAGATGCCCCAGCAGCGTATCGGCCAGCGCGGCCGGTTGTTCGGCGATCTCCTTGAGCATGAAGAAGTCGTAGCCGCCCTTCTCGGCGGCGGCGAGATCCCAGTCGATGTGGAACGGCGTACCCGGACGCGGATTCTGGTCGAAGTCAGTGATGGTGTAGCTATCGGCGGTAATCACCACCACCTCGTCCTGCCCCAGTTCCACCGCGTCACGGGTGTGTTCGATGAAAGCTGTCACATCGGAGGCAAGGAACATTTCCCCGTCGCCGACACCGACGACCAGCGGGGTGGAGCGCCGCGCGGCGACGATGACGCCGGGATGATCGGAGTGGGTGAACAGCAGGGTGAAGGCGCCTTCAAGCCGGCGTAGCGCAGCGTAGGCGCTGGCGATGAAATCTCCCGCGTACTCGCCTTCGGCGTACTCCCGCTCGACGAGGTGAACGGCGGTTTCGGTGTCGGTCTCCGAGGTGAATTCGATACCGCGCGCCTCAAGTTCGGCACGCAACGTCGCATAGTTCTCGATGATTCCGTTGTGTACGACGGCGATCTTGCCGTCGACGCTGCGATGCGGATGGGCGTTGCGATCCGTCGGCTGCCCATGGGTGGCCCAGCGGGTATGCCCCATCCCGGTGGTACCGCGTAACGATTCCCGGCCCACGGTAGCGAGTTGCTTATCGAGATTTTCCAGCCGTCCGGCCTTCTTCTCGATCGCGGTGTGGCCTGCCCCGTCGAGGATCGCGACACCGGCCGAGTCATACCCGCGGTATTCCATTCGGCGCAGCGCCTCGACCACAATGTCGAGGGCTTCGCGGTCACCCACGTATCCGACGATTCCACACATAGGAAGTCAGCGTACCGGGGATTTTCGCAAGATCTTGAGAGCCGGGTTGCCCGGTGTGGCCCCCAAAAGCCGTGACACCCGGTCCAGCGGCTGCACGGGCGGGTCGGCCGGGTCGATCACTCCGGTCTTCCCGATAGTGACCGCCGGGTTGGCGAACGCCGCATAATCTTTGGCGCCGGCGAGGGTGTGCAGCAGAAATCCGGTGGTCAACGCGCGGGCCGCCGCATGTGTTTTCTTATCGGCGCCATTGCGACCAATAAGAGATGCGAGGCTGCGACGCTCCAGCACACCGGCGCCACTAGCGCCGGGGATCGTGCGCAACACCACATCACCGCCGTACACGCGAGCCAGCGGTAGCGCATTGGCGTCGACGGTGTCGATCTCGGCAGAACCGGCCACCACCAAAGATGGTGCGGTAGCCGACGACGCGGCGGCCGGCAGCTGCGAGGTGGTCGGGGCCGGGAATAACGCCACCACCGCCGATATGTCGAGGGGCTGCTGGCCGATTAGCGGCCGGTCGCTGGCGGCGATCACGGCGGCTGCCGCGCCGAATCCGTGCCCGAGAACACCCAGGCGGGCGGGGTTGACAGTGACCGAACCGGTACCCAGCCGGTAGTGCGCGGCGATCGAGAGAGACGAGCGCAGATCCGCGGCCAATCCGACATCTGAGGCCAGCACCCCGCGTTGCCCGTCGGGGGCGACGACAACAATGCCCCACGACGCCAGGTGATAGAGCAGGTCACGGTACCGACGGCTATCGGTGAGCCAGCCGTGGCCGAATGCCACCGCCGGGCAGCCCGTGGCTTCGGCAGGGGTGAACACCTGACCGGGAACACCCACGATTGCGAGGTTGCCGTGCAGGACCTGATGCGGGCCGCGGCGGGCCAGTCGCGTGAGCAAGCTGGCCGGGGCGGTGGACGGTGTGGGCGCGCGTTTCTTGCCGGGCACAGTGATCAGCCTATGCGGTGTCGGCGGGCCGGTGGGGACTGGCCTCGGCGATGTCGGCGGGCAGCATGATGCGCGGCGTCCGGTTCCCGCCGACCTGCGCGTCGTCGAGGAGTTCCGCCCGCAACTGATCGGCACTGGTGGCTGCCGCGCGGCGATGATCGGCGAGCTGTGCGCCGAGCCGTGCCTGGGCCGCGGAAAAGTCACGAGCCGCGCCGACGACACGCTCGGTGGCGGCACGGGAGATGGCCTCGATCTGATCGGCGAGGTTCATTGATCACCGGCCAATGCGAGTTGACTATCTACCTGCGGCAGTCGGTCTACCTGCGGTGCTGGGTCTACCTGCGGTGCTGGGTCTACCTGCGGTGCCGGATCCGGCGTGTTGTGGGCGGTCCCGGCGCGGGCTGCTCCCACCCCGCCCAGCGTGGCAGCACCCGGCCCGGTCTCGCCCGTCCCGGGTATCGCCGGCGGGTCATAAGATTTCGGATCATGTTGCACCACAGCGTGATTCGTTGCCGATCCGGCGATATCCGCCGGTAACCGTAATGGGATGTCCTGTGGCTGTGGCTGTGGCTGTGGCTGTGGCTGTGGCTGTGGCTGTGGCTGTGGCTGGAGTACATCATCATGACGAGGTCCCGGAGCGGGCACCGGGTCGGCATCAGGACCAGGGTCGGCATCAGCATCAGGGTCGGCAGCCGCGGGTAATCCTTCAGCGACGGAGCTGGCGTCGGCCCCGTATCCGTCACCATCAGCTGCGTGATCCCCAAATCCATCGGTGGCTCTATTCAGCGTCCGCAGAATGAGGTCGACACCGGTTGCGGTGATATCGGCCGTCGACTGCAGCAACGTGACACGGGCGGCGATATCCCCGGCGACCACCGCAAGCGGCACCTTGCCCGAGAGCACCGCAGCGGGGAGATCACCGATCGCCACACCCGCCACCAGCGGCGCCGCACACCGGGCGACGGTCACATACCAGGTACGCAGCAGACGATCGATTCCCGCGGACGCCGCGGTGGTGGCCTCTGCGAGGGTACGCAGCATCGCCAGATCGGATTCGGCGCGTCGCTGATGTTCGGCGACGAGGGTCACCGCCGCCGCCCCGGCCGCACCCAACCACTCGACGTCCAGCCGTACCTGCTGTTCAGGCAGGCGATGAAGTTGACCGGCAACGGCACGATGAGTCGCCGTCAAAAGGTGAGCGTCAGCGGATAGGCGGTTCACATCGAATGCGCCCAGGCGCCGCAGCGGTTCGCGGATCTGCTCGTCGGCGGGAGCAGCGATCCCCAGTACCCGACCAATACCCATCAGAGCCACCAGGTTTTCCACTCCGCTAAGCGCCCTATTCCGCAGCGCCATAAGCGAATCCGCATCGCGGCTCACCTCGGAGTCTCCGCGTCCGCGACAAATTCCCGCTCCGCCGAGGTATCGGCGAGAGCAAATTCGGTCACGCCTCGCGCCAGCAGGTCCGCGAGATCAACCGCCGCCTGCGCCTGCCCACTCAGCCGGTCCGACACCTGCGCACTCATCGCACCGAAGCGTTCACCCAGATCGCCGAACCACTCCCCGACGGCCCAGGAGCCGAAGGAATGACCGGCCAGGTCAGCGGCCGCCGCCGAAATCACCAGCGCCGCCCGACGGTAAAAGGCCGCAACGGCCTCCACCTCATCGACGTCAATAATCACCCGATCCCGGCCGATCGGCGCATCTCCCATCGCGCACCCTTTCCCGACAAAACCGACATGGCGTTGGCGTCGAAGTGTAGACGCTACGACAGCGTCCGGGGTTCCATACGGGAGGGGGTGTCAGATGAGGTTGTATGCGGCGACAGCGTCGAGCAACGCCGTTGGGCGCTGTGCGCCTGGAATATCGTGGACAACCGCGAAGGCACATCCCAGTCGGCGCGAACCGCCGTCGGCCTCTTCGCTGTCACCGATCATGAGCGCGTCGCCGGCCGCCACTCCGAGTATGCCGAGGGCGGCATGGAAAATCTGCGGATTCGGTTTGATCGCCCCCACCTCATAGGAGAGCGCCCACGCGCCGACCGTGTCGAGGAGATCATGCCGGGCGAACACCGCCCGCAGATCGAAGGCGATGTTACTGACAATGCCGACCGGGATACCGCGCGCATGCAGTTCGCGCAGCAGTTTCGCAGTGTCGGGGAATGGTAGCCACGACGCCGGATCGAGTACCCGCTGATACAGGGATTCGGCCTGGCCGGGTGCGGTCAAACCGGATGCACGCAAAACCGCGAGATTTCCGCGAAGATGCAGAGCCGGATCGAGATCCCTGCGCTCCCAAGCGCTTCGGTCGTCGTCGGAAATATCCGCAGGTAAGCCGACAGGTTGCGTCAGCCGACGGATGAGCTGTGCCTGATGCTCGGCAGATAACGGATTACCCGAATCATCGTGCAGTCCGGCAAACCATTCGGGTTGCGCGGTCAACCGAAAAAGGGTGCCGGAGAAATCGAAAAGTACCGCTTTCGGGGTCGTGGTCACTCGGACGATCCTCTCGCTCCCGCCGCCGACACGACGTCGGCGATCCGCTCGGCAATCCCGCGAGCCAGTTCAGCCGTTGGCGCCTCAACCATCACCCGCACCAGCTGCTCGGTTCCCGACGGCCGCAACAGTACCCTGCCGGTCGAGCCGAGTTGCTCCTCGGCGCCGCTCACCGCGTCTTGCACCGATGCCGCGCGGGCCACCGCATGTTTATCGTCGACACGCACATTGATGAGTTCCTGCGGCAGCACGGTCATCACCGCCGCCAGATCGTGCAGGCCTTGCCCCGATACGACGACCTGCTCCATGAGCATCAGCCCGGTGAGGATGCCATCACCGGTGGTACCCGCCCCGGAGAACACGATATGCCCGGACTGTTCACCGCCAAGGGTGTATCCACCCCCACGCAGTTCCTCCAGTACGTACCTATCCCCGACGGCGGTGGTGTGAACTTGAATTCCCTTGGCCCGCATAGCGATATGCAACCCCAGGTTGCTCATTACGGTCGCTACCAACACGTCGTCGTGCAGTCGGCCGCGAGCGTGCAGCGCCGTCGCCAGAATCGCCATGATCGCATCACCGTCGACGATCTGGCCGGCACGATCAACGGCGAGACACCGGTCGGCGTCCCCGTCGAGAGCCAGACCCAGATCGGCGCCGTGTTCGAGCACCGCGGCCTGTAGCTTCTCCATATGTGTCGAGCCGCAGTCGGCGTTGATATTGATGCCGTCGGGATCAGCGTGAATCGCGATCACCGTGGCTCCGGCCGCACCGAGGATCGCCGGCGCGACGTGCGCGGCGGCACCGTTGGCGCAATCGACCACAACGGTCAACGAATCGAGCGGGGCGTCGATGGCGGCGGCGAGGTGGCGGCCGTACCGGTCCGCGGCGTCATTCGCCGCGCGCAGCCGGCCCACACCTGATCCCACCGGATGCGGCAGGTCGGCGTTCATGGCCGCCTCGATGCGGTCTTCGACCTCATCGTCGAGCTTATGCCCACCGGCACCGAAGAATTTGATGCCGTTGTCCGGCATCGGATTATGCGACGCGGAGATCATCACTCCGAAATTCGCGTCATAGTCGGCGGTCAGGAATGCCACCGCGGGCGTCGGCAATACCCCTACCCTGATGGCGTCAGCACCCACCGCGGCGAGACCGGCACAGACCGCGGCTTCGAGCATTTCGCTTGATGCCCGCGGATCGCGGCCCACCACCACCCGCGGCCGGGTGGGGCCGGGTTCGGTGGCAGAAATCTCTCCTAAAACGACCGCGGCGGCCGAGGCCAGGCGCAACGCCAACTCGACAGTGAGTTGGTCGTTGGCCAGGCCCCGGACGCCGTCGGTTCCGAAAAGGCGTGCCAATTCAGCGCTTGGAGTACTGCGACGCCTTGCGGGCCTTCTTCAGGCCGTACTTCTTGCGTTCGACAGCACGCGGATCGCGGGTCAGGAAGCCAGCCCGCTTGAGCGCCGGACGATCCTCGGGGGTGACCTCAATGAGGGCACGTGCGATCGCCAGCCGCAGCGCACCGGCTTGACCGGAGGGGCCGCCACCGACGAGCTTGGCGTAGATATCGAACGACTCGGTGCGCTCGACAGTCACCAGCGGAGCCTTGATGATCTGCTGATGCACCTTATTCGGGAAGTAATCTTCCAGGCTGCGTCCGTTGAGCTGGAATGAGCCGTTACCGGGCAGCAGACGCACCCGTACCACGGCCTCCTTGCGGCGGCCAACCGTCTGGATTGGGTGGTCGATCACCACGGGGACACGATCAACGGCCGGTTCGGTGACAGTCTCGGTGTCGTAGTCGTAGTCGTCGGCGTCCTCAACCGCTTCCACGGCCTCGATAGCCTCGTCGACGGGAACCTCCACAGCTTCGTCGCTGAAGTTCTCGTTGGTCACTGGGCCACCTGCTTGATCTCGAAGGGAACGGGGCGCTGCGCCGCGTGGGGATGATTCGGGCCCGCGTAGACCTTGAGCTTCGACGCGATCGCCCGGCCGAGCTTGGTATGCGGGAGCATGCCCTTGATGGCCTGCTCTACCACACGCTCGGGGTGGGTCTCCAGCAATTCAGCGGTGGTGCGGACCTTCAGGCCACCCGGATGCCCGGAGTGCCGGTAGTTCAGCTTGGTCTCTGCCTTGTTGTTGGTCAGAACGACCTTTTCGGCGTTGATGATGATGACGAAGTCGCCGCCGTCGATGTGCGGGGCGTAGGTCGGCTTGTGCTTGCCGCGGAGCAGATTCGCGCTCTGCACGGCGAGCCGGCCGAGCACCACGTCGGTGGCGTCGATGACATGCCACGCGTGCGTGATGTCACCGGCCTTCGGGGTGTAGGTAGGCACAGTTAGTCCTTCTCTTTCACGAGATGCCAGGTGCTGGTCAGATGCGACGGCGAGGCTATTCCCGGCGACCAGTGGGGACCCGGGCCTCGGCTACCCGCCCACCACAGGGTGAACAGGTGCCATGCACCAGCGATCCAGAGTACGCGAGAGCGCAGGTCAGGGTCAAAACACGATACCCGAGCGGTTGTGGATCCTCAGCGCGGCGCGATCCGCGCACTCGACACCGCCGTGACGCACTGATCGTCGATCGGTTGGCCACCGGTGCCCGGCTGACATCCGATACTGACCTGCAGATCATCATCGACAAGCACATACCAGTCGATCGCCGACCCGGACTCGGGCGCCTCCCGGTAGGAAATCACGTCGCGGCCGCCGAAGCGGGTTGTCGGCGAGAACTCGGTGACCACATCGTCTCCACGCTGGCGGATACGGTTGGCCAGACTGGCGGCCACCGACGCCGGCGTCGAACCGGACCGCACCCGGCTCTGAACCAGCAGAATGCGCCCGCCGGTGCCGGGATCGGTGAACACCGTGCGCGACGTGGCGTCATCGTGGGCCGCAGCATTCGGCTCCGGCGGCGAACTTCGCCGCCAGCCGCGCGGTATCGACATGGTGGTGCGGGCAACGGAGATCGAAACCTGCGCCGGGGTGGTCTCGCCGCCGCGCCCGGAAAACGCCACCGCCGCCGCGGCCAGCAGACTCACCATCGCCGCCGCGGCGCCCATCCACAGCCAGCGGCGGCGGGCCCGGACCGCCGCCACCACGGTGATCGGTTCACTTACCGACGTGTGCGGCATCGGTTCGAGCGAACCCCGACGCGCACCGTAGCGGCGGATGAGTGCGTGATCGGTCGCCACCACCCGCCCCGCCACGACATCGGCACTCACGAGATCGATGGCCCGCGCCAGCATCACAGGGTCGGCGCCGTCGACGAATACCGCTTCGACCGAGTCGTCGATGAGTTCCTGCACCCGCACCGCCACATCGATATCCGGGTCGTCAGGGTCGAGCAGACCACACCGATCGATCACCCATCCGTCACCACTTCGGCTCAGCCGCAATACATCCCATGTCGGACCCGACGGATGTGCCGGATCTACCGGATAACTGGGCAGGTGGGTTGTCTCCACGACGGCACAACGCGCCATCACCGCGTCGCTGTGGCTTCGCGCGATGAGCATCGCGCGCGGGGTAAGCATGATGGCCGCAGGCAGACCGGCACAGGCCCGGGCAAGCACATCCCGCCGCGTCGATCCCCAGGTACTCGGGTAGCCGACCACTATCGGATCATCGTTACTCACACCCGAATTCGCGATCTCCGCGGCGATCATGTCACGGATCACTTCATGGGTGAACCGCACCTCACCGGCAACGCTGACCGTGGGAGCGTCGATCGCTTCAAGCACGCTGACCATCGTGATCGGTGCGGTACCCGGCGGCCACGCGCCGATCCCGACATTCTCGCCGTAGGCGAGATCGATGACCGGTGGGCGCGTCACGGCCGGAGCGGGCCCGATAGCGGAACTCATCGTCATCGGCTCACTGCGCCGGCAGCAGGGCGACCTGAATCATCTCCGTCGGTCGCGTCCGTGAGATGAGTTCGCCGCGGCCGGCCACCAGTTGCTGCATGCGGGAGCGTCCGACGATGTATCCCTCGTCGCGATCCCCGCTCATCAACAGCACATCGCTGGAGAGATCTTTCAACCGGGCGAGCATCGGATCAAACATCGCCCGGCCCAAACCGCCGGAGCGGCGGGCGAGCACTATATGCATTCCGATATCACGCGCATGAGAGGCGAGTTCCACCAAGGGCAGCAACGGATTACCCGACGATGTTGCCACCATGTCGTAGTCGTCGACGATCACATACACCTCCGGCCCCGACCACCAGCTGCGCTCCTTGAGTTGCTGCACGGTCAACTCCTCCGGCGGCAGCCGGTTGGTGAAATAGCCGGCCAACTGAGTCATCATCTTGGCCGTGTTCTCTCCGGAACTGGCGTAGCCGGCAAGATGATCGCCCTCGATCACCCCGAGCATCGTCCGCCGGTAGTCGATCAACACGATCTTCACCTGCTCGGGCGTGGCTCCCCGAACCAGTTCGGTCACGATGCGGCGCAACAGATTCGTCTTACCCGAGCCGACGTCGGCGAAGGCCATGAAATGCGGTTGTGCGGTGAAATCGAGGATCACCGGGGTCAATTCGAGTTCGCCGACGCCGATGGCGACCTGTCCCGGGGCCAACGCCACCCCGGATGACGCGACGAGCGCATCGACGGCCCCCGGCTCGATCTCGGTATCGAGTTTGCGCACCTTCATCGCGGTACGACCGGAATAGGCCTCGGCCGCCGTCGCGACCGCCTGCGCCACCCCGACCGAGAGCGATTGCGCCGAGCACACCCCGTCCAGGCGCGGCAGCGCGACGAGCATATGCAGTTCCGCATCGGTCAGGCCACGGCCCGGCCGATTCTGCGGCACCGATGACGCGGCACGACGACCCATCTCCGAATCCATCGCATCACCGAGTTTGAGTTCCAGCCGCGACCCGATGAGATCACGCATCGCCGGGCGAACCTCACCCCAGCGGGTGGCGGTGAGCACCACATGCACACCATAGGAAAGTCCCTGGGAAACAATCACATTGATCTGATCTTCAAGAAAATCGAGTTCATTGCGCAGCACCCCGATACCGTCGAAAACGAGGAACACATCACCGTGGCGGTCTTGGGCGAGCGGATCGTCGGCAGCGAGCGCGCCCGTGGCGTACCACTGCGTGCGCCGACTCCGATAATCGTGCATCGATTCGATACCGAGGCGCGCGAAGAGCAATTCACGGCGACGCAGGATCGCCGATACCTCTGCCACGGTGCGCCGCACCGCATCCATATCACCGCGGGAGGCCACCGAACCGACATGCGGCAGCCCCGCGATACCGGCGAGGCTGCCGCCGCCGAAGTCCAGGCAGTAGAACTGCACCTGCTCGGGAGTGTGGGTGACCGCTGCGGACATGATCAGCGTGCGCACCGCCGTCGACTTACCCGACTGTGGTCCGCCGACCACCGCCACATTGCCCGCCGCCCCGGCCAGATCCAGCACGTAGAGGTCGCGGCGTTGATCGTAGGGGCGGTCGACGATACCGACCGGCACCTGCAAACGGCCGGGGATACCCCCGCCGGTGATATCGCGCGCACCGACCAGCTGATCGACCGTCGGGGATTCGTCGAGCGGCGGCAACCAGACCTCATGTGCCGGCGGTCCATGCCCGGCAATACGTTGCACCAATGTCTGCAACAGTGTGGGCACGCTGATGCCAGGCACCTCGGCCGTAATATTCCCGCCTATGCCGGCCGATCCCGTGCTGTCCCCGTCTGTGA
>JASGFW010000091.1:0-17821 GCA_047605305.1 Gordonia sp. (in: high G+C Gram-positive bacteria)
GCCCGCAACCGCGCGCGCCGCACTCAACCTAGGCAACGCCCACGCAGAGAAATACGGAGTGCCGAAAGCCACTCAGACGTGGGTGAACCGCCCTATTAACTCACCGTATTGTCTGCACACATCCCACCCGAGGTGGGGTCACTGGGCAAACGCCTCGATCGGTGGGCAACTGCACACCAGATTCCGGTCACCATAGGTGCCGTCGATCCGGCGCACTGCGGGAAAGACTTTCGCCCGCGCTCCGGCCGACGGCAGCCCCTGCGGATAAACCGCTTGCTCCCGCGTGTACGGGTGATTCCATTCGGCCACGAGAGATTCTGCGGTGTGCGGAGCACCGCGCAGCGGATTGTCATCGGCGGGCCACGTGCCGTCGGCCACCTTCGCGATCTCCGCACGGATCGCGATCATCGCATCGCAGAAGGCATCGATTTCGTCGAGATTTTCACTCTCCGTCGGCTCGACCATCAATGTTCCGGCGACCGGGAAGCTCATCGTTGGAGCATGGAAACCGTAGTCTGCCAAACGTTTTGCCACATCATCGACGGTGACGCCGGACTCCTTGGTGAGCGGACGCAGATCAAGGATGCATTCATGGGCCACCCAGCCGATCACGCCCTCATGGCCACCACCGGTGTAGAGCACCGGATAATAATCGTTGAGCCTGCGTGCGATGTAGTTAGCCGAGGCGATAGCGGTGAGCGTCGCGCGACGCAGGCCCGCCGCACCCATCATCGCGATATACGCGTAGGTGATCGGCAGGATCGACGCCGACCCATAGGGAGCCGCCGCGATCGTCGCCGCCCCCGATAGTTCGTCGGCGAGTGGATGTCCCGGCAGGAAGGGCGCCAGATGCGCGCGCACCGCGACCGGGCCAACACCGGGCCCGCCACCGCCATGCGGAATGCAAAACGTCTTATGCAGGTTGAGGTGACTCACGTCGCCACCGAAATGTCCCGGTCGGGCAACGCCGACAAGCGCATTGAGATTGGCACCGTCGACGTACACCTGCCCGCCCGCATCGTGCACAGCCGCGCAGATGTCACGGATTTCGTGTTCGAACACACCATGAGTGGATGGGTAGGTGATCATGATCGCGGCGAGACGCTCACTATGCACGGTGATCTTGGCACGCAGATCGTCGACGTCGACGTCACCGTTTTCCCGACAGCTGACCACCACCACCCGCATACCGGCCATCACCGCCGACGCCGCGTTGGTACCGTGCGCACTCGACGGGATCAGGCAGATATCACGCTCGACGTCGCCACGGCTGCGGTGATACTGGCGGATCGCCAGCAACCCGGCGAATTCCCCCTGCGAGCCGGCGTTGGGCTGCAGGCTCACACCGTCATAGCCGGTGATGGCGATCAGCCACTTCTCCACGGTGGCGATCAGTTCACGAATCCCGGCAGTGTCGGCGGCCGGCGCAAACGGATGCAACCGTGCGAATCCGGGCCAGGTGATCGGTTCCATCTCAGTGGTGGCATTAAGTTTCATCGTGCATGATCCGAGCGGGATCATGCTGCGGTCCAACGCAATATCTTTGTCCGATAACGCCCGCAGGTATCGCAGCATCGACGTCTCGGTACGGTACCGGTTAAATGCCGGATGGGTGAGGTATTCGCTCGTGCGGGTGTCGATCGGCTGGGCGAAACCGCCTGCCGGCACCACCGGCGCCTCGAATACGTCGAGTACCGCGGCGATATCGGCGGCCGACGTCGTCTCATCACAGGCAATCGACACCGTATCGGCGTCCACACGACGCAGCAGGTAACCCGAACGGTGCGCGTCATCGACGAGTTGGTCGGCACGGCCCGGCGTATGAATTTCGATGGTGTCGAAGAAGGTGTTGTGCGACACCACGAAACCTGCGGCGGTCAGGCTATTAGCGAGTGTGACCGCATGCGCGTGTACCCGACGCGCGATGGCATGCAGCCCGTGCGGACCGTGATAGCCGGCGTACATGGCCGCCACTACCGCCAGTAGCACCTGGGCGGTGCAGATATTGCTGGTCGCCTTCTCGCGCCGAATGTGTTGTTCACGCGTCTGCAGTGCCAGCCGGTAGGCCAGGTTGCCGTCGGCATCCTTCGACACCCCGACCAGACGTCCGGGCATCTGACGCGCATATGTGGCGCGTACCGCCAGATACCCGGCGTGCGGTCCGCCGAATCCCATCGGGACACCGAAACGCTGAGTGGTACCGAAACATACGTCGGCGCCCTGCTCGCCGGGCGGGGTGATCAGGGTCAGCGCCAACACATCGGCGCCCACCGCGACCAACGCACCGGCCTCGTGTGCGGCGGCAATGATTGGCGCGGCGTCCAGGATTGCGCCCGACGCACCGGGCACCTGCATAATTATCCCGAAGTAATCGCCGTCGGCGGGGAGACCGTATCCGGGCAGGTCAGGATGTACCATCGCCTCGCGGATCTCGATATTCAGCGGCTCGGCCCGCGTCGCGATTACCGCCCGCGTCTGCGGCAGCAGATCGGCGTCGACAACGAGTATCGACGATTTCGATTTCCCGGCTCTGCGCATCAGGGTCATCGCCTCCGCCGCCGCACTGGCCTCATCGAGCATCGATGCGTTGGCCACCTCCATAGCGGTGAGATCGCACACCATCGTCTGGAAATTGAGCAACGCCTCAAGCCGCCCCTGGCTGATCTCCGGCTGATAGGGCGTGTAGGCCGTGTACCAGGCGGGATTCTCCAGCACATTACGCAGGATCACTCCCGGCGTGATGGTGTCGTGGTAACCCAGCCCGATCATGGACCGGTTAACGGTATTGCGTTCGGCCAACTCCGTCAGCCGACGTAAGGCGGCGGCCTCGGACAGCGGAGCGTCGAGCGCATCGAGTCCGTTATCGTCAGCCGGATCGATGATCACATTCGGCACCACCTGTGCGGCGAGTTCCTCAAGGGATGCCACACCAATCAGAGCAAGGATGCGCCGTATCTCGTTCTCGTCAGGGCCCACGTGGCGGTCGGCGAAAGCCGCGGAAGACAGGGCATCGGCGGCAGCAACGGATTCAGGCATGATCGGGTCAACCTCTCGCGGACGCCGGTCTATACCGGCGGGCTGGCCCTCCCCCTCTGTCATGCCGATGACGGCGCCTGAGAGATTCGGCCTGCGCGACAGCGATGACGCGGCGGCTTTTCACCGTGGGCGGACGGTCAGGAGACCATCACTTTCCAGAGACGCCGTCGACACCACGGTCCGGGTGCCTGAGAGTTTGACGAGGAGGTGTTGCTCCTTCGGCGGCCATTCGAGATGACGCTCTCCCGCGATGTAGCGACGCGACATCAGTTTACCGGTCATCGGTGTACCCGCTTGTTTCCGGGCGGCGCGCGAGTCGCGCGGAGGTGCCGCTAGCCGGTGCGTCGCGCCCGGTTTTTACGCCGCGCCGCGAGCTCATCTTCGGGCGCGGCCTCACTGACCCCGCCATCCGCGCGTTCGCCGGGGAAATCGGCGATCGTGCCGGTCAGTTCCCGCATCGCGCCACTGACCGCGATACCGAAAACGCCCTGCCCGCCCTGGAGCAAATCGACGACCTCTTCGGCCGACGTGCACTCGTACACGGTTGTTCCGTCGGAGAACAAGGTGATGCGGGCCAAATCTTCCACACCACGCTTACGCAAATGGTCGACGGCGACACGAATATTCTGCAGCGAGATCCCGGTGTCGAGGAGCCGCTTCACGATCTTGAGGACGAGAATGTCCTTGAACGAATACAACCGCTGACTACCCGAACCGGCCGCACCGCGGATCGAGGGCACCACCAGCGAGGTACGCGCCCAATAGTCGAGCTGGCGATACGTGATGCCGGCAATCTGGCATGCACTAGGCACCCGGTAGCCGACAAGCTCGTCGGGAACTGTGTCGTTAGGAAACAAACCGGGTGCGATGTCATCAAGACTGCCCTGCGTCGCCACGCCCGTTGCCGAATCGAGGGCACCCGAGGGCACCACCGTCCCATCTGACTCGACCTGATCAGACGCCGCATCGCTATCGAACGGCCTATCGCCCACTGCTGACTCCTCGCCACGCTCGGACCGCCGGTGCGGATCTTGCTCTACCATACGCCGCCGGGGCCGATCTTCCCTCTATTGCCGCGGGTATCCCGCGATGTCGGGTCGACCGTATGCCGCGGAGAGAGCGCGATCAACGCGACGCGCCACGACACTCAACCTCAAGTTGAGATGGAGGCAAAGGGTTATCTGGCGGATGCCGATCCGTGATGTGTCGCTCGCGCTGGTAATGCTCCGAGCATGCAGATCACATGCAGAACAACCATTCTCAGGCACCACCGCTGGCTTTGAAATCATCCGGCGAGACGTTGTCGAGGAATTCGCGGAACTTCTCCACCTCATCCTCCTTCTCGTCACTGGCATCCTCGGAGTCCTCGTCGGGAATCAACAGTCCCGCCTCGGCAAGGACCTCCTCATCGGCGATGATCGGCACCTCCGCCCGCAAGGCCACGGCGATCGAATCGGACGGCCGGGCCGAGACCCGCACGTCACCCGCGAACACCATCTCCGCGTAGAAGGTTCCCTCCTGCATGTCGACGATGCGCACCTCGACGAGGGTCTGACCGAACTGTTCGATGAGATTCACGATCAGATCATGGGTGAGCGGACGTGGCGGTTCGATGCCTTTTTGCCGCAGCGCGATCGACGCCGCTTCGCTCTGCCCGATCCAGATCGGCAGGTAACGTTCTCCGTCGACCTCACGCAGCAGCAGCACCGGCTGGCTCTGCGGGGGCTCGACCCGAATACCCACCACACGCATCTCGCTCATCCCGCACCTCCCGAAGAGCCACTGTGATTGCCACCGACGCTACACCGACCGGCGGGCGGGTGGTGGGGAAGCCAGCGCAGAGCTCGACCTCCGACCCTGGTGTCGGGCCCGTATCCCGCGCGCCTACAGGTCAATCAAGAATGCTGCGGACCGCCTGTTTGACCAGTTGCGTGTGCAGCGTCACCGATACCGCTGCGATCTCCCGGATCAGCTCTTCGGCGCGATCGCGCGCACCGGTGCCTTTGCCTTTGGCGATCGGGTTGGCGATCTGGGCGACCAGTCCGGCCTCACGGTCCGCGGACACCTTGAACGCGCGCAGATGCCGCGTCTCCACCCCGTAATTGGCTAACACCGCGGCTGCCTCGACCAGACGCACCGCGTCGTCGTCGAAAAACCCCGCCGGACCGGAAGTGAGCAGGCCATTGCGCTGGAGTTCAGTGACGAACGCCGAATCGACTCCGGTGCGCTCGATGAGCGATTCCCGCGAGACCCGGCCGCCACGGCCAGCCGAGAAATCGGTCGCCGGCGCGACGACGCTGCGCGCCGATGACAGCACCGGAGTGCCGCCCGGCCCAAATCCCCCCGCCCCGTTGTCTATTGCCTCAAGCTGCTCCTTGATCACCTTCAACGGCAGGTAGCGGTCGCGTTGCGCGGTGAGCACGAATCGCAATCGTGCACAATCGGCCTCGCTGAACCGCCGATAGCCCGATGGTGCACGTTCGGGCGTCACCAAACCCTCCGATTCAAGGAATCGGATCTTGGAGATCGTCACATCCGGGAAATCGTTACGCAGCAGCGCCAGGACCGATCCGATAGACATCGATCCTTCGCCGCGCGCTCCCGCAGTCGAGGCCGACACGATACTCAGGCACCAGGGACGTCGCGCGGACCGCTCAGGAAGACCAACCGGAATTTGCCGATCTGAACCTCGTCACCGTTACTCAACACCGCGCTGTCCACGGGTTCACGATTGACGTAGGTGCCGTTGAGGCTGCCCACATCGACAACCTGAAACTCGTTCTCATTCAGCCGGAATTCGGCATGACGACGGCTTACCGTCACATCATCGAGGAAGATGTCGCTATCCGGGTGGCGGCCCGCCGACGTCGTCGGCTGATCGAGCAGAAACCGCGAGCCCGCATTCGGGCCACGCTTGACGACAAGCAGCGCGGTACCGGGCGATAAGCGTTCCACCCCGGTGTCGGCCGGTTCGCTCGAGGAGGCTCCCGCATCGAGTTCGTTGATGAACTCCTCACGGAACACCGATGTGGTCTCCACCGGTGCCTCGAAGTCCTTGTCGCTATCGCTCACCGCTTCTCCTTCGTCATCGTCCACTCGCCGTCGGCGCCTAATCGGCGGCCAGATACCCATTCCTGGGGTCCCACTGCCGGGAACCCGGTAGCCGGGCATCGAGCACGTCAGCATCACAACTGCGCTATATCGAGCTAAACCGTACCGCCCGCGTCGGATGCCGCCGCACCCGAGTCAACAGGCCACCATCGAGCATACGTTCCCGCAGGGCGGGAAGGTCATCCTTCGATCACACCGCGGTAGCCGTCGGCGTCAAGCATGTCGTCGAGCTGAGAATCGAGGTCGGCGGCATCATCCACCTCGATCTCCACGAGCCATCCCGAGTCATAAGGCTCGGAATTCACCAGGTCGGGCGCCGACTCAAGTTCCTCATTCACCTTCGATACCGTGCCGTTGAGCGGACCAAAGATATCCGACACGCTCTTAGTCGACTCGACCTCGGCGAAGGACTCCCCGACCTCAACCTCAGCGTCGATATCGGGCAACTGGACGAATACGACGTCGCCGAGCTGTTCTTGCGCATAATCGGTAATGCCCACCCGGACCGTTGTCGGCCCGGTCCTGCGCACCCATTCATGCTCGGGGGTGTAGCTGAGTTCCGCAGGCACGTTGGTATCGGTCACGTCGATGCCCCTTTCTGTCCCCCGAGACTCTAGGCCATACCGTCGGCGCCCGATACGCCAGCGCGCGGTAGCGACCGCATCACCATGACGGTTTGCGTCCAGTAGAGGGCGAACGACCACAGATACAACGCGACCCCCCACCAGAGGAACGCCCAGCCGATCGGATAGCAGATCGTGCCGACCACCGAATCAAGTTGCCCGACAAGTAACCACGGAAACGCGCTCATCAGCGCGAACGTCGCAGCCTTACCGATGTAGAGCACCGGAAGAGCCAGCAGGCCCCGGCTGCGCAGCAGCGGTCCGGTAGCCAGTAATGCGACATCGCGGGCGATGATCACCCCGATCAGCCACCACGGAACAAATTCCCGGATGCCGAAAGCGATCGGGATGATCACGATGTAGAGCCGGTCGGCGGCCGGGTCGAGGAGTTCACCGAGGCGCGATGACTGGTTAAGTACACGCGCCAGTTTGCCGTCGGCCCAGTCGGAGAACCCCGACAGCAGCAACACCGTGAAGGCCCAGCCATCAGCCTTCGCGCCAAGCAGCAGCCACAAGAAGACCGGTATCAGCGCCAGCCGCAACACGCTGAGCGCATTGGGGACGGTGAGGATTCGGTCTCCGCCAGCGGCATCGGTGGCCGGGCTGGTCATCAGGCCGGACCCCTCACCACGGCCGAACCTGTGCTGGTGGCCGGGACGTCACCGGAAGATTCCGATGATGCCCTGCAACGTCTTCGCCCCGCCCGAGGCAAAGAGATTGTCATGGACCATATAGGTCCATGTGGTGGTCGACCGGTGCAGATCCGCAGCTCCGAGATCCACTCCATCGTGGGTAATCTTCGCCTCGCGGAACGTCTTTCGCGCGTTCTCCAGCGCCTGGGCGGGCACCGTGGTGAACTCGTTGAGGATCAGCCGGTGGAATTCGTCCAGCGGGCTCTCCTTCCCGATCGCGCGCAGGTGGATACTTGCGCGGACATCCGATACGAAGGCCAGATGATCGGCCCACGAACGGTCGAGGTGGAAGAGCACGATCTCACGCGCCGCCTGTACGAGCACCTCACGCTCCACCGGTTCGGCCGCGACCGTCTCTGGGTTCTCCGTTCCGGCATTCTCCGCGTCGGTATTTTCCGCCCCAGCATTCTCCGGCCCAGCATTCTCCGCCCCCGGGTTCTCCGCGTCAGCCTGCGCCGCATTCGGTAGTGGTTCTCCGGAGAGTTCCGCGTAACGCTCGGGTTCAAGCTCGGCGAGTTCATCCAGGGCTACCTGCGTGGTGAGTACCTTCATCCGACGGGCCACCACGATGTCACGCTGCTGATTGACCAGCTTGTTGTAACGCCAGGTATTGGCGTGCAATTCGAGCATCACCCCCTCGGCCACCCGCTGCGCCTGCTCGATCAGGTCGATGCCCTTCTGACCCATCGAACCGTCCTCGGATTGCGCAACCGGATCACGCTTGAAGGCGATATTGCGGGTCACCACCGGGTCCTCAAGACTGCTGAAGAACACCGACCGGCCCGGGTCACCCTGCCGGCCCGCGCGGCCCCGCAACTGGTTATCCAGACGCGCCGTGTCGTGTCGTCCGGTACCGATCACGCACAGGCCACCGAGCGCGACGATCTCCGCGCGGGCACCCTCATCGTCATCGGAGCCACCGAGCCGGATGTCGGTGCCGCGACCGGCCATCTGCGTAGATACCGTCACGGCATTCTTGACGCCCGCCTCGGCAATGATTTTCGCCTCTTCGGCGTCGTTCTTGGCGTTAAGCACGACACAGGGCACACCGGCCTTCTCCAGGAAGTAGGCCAGTTCCTCCGATTCAGCAACATCATGGGTGCCGATCAGCACCGGCTGCCCGGTTTCGTGCACCTCCTTGACGTAGGCGACGACGGCCTCGACCTTATTGGCCTTGGTGTCGTAGACGCGGTCAGGCAGATCCTCGCGGATATTGCGCGTATTCGGCGGGATTGGGGAGACATGCAGGTCGTAGAACTGCCGGAACTGTTCGCCCGCGGCCAACGCGGTACCCGTCATACCGCACACCGTCGGATATCGGCCGATCAACGCCTGCACGGTGATGGTGTCGATCACCTCGCCCGAATCCGTTTGGGCAAGGCCCTCTTTGATCTCTACGGCGGCTTGGACACCGTCGGGCCACCGCTGCAGTTGCGCGACCCGGCCACGCGAGGCGTTGATCAGCTGGACGCCGCCGTCCCGAACGATGTAGTGCACGTCGCGTTCGAGTAGGTAATACGCGTGCATCGCGATGTTGACGTGGACGAGGGTGGTACCGACATGTTCCTCGTCGTAGAGGTTGATGCCGCCGAGTTCGGTTTCCACGAACGTGGCACCCTCCTCGGTCAAGGTCACATTGCGTCCCTCGACATCGACGTCGTAATGCTTATTTTTCAGTCGGGAGACCACCTCGTGGATGGCCGTATTGGGGACCTGAGCCTGGGTGGAGCCGGCCAGCACGAGCGGGATGAGCGCCTCGTCGACGAGTACGGAATCGGCCTCGTCGATGATGGCGACGTCGGGCTTGGGCGAGACGAGTTCCTCCTCGGACTGGGCGAGCTGATCGCGCAGCACGTCGAAACCGATCTCATTGACCGAACCGTAGGTGACGTCGCCACCGTAGGCACGCTTACGCTCTGCGGACGTCGAGTTCTCCGACACCGCGTTCACTGTGATCCCGAAAGCATCGAACAGCGGTTTCATCCACTCGGCGTCGCGGGTGGCCAGATAGTCGTTCACCGAGATGACGTGCACCTGATGTCCTTGCAGGACGTGACCCACCGCGGCGATCGCCCCCGCAAGAGTCTTACCCTCACCGGTCGCCATCTCGATCACGTCACCTTCGAGCAGCCGCAGCGCACCCTGCAACTGCACGTCGAACGGACGCAGCCCAAGCGAACGATCCGCCGCCTCACGCACGAGAGCGAGGAACCGAGCGCGATCGGCCTGCACCGAACCCACATCGAGTTTCTCCGCCTCGGGACGGAACTGGTCGGTGGCGAGGCCCGCAGCCCACTCGGTGTACTGCTCGGCCTCCTTGATGAGCCCCACCGACTTGGACTGATTGCGGGTGGTCTGCGCTCCGAGCAACCGCCACATGCTGTTCGTCAGCTTTCCCACGAACGCCTCTCCTGCTGTGTTCTGGTGCCGCCACCGCCGGTGGCGGACACTTATCTTCAATGCCGGCGGGTGCCGACCTGGCCGAATCGACGTCCACGGTACGCGGCCGACTCCACTGCCCCCACGCGCGCCGGGGGACCTGCAGGAAAATGGTAACGAGAGCGAGCAGACCGCGATCACGCCCCACACCTCGCCAACGCATGGGGCTGGCGAGGTATGGGGAACCGACTAGACTCGCCGACCGGCCACCGATCAGGGGGTGACGATACCGGCGGCGACCGCGGCCTCCCGGTATGCGGCAGCCAGCGAATCGACGCTCTCATGCGCGTTGAGGCCACTCGGGTTGGGTACCACCCACAGCCGGGCGCCATCCCAGTCACCCGCCTGCTCTCCGACCTTCGCGTCGCGAATCCCGAATGCGGCACGGTATGCAGTGATACCGGCGACGGCCACCACTCGCGGGCGAATCTCTGCGATCCGCGATCGCAATCGGGCGCCGCCCTCCCGCAGTTCCGCGGAGCTCAATTCCGCGGCCGTCGCGGTGGCCCTGGGGACGATATTGGTGATGCCGATCCCCCGATCGATGAGGTGCTGGCGGTCGGGTGTGTTCATCCCCGCCGACGCGTCGATGAGATGGTCGGTGATGCGCGCGCGATAGAGCGACGGATAGAACCGGTTTCCTGGCCGGGCAAAGTGCGCACCGGTGACCGCGGTCCACAAACCTGGATTGATCCCCACGAATAGCAGCCGGCAGTCCGGCCCAAGAAGGTCATCGACGTGGCGGTCAGTAGCCGCAGCGAGTTCGGCACGGGTAGGTCTGGCCATCAGGCAACGCTAGCTCAGCCGCCCCGACTCATCGATGCAGCAAACGTCGTCGGCTCGGTGCCCGACGGATGGTGGCGCGACCGGCGCGGGGCCGCTGAACGCCTACGCGAGAGCCTCGCCGCCATCGCCGAACGCGGGCTGCCTGGTCTGCGCGGGCCGGTGTCGGTGGTCATGGTGGTAGAGGGCGCGGCGCGCGGTGTGGCATCGAGCAGCACCGTCGAGGTTGTTGACGCACCCGGCTCCGGTGACGCCCGGACGCTTCAATTCGCGCGGGAAAACTGCGATGCCCGGGCAACCTGATCGGCGGTGATCGCCACCCCGGTGTACTTCTCGAATTGGGCTGCGGCCTGCAGTGCGATCACCTGGGCACCGGTGATCACCTTTTTGCCTGCGGCCTCTGCCGCAACGATAAGCGGTGTGCGATCGGGGAACGCCACCACGTCGAAGACGGTGTCGGCGGCGGCGATAGCTCCGGCCGAAAACGACTGGACGGCAGCGTCGGGTCCGTGCATCCCGAGCGGCGTCACATTAACGATCACCGAGGCACCCGGCTCCGGCTCAGCATCAGTACTGCGATAGCCATAGTGTTCGGCCAACGCCGCACCGGCGCGCGCGTTACGCGCATACACCGTGAGATCGCTGAAACCAGAACCACGAAACGCCGCTACCACCGCTTTAGCCATTCCTCCGGAACCACGGACGAGTACCGGTGCGCCGCGATCGATACCCGATTCGGCAAGCAACGCGCCCACCGCCTCGTAGTCGGTGTTCGACGCGATCAGCCGACCATCCTCATTCACGATGGTGTTGACCGACTCGATCGCGCTCGCCGACGGCTCCACCTCATCGACCAGCGCGATCACCGCCTCTTTGAATGGCATCGATACCGAACAGCCCCGGATACCCAGTGCGCGCACGCCACGGATCGCTCCCTCGATATCGGTGGTCGTGAATGCCTTGTACACAAAGTTGAGGCCGAGTTCGTCGTAGAGGTAGTTATGGAAACGGGTGCCGATATTTGACGGCCGGGCGGCGAGGGAGATGCACAGAGTCATATCTTTGTTGAGGATCGGCATGCATTCACGCTACAACTCGTCATGCCACAACGCTGCACCCGCCGCTACCGTCGCTTGAACCGCTCACGCCTGTCGGCGTCAGCCTCATCGGAACCCCGGCGCGAATAGGAGGAGATCATATCCATGGTCTGGAATACATATGTGGCACTTGGCGATTCATTTACCGAGGGAGTCGGCGATCCTGACCCGCTGCGCCCCAACGGGTTGCGCGGCTGGGCCGACCGGGTCGCCGAAGAACTCGCCGGCACGAATCCACAGGTGCACTATGCCAATCTCGCAGTCCGCGGAAAACTCCTCGACGCGATCCTCGACGAACAGCTCGCCCCCGCACTGGCAATGGCACCCGATCTGGTCACCATCTACGCAGGCGGCAATGACCTCATGCGCCCGAGCGTCGATATCGACGCGTTGATCACCCGGTATGACACCGCACTGGAACAGCTGAGCGGCACCGGAGCGACCGTTGTCGTATTCACCTGTTACGACGCCGGTTGGGCGCCGGTATTCCGGCTGATGCGCGGCCGCGCAGCGGTATTCAATGAATTGCTCCGCGAAGTCGCCGACCGGCACGGTGCCCACATCCTCGATTTCTGGCGGTTACGCGGGTATAACGACTACCGGATGTGGGATACCGACCGGCTACACATGTCGACCAGGGGCCACATGCGCATGGCGGCCGAAGTACTCGATCTTCTCGACGTGCCGCATTCGATCATCATCGAAGAGCTCACACCCCTGCCGCAGCCGCCACGGGATGTGCGGCGCAAGAAGGACATCGAATGGGTACGAACGTTCTTGTACCCGTGGATCATGCGGCGAGTGCGCGGGGTGTCATCCGGTGACGGCATCACCCCGCGCTGGGCCGCCCCGGTGCTCGCCGCCGACGCGCTGGCATAATCCGGGTATCGGGCCAGTTCACGGTATCCAGAACGGCCCGGTTCAGCTCCCGAAACCCGCATCCCGCAACGCCTGTGCCAGCGACCCGCTGGGCGCCTGCTCGCGTCGACCTTGTCCGTTGCCGCGCGCACCCTGGCCCTGTGCCTTATTTCCCTGGGCCCTGCTTCCCTGATTACGGTTTCCCTGACTGCGGTTGCCCTGATTTTTCGTGGTCTGCCCGCGATCGTCCTTGCCGCCATATGGCTTTCCGCGCGCGGCATTGTCGCCGCGCGCATCACCTGATGCGCTTGCCTCGTCGTCGAGCCGAAGACTCAGCCCGATCCGCTGGCGCGCCACGTCGACGTCAACGACCTTGACACGCACGACCTGTCCCGACCGCACCACCTGATGTGGATCGGAGACATAGTGGTTGGCCATAGCGGAGATATGGACGAGCCCGTCCTGGTGCACTCCGACATCGACGAATGCGCCGAACGCGGCCACATTGGTCACCACCCCTTCCAGAACCATGCCCGGACGCAGATCGGCGACCTTTTCCACACCCGCGGCAAAGGTTGCGGTGGCGAAGGCCGGACGCGGATCGCGTCCCGGTTTCTCCAATTCGGCAAGAATGTCGGTGACGGTCGGTACGCCGAAACGCTCGTCGGCGACATCGGCTGGCCGGATGGTGCGCAGAGTCCGAGTATCGCCGATCAGCTCGGCGAGCGAAACACCCGCGCGGTCCAAGATGCGATGAACCACCGGATATGCCTCCGGATGCACTCCGGAACCGTCGAGCGGATCATCGCCATCGGAAATCCGAAGAAAGCCCGCACATTGTTCAAATGCTTTGGGCCCCAGTCTCGGAACCTTCAATAGCGCTTGCCTGCTGCGGAAACGTCCGGTGGCGTCGCGATAGCCGACGATCGCTTGCGCCAAGCCGGGCGTCACCCCGGACACCCGAGAAAGTAACGGCACCGAGGCGGTGTTGAGATCCACTCCCACCGCGTTCACCGCATCCTCAACGACCGCATCAAGACTGCGGGCCAGGGTGCCCGGGGTGATGTCGTGCTGATATTGACCGACGCCGATCGACTTGGGATCGATCTTGACGAGTTCGGCCAACGGATCTTGCAACCGGCGGGCGATGGAGACCGCGCCGCGCAGCGACACATCGAGATCGGGAAGTTCGGCGGAGGCGTACTCAGACGCCGAGTACACCGATGCACCGGCCTCGCTGACCACCGCCTTGGTGGGTGCCGAGCCGGTACTGGCGCGAATATCGGAGATGAGTTCCGCAGCAAGCGCATCGGTCTCGCGGGAAGCGGTGCCGTTGCCGATCGCGATCAGTTCGACGCCATGCCTGGCAATAAGGGCACCGAGTGTGGCCTTGGCCGCATCCCACTGCTTCTGCGGCTGATGCGGATAGATCGCGCACGTATCGAGCACCTTGCCGGTGCCGTCGACCACGGCCACCTTCACACCGGTACGGAAACCCGGATCGAGCCCAAGGGTCGTGCGGTTACCGGCGGGAGCAGCCAGGAGCAGATCGTTGAGGTTTTTCGCGAACACCGCGACGGCATCATCCTCGGCGCGCTTGCGCAGGCGCAGCCGGGCGTCGAGCCCGGCACTGATCATGAGCTTGGTACGCCAGGCCCAACGGACGGTGCCGGCCAGCCAGGGTGTCGCCGCCTTCGCGGCACCCAGATCAACCCCCAGCGACGCCGCCACCATCGCCTGATACATCTCGTCCTCGCCGCCACTCAGATCAAGGGAAAGCACTCCCTCTTTCTCTCCGCGCAATACAGCGAGCACCCGATGAGAAGGCATCTCGGTGAGCGACTCGGTGTGCTCGAAGTAGTCACGGAACTTTTGCCCCGCGGCACTGGCCGCGACTTCCGCCGAACGCGGCCCGCTCGTCAGTGAGCCCTGCACCCAGAACCGTTCGCGGATGTCGCCAACGAGTTGGGCGTCCTCGGCGGCTCGTTCGATCAGAATGTGCCGGGCACCTTCGAGAGCGGCCGCGGCATCGGCGACAGTCTCGGAGCGGAACTCGGCGGCGACGGTATCCGGATCGAGCGACGGGTCGGCAAGCAGACGCTCAGCAAGCGGTTCGAGACCGGCCTCACGCGCGATCTGCGCCTTGGTGCGGCGCTTGGGCTTATATGGCAGGTAGATGTCTTCAACCCGCGACTTGGTGTCGGCGGCTACCAGCGCCGCCCGCAGATCGTCGGTGAGCTTGCCCTGCTCGTCGATCGAGGCAAGTACCGCGGCGCGCCGTTCATCGAGTTCACGCAGGTAGCGCAGCCGCTCATCGAGGATTCGTAGCTGGGCGTCGTCAAGACTGCCCGTCATTTCCTTGCGGTAGCGGGCGATGAACGGGACGGTCGATCCGTCGTCGAGAAGCCCCACCGCGGCAGCGATCTGATGCTCTGCGACGTGCAGTTCCTCAGCCAGGCGGGCGTTGACGGATGCGACCCCGGAGACGGTCACTGATGCGCTGGATTTCACTCGCAGCACCCTACCGAAGACCTCCGACACTCACTCCAGACACTGCGTCACGTCGTGGGTGCCGATGCCGGCGTCCAGCCCAGTGCCGGGCCGAGATGGGTGGCCATGTCGGTGACGATTTGCAGGTAGTCGGGTTCATCGAAGGTGAACGGGAGGGCGAACGCAACCTCCGTGGCACGCTGAAATCCGGCGTGCGCATACAGCCGCTCAGCCAGTTCTGCCGAGGTACCGACGTAGTCGGGCGAGAAGACGATGCCGTGCGGTCCCTGCGGGGTGAGGGTGCGGTCAAGCCTTGACCGCACATACTCCCGATATTTAGCGACTTGTTCGGGAGTGGCTGAATCGGTGGGAATCACCACGAGACCCTGCGAGACCCGTGCCGACGCCGGATCCGGATGGTGCTCAAGGTAGGCGTCGATGTGTTCGGCCTGGATGGTGGCGAAGTCTCGCGCGTCAGTGCCCTCGATCGACACCACCGAGGAGGTCAGATAGTTGAGTCCGTTCTGCGCCGCCCAGACCGCCGATGAACGACGCCCGCCATACCAGACACGTTTCGCAAGACCTGGGGCGTGTGGTTGCACACGTCGCGAGAACGTCTCGATGCCGATACGGCCCTCGAAGGAACTCACCGGTTCTCCGCGCAGACACCGCATGAGCCGCAGTACCCGTTCCTTGGAGAAGTCCTCGATATCATGCGTGTCGGGATAGAGAGCGTGTTTGAAATCGTCATAACGAATCGGAATACCCACCGACACACCGGGATTCACTCGCCCACCGGAGAGCACGTCCACGGTGGCCAGATCTTCGGCCAGCCGCAACGGATTCTCCAGGCCCAACGGGATAACCGCGGTACCCAATTCGATCCGACTGGTGCGCATCGCCGCGGCGGCCAGCACCGCCACCGGCGAGGAGATACCGAACTGCAGGTGACGATCACGCAACCACACCGAATCGAAGCCCAGTTCCTCGGCGAGTTCGATCATCCGGAGAGTCTCCAGATGTCCCTGGCGAGGATCAGCCTCATCGAATCTGCCGATCGTGAGAAAACCCATCCTGCGTAACCGTTCACCCGCACGTGGCACGACATATCCTCCTCATCCGCCCGGTCTTGTCCCGGCTGTCTGCCATCCCGACTGGTACATCCCTCACTGCCAGTCTCCCCCGTGACCCCGCGGCGTGCCCCACCCCCTCACGACCGGGCATCGGATACTGCGTCCGGAGGTCGGAGCCGTCGGCGCAGCAGAACGTGCGCGGCGCAGCTCGCCAGCACGCACATCACCGCCGCGACCAGTACCGTCGCCGACCATCCACGCGCGTCGTAGGCCGCCCCGGCGACGAGGCCCATGGTGGCGGAACCGGCCAGCCAGGCGAATTGGTACAGCGCACTGGCCTGGGCCCGTCCTAGTTGCGCGCGGATTCCGGTCTGGCCGCTCGCCGTGGGATGCGCGGTGTAGCAACCGATGGTGAACACGATCAGACCGACGACGACCACCGGTAGTGACGGGACCAGTAGCAGAGCCAATCCCGCGAGCATGACGAACGTTCCGGCCGTGATGACTGCGAGCGGACCGAACCGAGTGACCAGCGCCCCCGAATAGCGACTAGCCACCGTGCCGAAGAGACACACCGCGAAAAGGAATCCAACGAGTGTGGCCGGAATGGAATACGCAATAACCGCCGCCGTCGCCGCCGAAGGTGTTGCCCGCCACGAAGATCCCGGCGGCCACCGGCACCCGGTGGGCAACCAGCTCTTCGGCGAGGTAGGCCATTGCCACGGCGGGGACAGCACCGATCGCCAGCCCCAACGCAGCCCGTCCCACCACGACAAGGGCGAAACCGGGCAACAGTGGCACGATCACGCCCAGCACCCGATGCGGCGAACACACTGATGATCATCGTCCGGGTGCGCCCGATCCGGTCGGCCACTGCCGCCCACGGCAACACGGATGCGGCGACACCGAGCGTGGCCGCCGACACGGTGGTGGCTGCGGCGGCGGCACCGACGTGCATATCACGACTGATCGCGGGCAGGATCGCCTGTGCATCGAAGAGCTGGGCGAAGGTGGCGAACCCCGCCGCGAACAACGCCACCGTGATTCGGGTGTATTCGCGCGATCCGCGGTCCCACCCAGACCACACCGCCGCCGATGAAGCGGGCAACGGTTGCGATGTCACCTGCGCCGCCGCAGGGTCGGCGGGGTGAGCGGGCTCGTCACGATCTGAGAACCCCGGGGATGCGCCTCCTCATTCGAGCACGAATACCGGAATCTGCCGGTCAGTCCTGGTTTGGTACTGCGCGTACGGCGCGAATGCGGCGACCGCACGCTCCCACCAGTGATCGCGTTCGGCACCGAAAACCTCGCGCGCGGTGAGTTGCGCGATGGTCGCACCGTCCTGCACGGTGACCTCGGGATTGGCCTTCACGTTGTAGTACCACAATGGATGCTCCGGAGCCCCGCCCTTGGAGGCCACCATGGCGTAGCGTCCGTTCTCCTCCACGCGCATCAGCGGGACGTAACGCTTCTTGCCCGATTTGGCGCCGGTTACGGTGAACAGGACGACGGGACTATCCCCAACGGCAACCCCGTCGGTGGTACCGCGTTCGAGAATGGTTGAGGTCTGCTCGCGTACCCACTCCGTCGGGCTCAACTCCGGTTGTTCACTCATGTCA
>JASGFW010000092.1:0-16470 GCA_047605305.1 Gordonia sp. (in: high G+C Gram-positive bacteria)
AGAGGCACCGTCGGACAATCTCCGTCCGATGCAGCGAGCTGCGCGTCGATACCGCGGCGAGCTGCGCGCCGACACCGGAATTCGGGCCGCAGGCGTGGCCCGGTGCCCAGAGTTGTGGGCGGTGAATCCCAGGTCAGTTCTGGCCGAGATTTTCGACGTGGTCGTGCTCGTCGGCGGGTTCTTCGGCCTCGCGGACCTTATCCTGACGGGTCAGCAGGGTGCCGGAATCGACCGGTGTATCCACGGTCACGGAGCCCGCCGGCACGGTCACGGAGGCTCCGTTTTCGTTCTTGACCTCGACAAAGGTGAAGGTGAGTTTTGTGGTGAGGCCGGATGCGACGGTGTTGCCGGCATCCTCGAGCGTGGCGGTAATCCGCTTTTGCCCCGTGCCGTGTTCGGAGCCCGCCGGCGCTAACAGAGCGGCCGGAGATCCGGCGCGCAGCGACTGACCGGGCCGGATGTCGTAGGAGTCCTTGAGGGTGATCTGGCCCTGCGGTGCGGTCACCGATGTCAGCCGGTAGACGGCGGTTTCGCTCGTGTTGGCGATCACCCAGGAGAGATCGAATGGTCCGCCTTCGTCAAAGGTGGCCGTTGCGTTGTGGGTCGGGTACACGATTTGTACGTCGCGTAACTCAAGGCTGCCGAGGTTGGCGCCGTTTCCGTTGACCGCGGGGAGTTGGTTGGCGGTCTGCGAGATCTGCCCCGCTCCGCAACCGGTGGCTCCGAATGCCACCGCGATACCGACCGCCGCAATCACCGACGCCGTTGCGAGGCGGCGTCCGCGCCGCCCACCAGGCTGGGCCAAACCACTTCGAGATGACACCGACACCCGTTCCTCCCAGGTAATTCGTAAGCCTGATCGCGCCCGCGCGAACCCTGCACTACGCAGCGTAGTGGGCTGGTGGCGCAAAATCCCGGCGGGGTGCCGGATTGGACGGCTGCATGCTGTTTTTGTGGCCTGTGCGCGGGCTCTTGCATCTGGTGCCACGGCCTGTTATGAGGGTGGTGCGCGACCTGCTGGAATCCGCTGTGCCGGCGCTGTGTAAGGCGTTGACCTGCGCCGTTGGGTGTGCCCCCAAACGCCCCCGTGCTAGACTGGCGCTACTCGAAAGGGGCACGGAACATTGAATTTCAAAGTTGGCGACACCGTTGTCTATCCCCATCACGGTGCTGCTCGGGTCGAAGACATTGTGACTCGCACCATCAAGGGTGAGCAGATCGAATATCTGGTCCTCAAAGTTGCCGACGGTGACATGACCGTCCAGATCCCGTCTGGGAAGCTCGAATACGTCGGCGTCCGCGACGTCGTTGGTGAAGAGGGGCTTGACCAGGTATTCCAGGTACTCCGCGCACCTCATACCGAAGAGCCGACGAACTGGGCCCGGCGTTTCAAAGCCAACCAGGAGAAACTGATCTCCGGGGACATCATCAAAGTGGCTGAAATCGTTCGCGACCTGTGGCGTCGTGAGCAGGACCGTGGCTTGTCTGCCGGTGAGAAGCGGATGCTCACCCGCGCCCGTCGTGTCCTCGTCGACGAACTCTCTCTCGCGCAGAACACAGACGATGAGAAAGCAGCCAGCATCCTCGATGAGGTTCTCGCCGCTGCGTCCTGAGTTGATCGGTGATCACACCGATGATTCAAGCAACACCGAGGTAGGGCGCCGATGACTACTTCGCCGACGACGATTTCATCGGGTGGTGTCGGGGTGGTAGTCCCGGCCGCAGGCTCGGGTACCAGACTGGGCGAACCCGTGCCGAAGGCATTTGTGGATATCGGTGGACGCACCATTTTGGAGGCATGTGTCACAGGTATCCGAGCCTGCGGGATCGCCTCCGACGTCGTCGTGGTGGTTCCGGCGGAACTCGTTCCTCGGGCGGCCGCACTGGTGCCGGACGCGATTGTCGTAGCGGGCGGTGACCACCGATCCGAGTCGGTCCGCGCCGGGCTTGAGGCCTTACCGGCCCGCGTGGATGTCGTGCTCATTCATGATGCTGCCCGCGCGCTCACCCCGCCTGTCGTTTTCGACCGGGTCATCGACGCGGTG
This sequence comes from Gordonia sp. (in: high G+C Gram-positive bacteria), assembly GCA_047605305.1. Lineage (GTDB taxonomy): Bacteria > Actinomycetota > Actinomycetes > Mycobacteriales > Mycobacteriaceae > Gordonia. Next base: position 2,046 of record JASGFW010000092.1, read on the forward strand.
CGTGCCGGGCATCCCGTTGTTGTCCCAGGTCTGCCGGTCGCCGACACTCTCAAACGGGTGGGTGAGCGATTACCCGACGGCAGTGAGCCGGTCGCCAGCACCGTCGATCGAGAGTCATTGCGGGCGATTCAGACACCACAGGGTTTTACCCGTGCCGCGCTGCGGGCGGCTTACGCCAATACGTCCGGTCTTGCCACCGATGACGCCGGGCTCGCTGAAGCGTGCGGTATCCCGGTACATGTCGTCGACGGCGATCCGCTCGCCCTCAAGATCACCACTCCGTGGGATTTACGTATCGTTCGTGAATTCATTGGCGTGACATCGTCGGAGGGACAGGTGTGAGGGTCGGTATCGGCACGGATGCGCACGCGATCGACGCTGCGGCACCCTGCTGGATGGTGGGTTTGTTCTTTCCCGACGCTCCCGGATGCGCCGGTCACTCCGATGGGGATGTGGGAGCCCATGCGCTCTGCGATGCGGTGCTTTCGGCAGCGGGGCTCGGCGATGTCGGATCGGTTTTCGGGACCGGACGTCCCGAATGGGAGGGCGTGTCGGGGGTTGCGATGCTGACGCATGTCGCGCAACTGGTTTCCGAGGCCGGATTTACCATCGCCAACGCGGCGGTCCAGGTGATCGGTAACCGCCCCAAGATCGGGCCGCGGCGCGCGGAGGCGCAGCGAGTGCTGTCCGATGCTCTCGGTGCACCCGTCTCGGTGTCGGCGACAACCACCGACGGACTCGGGATGACCGGCCGCGGCGAGGGCGTGGCGGCAGTGGCCACGGCGTTGGTCATCGCGTAGCGACCATCGATGAGCTGATCACCCGCTGGATCGGTGAGTGGGTGAAGATGGGTATAATCGCACGTCGTGACCCTGCGCCTATATGACACCGCTGCCCGAGAGGTGCGCGACTTCGTTTCGCTGCACCCCGGTCGTGTGACGGTGTACCTGTGTGGGGCGACGGTCCAGGGCGTGCCGCATATCGGCCATGTGCGTAGTGGAATCGCCTTCGACGTGCTGCGTCGCTGGCTCGAGTACCGCGGCAACGATGTGCGCTTCGTACGCAACGTCACCGATATCGACGACAAGATCCTGCGCAAGGCGGACGAGGCGGGCCGCCCCTGGTGGGAGTGGGCCGCCACCCACGAGCGCGAGTTCACTGCGGCCTATAACGCGCTCGGGGTCCTGCCGCCGTCCGGTGAGCCGCGTGCTACCGCGTTCATCACGCAGATGATCGAGTACATGCAACGCCTCATCGACCGTGGCCACGCCTATGCCGCGGCGGGCAACGTGTATTTCGACGTGCTCAGCCAGCCCGATTACGGACAGTTGTCGGGGCACCGTATCGATGATGTGCACCAGGGCGAGAGCCTTGGCGCGGGCAAACGCGACCCGCGTGACTTCACCCTGTGGAAAGCCGCTAAACCCGACGAGCCGTCCTGGCCGACTCCATGGGGAGCCGGCCGCCCCGGATGGCACCTGGAATGCTCGGCGATGGCCACCTCTTTACTCGGCTCAGAATTCGATATCCATTGCGGTGGAATGGATCTGGTATTCCCGCACCATGAGAACGAGATCGCGCAGGCGCATGGTGCCGGTGATCAGTTCGCCCGGTACTGGTTGCATAACGGCTGGGTCACCATGGGTGGCGAGAAGATGAGCAAGTCGCTGGGCAACGTGGTGTCGATCCCCGCGATGCTTGAGCGGGTGCGGGCGGTGGAACTGCGCTATTACCTCGGCAGTGCGCATTACCGGTCCATGCTGGAGTATTCGGAGGGGGCGCTGACCGAGGCTGCCGCCGGATATCGGCGCGTGGAATCCTTTATCGAGCGGGTCGCCGCGCGTGTCGGCGAGATCGCGATCGGCGAGGTGACGCCGGAGTTCGCGCAAGCACTCGATGATGATCTCGGTGTGCCGGCGGCCCTGGCCGTGGTGCATAACCTGGTACGCCAAGGCAATACGGCTTTGGAATCGGGTGATTTCGACGATGCGCTCGCGGCGGCGTCAACGGTGCGCGCCACGATGGGAATCTTGGGTGTGGATCCGTTGGCCGCACAGTGGGTGCGGTCTGATGACACCTCGGCGGCGTTGTCGGCGCTCGACGTGTTGGTCACCGATCAGTTGCGGCGACGAGTGCAGGCTCGGGCGTCAAAGGATTGGGAGACAGCCGATGCGGTGCGAGACCGGTTGTCCGAAGCCGGGATTGAAGTTACCGATACACCTGACGGGCCCACCTGGGCGCTTAAGGGCCAATAGGTGAGGGCAGAAGATTAATGGCAGGAAATTCCAGACGCCGTGGCGCGGTGCGCAAGTCGGGGTCCAAGAAGGGGCAAACCGTAGGTTCCGGCGGACAACGTCGCCGCGGACTCGAAGGCCGCGGGGCGACACCAAAAGCGGTTGACCGTCCGTACCATCCGGCGCATAAGCGGGCCAAGGCGGCGGCGAAGAACTCTGCGGGCCAGTCGAATGTGCGTCGCAAGGACGATGGTCCCGAATACGTACTTGGCCGCAATCCGGTGCTGGAGTGTCTGCGCGCAGCCGTGCCGGCCACGGCACTGTATATCGCGACGAATTCCGAACCGGATGAACGGGTTTCCGAGGCGGTCAAGATCGCAGGCGATCGTGGCATCTCGATCCTCGAAGTGGGTAAGCCGGAGCTGGATCGGCTCTCGACGAACGGTTTGCATCAGGGTATTGCGCTGCAGGTGCCCGAATACTCCTATGCCCACCCCGATGATCTGATGCAGCTCGCGATCGATAGTGGGCAGCCACCGCTTTTAGTGGCTCTCGATAACATCACCGATCCACGTAACCTCGGTGCGGTGATCCGGTCGGTGGCGGCGTTCGGCGGGCACGGGGTGCTGATCCCGGCGCGCCGCAGTGCGAGCGTCACGGCGGTCGCCTGGCGTACCAGCGCCGGTGCGGCGGCCCGGCTCCCCGTTGCCCAGGCGCCCAATTTGACTCGCACGCTCAAGGATTGGGCGGCGAGCGGGGCGCAGCTCGTCGGGCTTGATACCGAGGGCGCGATCAGCCTTGATGCTTACGACGGCACCGGTCCCACGGTGATCGTCGTCGGATCGGAGGGCAAGGGACTTTCGCGGCTGGTGCGCGAGACATGCGATTCGATCTTGTCGATCCCGATGGCCGGCGATGTGGAGAGCCTCAACGCCTCCGTTGCCGCCGGCGTAGTGTTGGCGGAGTTCGCCCGGCAGCGTCGGCTCGGTTAGCCCTGCGGCCGGATGGTCCGGGCCGTGACCAGACTCTCCGACCCGCCCATCAGCGCGCCGCGCGTACTTCAATATCGGACTCCCGCAACGCATCCCGGACGGCACGTGCATGCTCGACTGCGCCCGGGGTGTCGCCGTGCAGGCAGATTGAATCGGCGTGGATCTCGATGCGGGTGCCGTCGATTGCGGTCAGTGTTCCCGATGTCACCAGTTCAACGACCCGGGAGGCTATCTGCTCGGTGTCTAAGAGCACCGCGCCGGGTTGACCCCGGGGCACCAGTGTTGCCTGCGGGGTATATGCGCGATCGGCGAATGCCTCTGTGATGACCGGGATTTCGGCTTGTCTGGCGAGTGATAGTGCCAGCGATCCAGGCAATCCCATCAGTGCCATGCCATCGTAGTGGTGCAGCGCGGCGATCACTGCCTGGGCCTGACGCTCATGCGTGACAATCGTGTTGTAAAGGGCGCCATGTGGTTTCACATAGCTGACAGTGGTGCCGGCGGCTCGTGCGATCGCGTCCAGTGCGCCGATCTGATACAGGATGTCGGCAGTCAATTCTGCCGGAGAGATATCCATGAATCGTCGACCGAAACCGGCGCGGTCCGGATAGGAGACTTGTGCTCCCACGCGTACCCCTGAGTGGGTGGCGGCCCGGCATGTGGCGAGCAATTCGACCGGGGTGCCGGCGTGGAATCCACAGGCGACATTGGCACTGGTTACCAGCGTCAGCATGGCTTCATCGTCGCCGACGCCTTCACCGAGGTCGGCGTTGAGATCGATGGCACGCATGGACATGGCGTCATCGTATCGGCGCTGGCCTGCCGGGCCCAGTCGCAAAAGCGAGTGTGCCCATGGCAAAAAATAGTGTGACAGGATTTTGTCCATGCGTGTTGGCGTCTATATCGACGGATTCAACCTTTACTACGGCGGGAAGGGGCAGTGCGCGCACGACGATCCCGCTGGGTGGCGGTGGCTCGATCTGCGCGCATTGGCCCACCGCATCACTAAGGCTCACTCAGGTTGGGATGACCCGATAATTTCGCGGGTGGTCTATTGCACCGCACGTGTCTCGGGGCGAGATAACCCGGCTGGCGAGCGGGAGCAGGACGTCTACCTGCGTGCTCTGAGGAAGAGTCGGTCCGTCGACCACATCGAGTTCGGAAACTACGTATCCAGACTATCCCGATCGCCACTGGCCATGCCGGACAGGAAGAACCGACCGCAGTTAGTGAACCCTCAGGGGCCGTTCATGGTGAAGACCGCCCAGCACGCCGATGCACCCGATTCGTATTTCATGGTTCAGGTGGCACGTCGTGAAGAGAAGGGCTCTGACGTCAATGTTGCTTCTCACCTACTGGTTGACACGCTCAGCGGCGACATTGAAGCGGCACTAGTTATCAGCAATGACAGCGACCTAAAGTTCCCCATTAACTTTGCGCGCACGAAAATTTCAGTCGGACTGGTTAATCCAACGAAGGGATACACCGCCGGCGGACTCAGCGGCGATGCCAACTTCGGAGTTGGTGGCCACTGGTGGTACAAACTCGCTGCCGCAGACTTTAGAGACAGCCAGCTACCGAACGATGTCAGCGACAGGATCTCCAAACCTGCCTCCTGGTGAGAACCTCGGCGAGACTCACTTTCGGTGAAACCCGACGACCCTCTGTGTCGCCAATTTTCGCCGTGTTAGTATTAGCGCATACCGCCCGCTCCCTCTGGGGGCGGGTTTTACTTTTTCCGGTACCAAAATCTGATGTTCGGCGCAGTCAGCGGTGGAGGTCGATCAACACGGCGGCGGATAGTTCGTTACGTTGGAGACCATGACGCGCATCGATACCCGGCTTCGGGTGGCCGAAGGGATCGTGGCAGGTAGACGGGGACACCGCACCCGCCGGGGCACCATCAGCTGGCGGGGAATCCCGTTCGCGGCGCCTCCGGTCGGCGGCGGGCGGTTCCGCCGGCCGTCTCCGGTCGAGCCGTGGGCTGGAGTCCGGGACTGCACGAGGTTCGGGCCCGCACCCATCCAGGAACGCCGTTTCGCCATGACCGCACCGGGCCGGATCCATCCGATGAGTGAGGACTGCCTCACCCTCAACGTGTTCTCCCCCGAAGTCGAGTCCGCGACACCGCGTCCGGTGCTGGTCTACATCTACGGTGGTGCCTACGTGCTGGGAACCACGGCGACCCCGTTGTATGACCCGTCGCTACTGGCCCGTGCCCAGGACGTGGTGGTGGTCACCGTGGCGTACCGCTTCGGGCCGTTCGGCATGCTCGATTTCAGTGAATATTCCACTCCGGAACGCCCTTTCGACGATAACCTCGGCCTCGCCGATCACCTCGCGGCGCTGCAGTGGGTGGCTAGCAACATCGCAGTTTTCGGCGGCGACCCCGCCAACGTGACGATCTTCGGGGAGAGCGCAGGCGGTACGTCGGTACTGACCCTGCTCGCCACGCCGCCGGCCAAGGGACTGTTCCACCATGCCATCGCGCAGAGCCCCGCGACGGAACTCACTGTCGGCAAACAGGGCGCCGCGTTGTTCGCCGACGAATTCCTGCGCATCCTTGCCGATCCGCAGCGGCGCAACACCGACGTTGAGCAGCCTCGGGAGCCGATCGATCCCGAGCGGGCGGCTCGCCTGCTTGACGGTGCCAGCGCCGTGGAGTTGTTGCGTGCCGGGAATCGGCTCATGGGTTTCGCTCGGAGGGCCGCCGTTGCCGAGCCGGTTCCGTTCGCACCCGTTTCCGGCAGTGATCTGTTGCCGCTGGCACCGCTGGACGCGGCCCGCGAGGGGCGGACGCATCAGGTGCCGCTGATTGTCGGCAGCAACCGCGACGAGGGCAAACTTTTCGACAAGTTCTGGAATATGCTGCCCGACGCCGATCGTATGCTGCTGCGTGTCGCGGATTCCGTTGCCCGCGATGAGATCGCCGCGCAGTACTCGGAGGGTGCGGCAGATCGGTTACGGTTGGCCGCTGACGCCACGTTCTGGGCCCCGATGATGGCTTTCGCCGATGGGCATAGCCGTCGCGCGGCCACCTACGTCTACCGGTACGACTTTTTCACCAGTGCCCTGGGCCGTGCCGGAGTGGGAGCGACCCACGGCACCGAACTGTTCGCCGTTTTCGGCGCCTACCGGCTGCCACTCGGGGTTGGGCTGGCGGTGGGGGATTGGCGCGGGGTCGGCCGGGTGATCGACCGGGTACAGCATCGGTGGGGTTCATTCGCGCGCTCCGGCGTGCCCGGTGACGGCTGGCCCCGCTACCGCAGTGCGACCCGCGAGATTTTGGTGATCGACCGCGACGACCGCGTCGAAGTCGATCCAGACTCCGCGCGTCGGATGGCGTGGCAAGGGTTGTATCCGGTACTGCCGGAGATCATCACATAAACCACTGACTGGGCGGATCGGCGGCCAGGAACGACAGCACAAGCGGATTGAACAGTTCGGGAGATTCCGCGGGGAGGATATGCGTTCCGGGGAGTACCGCGAAACGTCCGTTGGGAATGGCTTGCGCTACCGCGGCGCTGTGGTCCAGATGCGTTACACCGCGGTCTGCGGCGACGATCAGGGTCGGCGCCGATACCGCGGCGAAATCGGTGACCGGGTATGTCGGCTCATGCTGTAGGAATGTGAGGGTTTTGTCGTAGATGGTGTCGAATTCGGCCAGCCCGGCGGGTGCGGCGTCGACGAACCCCGCGCGCAGGAACTCAACGATCGACGGATCGCGGCGTTCGACCCGCCTGAAGAAGTCGGCGGCATCGTCGTCGGCACCCTCAAGGTTGACGTAGTTGCATACCGACACGATCCGGGACACCAGGTCGGGTCGCTGTAGTCCTACCAGCAGTGCGAGCACTCCGCCGTCGCTCCACCCGACCAGATGTGCCGGGCCGCGGACAACCTGTTCGAGGTAGGAAATGATCTGGCTCGCCATATCCGCGAAACAGTAGGCTCCGGGTCGGTCGGGGCTGTGCCCGTGCCCGCTGCGTTCGGGGATGAACAGGTGCAGGCCAGCGTCGACGAAATCGGCGATCTGGGCACCCCAGGTGGCCGCGGAGGCGAATGCCCCGTGTAGCAGCACCGTCGGATGGCCGAGCCGGTCGCCGGCCTCGAAATGCCACAGCAGCTGGCCGTCGATATCGAGGTATGAACCGCCGTCTACGCGGTCACCGGCGCGGCGGGCCGCGGAACCATGTCGGGTGCCGATCATTCGGGCGAGATCCTCCGGGCACCACGATGAGACCGGGGAAAGCTTACTGATGGCATGCCGACCATGCTCCCAGAGCTATTCGCGCGAGGAGGATACGGAAGGGTGTCAAAACTGCAACGTCCGTGCGGGCGTCGACCGTGTGTTGTGGCGGCGCCGGGCACCGATCCATCGGCAGATCAGGTAGATAGCAAACGACACAGTGGTGACGAAGACGGAGACGGGCAGTTTAGGTGCAAGCGACAGCAGAAGTCCGCCGACTGCGGCGATCTCAGCGAAGATCACCGATGCCACCATTGCGCGTGCGGGGTTGGCGGTGATCTGCGCGGCGGCGGCGCCCGGGGTGATCATCAGTGACATCACGAGCAGTGCACCGATGATCTGTACGCCTTGCGCGCACGCGAGTGCCACGATAACGGTGAATACAGCTGAAAGTGCCCGCAGCGGAACGCCGTTCGCCTGCGCCACCACCGGGTCGACGGATGCGAACAGCAGGGGGCGGTAGATTACCGCGAGCACTGCGAGCACGACGAAGGCGGTGCTGGCGATCGCGGTGAGTCCCTGCACGCCGACACTGACGACCTGTCCGGTCAGTAGCGCGAAGCCGGTTCCCACCCGGCCGTAGAGCGATAAGAACAGCACACCGAGTCCGAGGCCGAAGGCCATGACCACGCCGATAACCGAATCGCGTTCACGTGCTTTATTTCCCATGAGACCGAAAATTCCGGCGACGAGCACCGAGCCGATCACGCCGCCGAGATTCACGCTGACACCCAGTAGTAGTGCCGCGGCGGCACCGGTCACCGACAACTCGCTGGTGGCATGTACCGCGAAGGACATCTGCCGCATCACGATGATCGGGGCGAGGGCTCCGCCGAGCAGTCCGAGTAGCGCCAGTGCCCAGATGGCATGCCAGACGAAGTCGTAGTGCAAAAGGTCCGCGGTCACCGAGAAGTTCCAGAAATCGCTGATCTTCACGTCGGCCGCGAGTGGATAGACGGTGCTCACGTGGTGTGGAACTCCTCGGGTGCGGTGCAGTGTCGGGTGTCGGAGTCGGCGCCGATGATGATCAGTCGTCCGCGTGCCCGCAGCACGTCGACATGACTGCCGTAGAGCTCGCTGAGTGTTTCGGTTGTCATCACCTCATCGGGCGGTCCGACCCGGAATTGGCCGTTGACGAGGTAGAGGATTTTATCGACATACGGCAACACCGGATTGATCTCGTGGGTAACGAAGACGACGGCGGTGCCCGCGTTGCGGCGTCTGGCATCGATCAACTCGACGACGCGCTCCTGATTGGCGGGGTCGAGGCTGGCCAGCGGTTCGTCGCAGAGCAGTAATTGGGGGTCGGAGGTCAGCGCCTGGGCGACCCGCAGCCGCTGCTGTTCACCACCGGAGAGCAGGCCGAATGGGGCGTCGGCGTAGCTTGTTGCCCCGACCTGTGCGAGTGCGGTGTCGACGAGGTGTTGGCGGCGTCGCCGCCCGCGCACACCGATACCCCAGCGTGCGCCATCGACCCCGAATCCGACGAGGTCGCGACCGCGCATGGCCATCGGATTGGAATCGTCGGCGTGCTGCTGCGGGATGTAGCCGATGGCGTCGGTCGTGGTGAGGGTTCCGGCAGAGGGTGAATATTGGCCGAGCAGCGTCCGGAGAAAGGATGTCTTACCCGAACCGTTAGGGCCGAGTACGGCGATGAATTCACCTCGTCGCAGTTCAAGGTGGAGATCATCCCACAGCACCCGGCTGCCAAAGGCGAGCCGGGCGTGTGTGAACGTCGCGACGACGTTGGGATCGGTCATCCGATCATCCGGCCGAGGGGGTGAGTGCCTGGCGCAGCGCGGTGATCTGCCCCTGTTGCCAGTCGAGGTAGCTGGTCACGTCCTGGGGGAGGGTTTCGGTGAACTTCACGACCGCAACATTGGCAGATTTCGCGGTCGCCAGCAGCGCTTCGGTCACCGAGTCGACGGCCTGGGTGTTGTAAATGAATACTCGCACGGTGTGTCCGGTGAGCAGTTTTTCCATCGCCGCGCGGTCCGCGGCCGATGGTGACTGATCCTGTTCGACGGCCGCGGTGAACGAGACGGGAGATGAATCGATGAGGCCGGCCTCGGCAAGTAGGTAACCGGCCAGCGGTTCGGTCTGCGCGACTTTTGCGCCGTTGTCGTCCTTCTTGATGGCGGCCAATGTGTGACGCAGATCGTCGATCTTGGCCGTAAAGGCCGCCGCATTCGCGTGGAAGGTCGCGGAGTCGGCGGGATCCTTCTTCGCAAGGGCGTCGGCGATCGCGTCGGCAACTTTGGCGACGGTAGCCAGGTTGTAAAAGACGTGCTCGTTGGTGTCTGCTTCGTTGTTCTGGTCGCCGGCGTCGGCCTGGGCGGCGCGCCAGGTGGCATCTAGGTGGTTGTCGGTCATCACGGTGGCGGCATTGATGATGGTGCCCTTGACGTCCTGGGCTGCCTTCTCCATGTACTCGTCGTAGTGGGCGCCGTTGAGCAGGACAACGTCGGCGTCGACGACCTTGGCTGTGTCGGCGGCTGACGGTTCGAAATCGTGCGGGTCGCCGGTCGGGTCGGAGAACAGCGCCGTTACCGACGCCTTGTCGCCGGCCACTGCCGAGGCCACAGACGCCCACACATTCGTCGAGGTGACCAGCTTCGGGGTGGTGGTCGCAGCCGAATTCGGCGTCGCGTCGTTACTGCTTGAACATCCGGCCAGGGCCAGTGCCCCGGCGACGGCCACGGTGCAGAGCCGAGCAAGATTCGTAGATTTCATGATGTGATCCACCCTGTTCGCGCAAATGACAATCGTTACCGAAAGAAGTGTAGGGGATGTCGGAGGGCGTGTCGGGGTGGGGTCGGTCGGTGAGGTGGTGATCCTCGCATCGGCGGTGGACTCGGGGCGGCGCGCCGAGTTCTCTAGAGTGTAGGAATGACTCCTCCGGTGTCGCCGCGGCGAATCGCACTCATCTCGGTGCATACGTCGCCGCTGGCACAACCCGGGACGGGCGACGCCGGTGGAATGAATGTCTACGTCTGGCAGAGCGCCTCGCGCCTCGCGCGTCGTGGAGTGGAGGTCGAGATCTTCACGAGGGCCACGTCGTCGGCTGATGAGCCGGTGGTGGCCGCCGCGCCGGGAGTGACGGTCCGCAATGTGGTCGCCGGCCCGTTTGAAGGTCTCGGCAAGCAGGAGTTGCCGGCACAGCTGTGTGCGTTCACGGCTGCCGTGCTGCGGGCCGAGGCTGTGCAGCGTCCCGGCTACTACGATCTCATCCACTCGCATTACTGGCTTTCTGGGCAGGTGGGCTGGCTGGCCCGCGATCGGTGGGCGGTGCCGCTGGTGCATACCGCGCACACCCTGGCTGCGGTGAAGAACGCCTCGCTCGCCACGGGAGACATCGCTGAACCGATGCTGCGTGTTGTTGGTGAACAACAGGTGGTCGACGAGGCTGATCGGCTGGTCGCCAACACGCAAATAGAAGCGGCCGAACTGGTCTCGATGTACCACGCCGATCCGGGCCGGGTGGATGTAGTGACGCCCGGCGCCGATCTTGACTGCTACACAACGGGTTCGATGCGTGCTGCGCGGGCGGCACTCGGGCTCGACGCCGATGCCGTGGTGTTGACCTTCGTGGGCAGAATCCAGCCGCTCAAGGCCCCCGATATTCTGTTACGCGCCGCCGCTCCGCTCATCTACCGTGCTCGTGGCAGCGCCCGTCCGGTGCGTCTGCTGGTGGTCGGCGGTCCGTCGGGAACGGGATTGCAGACCCCGACGGCACTGGTCGATCTGGCGGCCGAGCTCGGAATTTCTGCGGACGTTACCTTCTTGCCCCCGCAGGCTTCGCACCGTCTTGCCGACGTCTATCGAGCATCGAATGTGGTTGCAGTTCCGAGTTATTCGGAGTCTTTCGGGCTTGTCGCGATCGAGGCTCAGGCCTGCGGCACCCCGGTTATCGCCGCGAATGTCGGGGGTCTCGGGGTGGCGGTCAGCGATGGACGCAGCGGTGTGCTCGTCGCCGGGCATGACATTGATGATTGGACTATCGCGCTGGACAAGCTGATTGCCTCCCCCGATGAATTGTTGGCGATGCGGAGTCGGGCGCGCGCCCATGCCGAACAATTCTCGTGGGAACGGACCGCCGACGCACTCCTGTCGAGTTACGGCCGGGCCATGGCGTCCTTCGCCTCCGCACCGGGCGTGCGTACGCAGGCGGCGACGACGAACGGTGCTACCCGCCGTAACGCTCTGCGCTGGCGACGCCGCAACAGGACTAACGCGTAAGCGTCGCAACCAGATCCGATACCCCAGATCCGATACCACCGCCATGTCAGGGAGTGATCGTGTGAGCCATGTCGACAATCTCGCACTGCTCGAGAAGACCCTTACGGAGCGGGATATCCCATACAGCCGAAAGAGTTCCGGCGGTGCGGAATCCGAGCATGTGGTACTCGAATTGCCGGGGGAGAAGAAGCTTAAGACCACCGTCCTGCTGACGGCAGGACCGTATGGGGTGCGGGTCGAGGCATTCGTGTGTCGTCATCCGGATGATAACTATGAGGGTGTTTTTCGCTACCTACTCAAACGTAACCGACGGTTGTACGGCGTTGCGTACACCATCGACAATATCGGAGATATTTATCTGGTCGGCCGGATCTCGGGTGATGCGCTGACCGCCGACGAGGTGGACCGGATTCTCGGCCAGATACTTGAGGCGGCCGATTACGACTTCAACATTCTCCTTGAGTTGGGTTTTGCCAATTCCATTCGGCGGGAGTGGGCGTGGCGGGTGTCGCGCGGCGAATCGCTGAGTAATCTGGCGGCCTTCGAGCATCTCATCGACAAGGAATCGCTGCCCGCGCCGGGTGAGCCGCTTGCCGACCGGTATGTGCCGGGCCAGACGTCGATCACCGATGCGGGCGGGCCAGCGGGAGACAATCTCCGCTAGCGGACGGGCGGCGGCGAGAATTTATTGCCGACCATCTCGGCGTTCTTATGGTCTGACACGGCAAATCTGCAGTTGGCAGCCTTGTGATTGCACGCCCCTTGTGGCGCAATCAGAAAGACATTGTGCGGTTGCACATCGGACATCGCTCGCTACTTTCCTGGACGCAGTGCGCACACAGTGTGCGCACTGACAATCACAGGGAGGCGCAGTGAAGGTCACCGTCATCGCGGGTAATCCTAAACCGAGATCGCGGACTCTCGACGCCGCAGTGATGCTGGCGGAGTCGGTCGCCTTGCAGTCTCCGACTGCGGTCATCGATGTGATCGACCTCAAGGAGGGGCTCTTGGGGTGGGGTGATGTCGATGTGCGAACGGCAGTAGACACCGCGGGGCATTCCCATCTGCTGTTCGTAGCGAGTCCGACGTTCAAAGCGACATATTGCGGGGTGTTGAAGCTCTTCCTCGATCAATTCGCCACGAGTGAGGGTTTACGGGATGTGGTGGCGATACCACTGATGCTTGGCGCTAGCCCCATGCACGCGCTGGCACCGGAGTTGCTTCTCAAACCCGTACTCGCCGAACTTGGCGCACTATGCCCGGCGCCTGGCCTCTACCTCATTGACAGCACGTATTCGACAGATGGGCGTATCGCCGATTACGCCAATCGTTGGGGCGAGTCAGTGCGCGCTTTTACCCGTGCACATATCGAAGCCGGTCTCGGATGAGCGGCGCGCCTAGTGAATTGGATCAGGCCACGCTACGGCGGGCGTTCGGTAAGTACCCCAGCGGCGTGGTGGCCATTTGCGCTGTGGTTGACGATGATCGTGTCGGCCTGGCCGCGAGCACGTTTGTGCCAGTGTCGCTCGATCCGCCCTTGGTGGCGTTCTGTATCCAGAATTCCTCCGCGACGTGGCCGGTTCTACGTCGATCGGAGTCATTGGGAGTCAGTGTTCTTGCCCGATCTCATCATTCGGCGGCGCGTATTCTGGCTGCGAAGAGTGGTGACAGATTCTCTGCGGTCACCACAACCGCAAGCGATTCGGGTGCGGTATTTATCGATGGTGCAAGCTTGAGTATGGACACCTCTGTGCTACAAGAGATTCCAGCGGGCGATCACTTCATCGTCGTGCTTGCAGTCAACCGGGTGAGCGTGCTCGATGGGCCCGAGCCGTTAGTTTTTCACCAGAGCACATTTCGGCAGTTGACGGATGTGACGTGCTGACCGGCGAGCCAACGCTCGCCATGGCGGTAACGGCGTTATCTCTTGGACGGCCGGTCTTGGTGACCGATCATGCGGATCGCGAGAATGAGGGTGACGTCGTTGTGTCGGCGGCGTCTACGTCCGGCGAGTGGATCGCGTGGACTATTCGCCACACCTCGGGTCTGCTGTGCGCGCCGATGCCGGAGTCCTGGGCGGACCGCCTCGAACTGCCGCTGATGGTCAGCCAAAGCAGAGATCCACTCCGGACCGCATACACGGTGACCGTGGACGCAGCGGAAGGAGTGACGACAGGCATCTCGGCTCTTGATCGCACCACGACGCTCAAGACGCTAGCCGATCCCACGGCACGTGCCTCGGCACTCACCCGGCCCGGTCATGTGCTGCCGTTACGAGCACGCCGGGGAGGAGTACTTGAGCGGGCCGGGCATACGGAGGCGGCAGTGGAGCTGTGTCAGCTTGCCGGGTTGCCTCCCGTGGCGGGGATCGCCGAGCTCGTCTCGGATGACGGATCGATGATGCGCGCGGATGAAATCGCCGAACTCGCGCGCAGGGTGTCGATCCCGGTGCTGGCCATCGCTGATCTCATCGAATACCGCAGCAGGCATCCCGCAGCTGCCGAACCCGAGCCCGCACGGGTAACTCGTGTGGGTGAGTGCTGGATGCGAACACGATATGGCCGCTTCCGGGTGATCGCCTATCGTGACTCATTCACCGGCGCTCAACATCTCGCGCTAGTCAGAGGTATCTCCGGGTCGGTTCCGCTGGTGCGGGTGCATTCGGAGTGGCTCACCCGTGAGGCACAGGGATCACAGCGTTGCGAGTGCGGACC
>JASGFW010000093.1:0-16056 GCA_047605305.1 Gordonia sp. (in: high G+C Gram-positive bacteria)
CGCGTCCGCGCACCGTTGCACATTCCATATGCGACCAACGGTCGCAACGAGCAACGACTGACAGCAAGATACGACTGGCAGCAAGACACAACTGCAAGGAGGCCACATGAGCGACAACAACACCGACGGCAAGGTGTGGTTCATCACCGGGACGTCGCGCGGATTCGGCCGGGAGTGGGCGGCCGCGGCCCTCGATCGGGGCGATCGGGTTGCCGCCACCGCCCGCAATGTTGACGCGCTCGCCGATCTCGTCGACAAGTATGGCGATGCGATCTTGCCGATCGCTTTGGACGTGACGGACCGGGCCGCCGGGTTCACCGCTGTCGCGCAGGCGCATGAGCATTTCGGGCGCCTCGATGTGGTGGTGAACAACGCGGGCTACGGCCAGTTCGGGTTCATTGAGGAACTGACCGAAGCCCAGGCCCGCGACCAGATCGAGACGAATGTCTTCGGTGCCCTGTGGATCACGCAGGCCGCGCTGCCGTTTCTGCGGGCCCAACGGAGTGGGCACATCATCCAGGTGTCGTCGATCGGCGGGATCACCGCATTCGCCAACATCGGCATCTATAACGCGTCGAAATGGGCGCTGGAAGGATTTTCCCAGGCACTCGCCAGTGAGGTCGCTGACTTCGGCATCCATGTGACACTGGTCGAACCCGGAGGCTTTGCTACCGACTGGGGCGGCGCGTCGGCGAAGCACGCCACCCAGTTGGCCGAGTATGAGGGGGTTCGCGCCAAGGCCGCCGAGGCCCGCAAGGCGCGCTCAGCAACACCGGGCGACCCGCACGCATCCGCCGCCGCCATCCTGAAAGTCGTCGATGCCGACACTCCCCCGCTACGGGTCTTTTTCGGCGCCGCGCCGCTGCGCATCGCTCAAGCCGATTACGAACAACGACTCGCCACCTGGGAGCAATGGCAGCACATCGCAGAGGTAGCGCAGGGCTGAATTCGCCCATCATCGAAGAGGAGTTCACTATGACCGAAACCTTGACCACCGACCGCGATTTCGTCGAGCAATGGCAGACCTGGCACGATGCGCGGGAAAAGACTCTCGCCGAACCGCTTGGCTGGTTGTCGATCAACCGTCTGGAGTGGCTCGACACCGAACCCACTCGTTTCGACGGACTGCCGGGAACATGGTGGCACGACGGTGCGATCGCACACGTCAAGCCAAGTGCCGGTGAGTCATTCACCGAGCGTGAATTCGCGCTTCAGGCGACCGGGCCCGGCCAAGTCGTTGAGGTCGACGGCGTCCACATCGAGGTAGCCCGGCGCGGCGACGGCTATCTCATTCGAGTACACGACGAAAACTCCGCTGTCCTCGACGCATTCCGCGGGGTACCCGCCTACCCCGCCGATCCGGCATGGGTTCTTACGGCACGTTTCGAGCCGTATGACCAGCCACGCCCGGTAACCGTCGGTGCGGTGGCCGAGGGGCTCGCCCATGTCTATGTGTCACCGGGCGAGGTTGTCATCGACCACGACGGCGGCGAGCATCGTCTCGTCGCGTTCAATGGCAAAACCGGTGGGCTCAGCGTGTTATTCACCGATGCGACGTCGGGGGTCACGACGTATGCCGCCAATCGCAGCGTATCGATTGCCGCCGACGATGATGTCATCGCCAACGGAGGCGCCGTGACCATCGATTTCAATCGGGCGACGAACCTACCATGCGCGTTCATCGACTTCGCAACCTGCCCGCTACCACCGGAGGGAAACCGGCTTCCGTTCGATGTGACTGCCGGAGAGAAGATTCCGTACGAACGCCAGTGATGCCGTGCCAGCGCCCTACTGGTGGACAGGACCCGCCCCGATCGAACTAGGCTGGACCGGAAAGCCGACAAACATCTGTATGAGATGAGGATATGAATGGCGCTTCCGGGATGGCTGGCCGATGGGGTGGCAAAGGTTGTACAACGGGCGCCTGGCAGTTCGAGAACCACACAGGACATCGCGTTCAGCGAGATCCCGGCCCTCACCGAAGACGTCGTATTGGCGACCCGGCACGGCGATGTGACGGCAACGGTGTACTCCCCGTCCGGCGGTGCGGCCGGCCGGGGGGTACATATCAACTTGCATGGCGGCGGGTTCGTGATGCGTCATCCCGAGCAGGATGATCCGCTGTGCCGGTACATTGCCGCACACGCCGACGTGACGGTGATCAACGTCGACTACACACCGGCACCGCAGTTGCGGGCACCCGGCGCTATTGAACAAGTCCTCGACATCGCACGGTGGGCCGCAGAGTCTGAGCGTCCGTGGGAAGGTTCACGTCTGTCGATCGGCGGGGCGTCCGCAGGCGGCGCGTTGGCCGCTGGCGTGGCACGCCTGTCGTGGGAGGAGCAGGGGCCGCATATCGGGCTCCAGGTACTGCTGTACCCACCGCTGAATCTCACCATCTCCGCCCGCGCCAAACGGCGCCCGGCCACCGAGAATTTCCTCGTGCCCATGGGCCCGTTCTTCGACAAAGCCTACGTTCCCGATCCGGCGAAGCGCGGTGACCGGCTCGTATCTCCGGCCGGACCAGATGACACCATTCCCCTCGATGGCATCGCGCCGGCGGTCGTCATCACATGCGAGAAAGACATCCTTCGTGACGAAGGCGCCCGGTATGCCCAGCGGCTGGCAGCCGCGGGCGCACTAAAAGAACACATCAACGTTGCCGGTCAGGGCCACGGATTCAATATTCTGGGCAGCCCGCGCGACGTCGTCGTGGGTGTATACGACCGGATCGTCCACCACATCGCAGCGCTCGCCGATCGCTGACGCCGATCCGATTCCAGAGCCGGGGAGCCCCTGATAGCGTTCCCCGGCTCTGAACTAATCGGCGGTGACTCGACTAATCGAAGGTGACGACGACCTTGTCAGCGGCGCCGGGCGTCCTCGCCAGTTCGAGCGCCTCGACTGCCTGATCGAAGGAGAAGCGGTCGCTGATGATGACGGCGTACTTCTCCCAGTTCTCGATGATGTCCTCGGTGACCTCGAAGATCTCCGTCGGGTAACCCATCGCCCACACGATATTCAGTTCCGAGCTGAGGATGGCACCGAAATCGAGTTCGACGGGACGCTTATGTACCGCCACAATTCCGAGCGTCGCACCATGTTTGGCGATCCGGGCGGCCGACGCGGGAACGCTGGGAGCACCAGCCGCATCGAGGTAGATGTCGGTACCCGCCCGCACACCGCGATTGAACGCAGTCGCCCCGTCTCCGTGCAACTCGACCAGCCGGGCGGCGAGGTCTTCCTCCGCCGAATTGATGACTGCATCCGCACCGACCTGCAAGGCCTTCTCAAGCCGGGTGGGGAGGATGTCGACAACCACAATGTGCTCGGCACCACGCCGCCGATATCCGAGGACGGCGCCGAGACCGATCGGTCCGGCACCGAAAACTACGACCTTTGCACCCGGTTTCGGGTTGGTGCGGTTGACGGCGTGGTAGGCGACGGCCATCGGCTCGTTCAACGCCGCTACTTCCCACGGTATGTCTTTAGGAATCACCTTGAGCTGCTTGCCGTGCACCGCGTCGGTAACGACCACATACTCCGACAGTGCGCCCTGTGCACCGCCGGAACCGAGGAGTCCGTCGCTAAACGCCATCGTGTCGATGACTACGTGATCGCCGACTGAGATGTTCTCCACCCGCTCGCCTACCTCGACGACCTCCGCAGCGGGCTCATGCCCGAGTGGCGTCGCACCGATCCGGGGCGGGATACCGCCGTTGTGGCTGTACAGCGCGTCAGAGCCGCAAATCCCGCAAGCTTTGATCTTTAGCAATACATCTGCCGGCCCCGCCGTAGGCTTGTCGATCTCAACCCACGAATTCGTGTCCGGGGCGGTCACGTGAACGGCTTTCATTTGTCATTCCTCCCGAATAGCCCATGCGGGGATGGCCACGATTGCGGCCTAAAACCCCCGTACCGACGCTGTCGCGCCAAAGCGCCTCGCTCCGACCCAGCCGATCAAATCCGTGGCCGCTCGGCGAGAAACACCGAACGAAGACCGACACAGCCTGTCAGAACACAAACTACACATAGATGGCACAGCGGGCATCCGTGCCGCTACACAGACCGATATTCGGCGAGTCATACTCGGGCCCGCCATGTGATGAGCCCTTGTTGCTACCACCAGCTCGCGGAGGTTGCGGGCTGATAGCGTCGGAACACGTTGAATATCGACCCGACGACCAAAACGGAGACCCCAGATGGCATTGAGAGACACCACTGACGGTCACTCTGCACTTCCGATTCGACTGGTCCCGGCAGCCGCGACTCATACCGGCAAGAGATACTTCCTCACCGGCGCGGCACGCGGACTCGGAGCGGGCATTGCCCGTCTACTCACCGCACAAGGTGCCAAGGTCTGGGGCGCGGACCTGTTAGTCGATGAGTTAGCTACCGTCGCCGCAGAGGGTGCGCTTGCGGGTTGTTCCTTTCTCGATGTGGGGTCTCCTGACTCCATCACTCGCGCAGTAAACGAGGCCGCAGCGGGCCTTGGCGGCTTCGACGGCGCGGTAAATGTCGCTGGGTTCGCTCGGCCAGGCGAGCCGCTCGACGCCGACTGGGCGCTATGGCAACGCACGTTCGAGATCAATGTATTCGGCAGTTACGAGGTGGCTCGCCGAGTGTCGGCGCACATGATCGCCGACAACTGCCACGGCGCCATCGTGAACACCGCAAGCGAGGCCGGCAAGGTCGGGCATGTGGACTCACTCCCCTACAGTGCGAGCAAGGCTGCCGTCATCTCGATGACCCGGATGCTCTCCGTTGCGCTGGCGCCACACGACATCAACGTCAACTGCGTCTGCCCGGGCGGGATGCCCACCCAGATGCTCCGCGACGTCGCCCGCAATTACGCCGCCACGCTGGGTGGCGACGAGAACACCCTATTCGACCGGCTGATCAGCACCCAGTTGCGTCGGCATACCAGCATCGAGGAGGTGGCCGCAATTTATTCCTTCCTCCTCACCGACGCCGCCGCCATGATCCGTGGTCAAGCTGTCAATGCCGATGCCGGAGATACCCCGTACTAGGACCGCATTCTTTCGCACAGCGCTGATTTCAACCCGTTAACCACGACGTTTTCGCCTCGACGGCAGCTGGGCATCCGCCGGTGGCCACCCCATGGGGTTATCTAGTGGTTAGTCGCGATCGCGACCCCCCCGTAACAGCCCTGTACGAACGGTTCTCGCATGCCGAAAGTAAATGTCTATCTGCCTGACGACCTGGCCGCAGCGGTCAAGGACGCGAGGTTGCCGGTGTCCACAATCTGCCAGGTTGCGTTGCGCGAGGCACTTTCCCGTATCCACCCGGCGCCGACTCCGACAATTTCGGAGAGCCTCAAAAACGCTCTCGGCGGCTGGCTGCCGGAATTACCGCTGAGTCCCCATATCGAGGCCGTCTTGTCGCTGGCTCCCGACGCCGCCGCCCGGCGCGGTTCGCCGGAGGTCGAGACAGCAGACGTCCTGCAAGCGATTCTCGACCAGCAGGAGAGCCTCATTCTCCGTGGTCTGAGCAGTCTGGGACTCACCGTCGAGAGAATTCAGTCCGCCCTTGATGCGGCGGTCACCCACGGCACCCCGATCAGCAGGCAGCGGGTGCGTTATTCGCGCGGTGCGGTAGAGGTGGTGATCGATGCCGCCAACGAGGCATATGCCTATCGCGAAAACGTGGTGCACGGGGCACACCTTGTCTGGGCGCTGGCCAATTCTCCATCGGGGCGCAGTGCGACAATTCTACGGGGACTGGGCTTCTTCGATGCAGACACCCGGGATGCGTTACGGCTTTTGTCAATCGGTGCCGACTATGCGCAAAAGTGGTCACCTACTGCCGATCCCGGATATCGACGCGAACTTTCCGTGCTGGCCAAACGTCTCGACCGCATCGAGACGGCCCTGCAGGAACAGGTCTCCCTTCCACAGCGCCACAGCTATTCGTGAACGTCATGGCCAGACACCGATCATCATCCGTGGCACGCCACATTGACACTCCCGACGAACTACTGTTGCGCGCCGACGTCCTTATCCTGGGCGGCGGCCCGGCCGCAGCGTGGGCGGCGATCGCCGCCGCAGAGGAAGGTGCCAGCGTAGTCGTCGCCGACAAAGGCTATCTGGGCGCGAGTGGAGTCGCGGCGACCGCGGGGGTCGGGCATTGGTTGGTGCCGCCGATAGCGGCCCGCCGCGATGAGGAGATCTCGGCGCGCGAACATATCGGCCGGTTCCTCACCGACCGCGAGTGGACGAATGCCGTGCTCGACGAGGTGTGGAATCGCACCGCCCTCATCGAGCAGTGGAACTTTCGCTCGGTCACACCATCGACACGTACCCGGGGCCCGTTCGCCGCCCGGCCCGGCGAACGATCCTTCGCCGGGCCGGCACCGGATTATCTGCGTTTCCTGCGCGGCCGCGTGAAAAAGGCCGGGGCCGTTGTCCTCGACCATAGCCCCGGATTCGAGCTTCTCGTCGATAACGCTGGAACAGTCTCGGGTGGCGCAGGCTATCAACGTCAGCGTGGGCGACCGTGGTCTGTGCGCAGCAGCGCCGTCATCCTCGCCACTGGCGGAACAACCTGGAAAAGCCACTCATTGGGCGGTGACACCAATACCGGTGACGGCCAGCTGATGGCGGTGGAACTGGGCGCACACCTATCAAGCATGGAGTTCTCGAACTTTTACGGCATGGTTCCCTTTGGTTCCAGCATGGATAAGAACGGCTATTTCGGCGCCGCGTCCTACTGGGATCATGAGGGCAACCCCATCGACTACGACAACCTGCATGGCAGCCGCGCCACGCTACTCGCGGCATCGCTGCGGGGCACGATCACCGCACAGTTCACCCAATTCGGTCCCGACATGCAGCCGGTCGTGCGGGAAAACATGCCCAACTTTTTCATGGTCACCGACAAACTCGGTATCGACCCGTTCTCCCAACGATTTCCGATCGACTGGGTTCAAGAGGGAACGGTACGCGGAACCGGCGGAATCCATCTGCTGGATCGGCGCGCCTGGACCGGAGTACCGGGTCTGTTCGCGGCCGGCGATGTGGCCGCGCGTGACCGGATCGTCGGCGCGGCCACGGGGGCGGGCGGCCCCAATCTGGCGTGGGCCGTCGCCACCGGAACGTGGGCCGGGCGCGGCGCCGCCGAGTTCGCCGCGAGCCGCCGTCCCGAAGACGATCTCGCGCCGAGCGGCACCAAGGGGCTGCGTTCGGCTAGGGACGGCTCGTCGAGCGTTGATATCGGGGCGATCACCGAGCAGATCCGCGGCCAGATGTTGCCGATAGACAAGTCCGTCTTCCGCACCGACGATGGGCTACGCGCCGGCATCGCGTTACTCGACAGGCTGTGGGACGAGCACGATTTCGTTCCCCACTCGCCCGCTCAGGCACAGCAGTACCGGGAAACCACCGCGATGCTCGCGATGGGCCGGTGGGCATTGCATACAGCGTTGCTGCGCACCGAGACGCGCGGAATGCACACCCGCGTTGACCATCCCACCGAGGATCGGGCCCAACAACGACGACTGCTCAGCGGCGGACTCGAGGACATCTGGGTGCGCCCGGACCCGGTTACGCCGCTACTGGGCACTGCCACACTCGCGAGGAGCACACCATAAATGATCGAAGTTCTCAGCATCTCGCGCTGCACCGAATGTGATGTCTGTGTACGCATCTGCCCGATGAATGTGTTCGACGCGGTGGACGGCGCGCCACCGGTTATCGCCCGACAATCCGACTGCCAGACATGTTTTCAATGCGAGGCCTATTGCCCCGCCGATGCGCTGTTCGTCGCGCCGTCACGCACACCAGAACCCGCCGACTCGCCGCTTCGCGATGAAAGCCACCTCGCCGAACACGATCTACTCGGCCTGTACCGAGAACGCGTCGGGTGGCGGCGAACCCCCAGCACGCATCGCAGCACACAAACAACCGATCCCTCCATCGACACATCCAGGAATTCACAGTGACCAGAACCCTCACTCGACGCGCCACGCGGATACTGACAGCAGCCTGCACAGCACTCCTGACAGTCTCGTTGGCCGCATGTTCATCATCGGACTCTGATTCCGACGCGTCGGGCCTCGTTCCGCTATCCGTCGGCGAGCCGTGGAGCGGAACGGCGGGCAAAACACCAGTAGAAACCAGCCCATTCGGTTATGCCGTCAAACTTGGCCTCGCCCAACCTATTCTCAAAAAATATGGGTTCGCTTATCAACGGTTCGTCGGGTTCAACAATGGCCCGCCGGTCGTGGCGGCACTGCAATCCGGCAATCTCCAGGTGGGAATTATCGGTGATACCCCGGCCGTTCAGGCTCGGGCCAGCGGCATCGACGTCCCGGCTCTGGCGATCGCAAAACCTAACTCCGACATTTGGTTCCTCGGACGCCAGGGAGGTCCGAGCAGCATCAAGGATCTTGCGGGCAAGACAGTTGCGCTCCAATTCGGCTCTAATTTCGACAAATATGGGCGCGCTGTCCTCGAACGTGCCGGGATTTCCGGCAAGGTACACCTTGTCAATATGCTGTTCGCCGACGCACTGCCCGCGTTGCAGCGCGGCGATGTCGACGCTGTTCCGCTTCCGGCCACTACTGCCGGAATATGGCGTCAACGCGGCGATTTCCCGATTTTGAGTAAGGCCAGCGTCGATGACCCGGATCTGCTTGCCACCAGTGTCGCGCTGACTTCCCGGGCCGCCCTCACCGCGCATCCGACACTGCCCAAGGCAGTGTGGGAGGTGATCAACGCGGGTAATACCGCGATCGCCAAAGACCACCGCGCGTATGCGGCGTTCGTCGCCGCAGCCACCGGTTCACCGCAGGATATCGTCGAACAAGCCACCTTGTGGCAATACGCGACCACCCCCAAGGACCCGACCGGCATAGCGACGGTGCAAACAACGCTTGACTTCCTCCGCCGTACCGGAAAGGTGAAGCAAACCTTCGATGTCGGGCAGTGGGTGGTGTCGTGAGCGTCAGCGTCACCCCACTCGCCTCCGACACTTCGGTAGGCGACACTCCGCCTCTGCGCAAATCCGCCCGGACCGCCACTGTGTGGAACCGTTCACGCACCCTCGACATCGCGCTCCGGGCATCGGTTCCCGTGGCCATTCTCCTGATCTGGACGATCGCGGCGGCGCGCGGCGCCATCGACCCCAAGCAATTCCCGTCACCGGCCGGGGTCTGGTCGGCATTGACCAATCTCATCTCCACCGGTGTGCTGTGGGAGAACCTGTCGGTCTCACTGGAGCGGGTCGCGATCGGATTCACCATCGGGGGCGTCATCGGAGTGGCTCTGGGGGTAACGGCGGGGTTGTCTCGTCTGGGTGATCAACTCCTCGACCCGACCTTGCAAATGTTGCGGACGATCCCGGTGCTGGCGATCACCCCGCTGCTGATCCTGTGGTTCGGCATCGATGAACGACCAAAAATCATCATCATCGCTGCGGCCGCCCTATTCCCGCTGTATATCAACACCCACAGCGGTGTGCGCAATGTTGATCCCAAGATCGTCGAGGCCGGAAGGGTTTTCGGCCTGCGGGGGCTTGGCCTCGTGCGGCATGTGATTGTGCCGGAGTCGATTCCGTCGATCCTGGTGGGACTGCGCGTGTCGCTGTCGATTTCATTGCTCGCACTGATCGTCGCCGAACTCAGTAACGCACCCAAGGGACTTGGCTTTCTGATGACCTCGGCCCAGCAGTACTTCCAGACCGATGTTCTGGTTGTCATTGTGCTGATCTACGCACTGTGGGGACTCACCGCTGATCTGATCGTGCGCGCACTGGAGAGAATTCTTCTGCCGTACGCGAAAGGGCATGGTCGACGATGACACTTCCGCATACTCAGACACCCTTCACTCGGGCGGCCACCCGTGCCGTCGATGTCGTGAAGGTCTTCGGCGAACGCACCGTACTCGGCGGCGTGAGTCTCGATATCGGTCCCGGCGAATTCGTCGCATTACTGGGCGCAAGTGGAAGCGGCAAGACCACTCTTCTTCGCATCCTGGCCGGACTCGAACACGTCGATGGCGGCTCCGTAATCGCCCCCGATGTGCGGACCGTCGTCTTCCAGGAGCCGCGGCTGATCGCGTCGAAACGAGTACGGGAGAACGTTCTACTGGGTCAGCGACGGTCGCGGATACGGCGCGAAGAAGCGTCCCGGGTACTCGGCGAGGTCGGGTTATCTGGTCGCGACAAGTCTTGGCCCACAACATTATCCGGTGGCGAAGCACAGCGGGTGGCGCTCGCCCGCGCCCTGGTACGCAATCCTGAGCTGCTGCTGCTCGATGAACCTTTCGCGGCTCTCGACGCCCTGACCCGCTTACGGATGCAGGCCCTTGTGGCGCGGTTATGCCAGCAATATGAGCCATCGGTGCTGCTAGTCACCCATGACATCGACGAAGCCATCCAGCTTGCCGATACGGTGGCGGTGTTGAAAGACGGGCACATCAGCGTCCTTGAACATGTCACGATCGACCGGCCGCGTGATCCGGCCGACCCGACCTATCAGCAGTTGCGCCGCACGTTGCTCGCAGAACTCGGGGTCAACTCACATGTCGCGTGACACGCCGGCGTCGATTCCGCTACCAATCCACCGTGTCACCTCGGGTGATGTGACACTGGCCTACCGACGGTTCGGCCGGGTCGGCGCTGCGCCGATCCTGATCGCGCATGGCGCCAACTATTACGATTCCGCCGACTGGATTGACGTGGCCGCAGCTCTCGCCACCGATCGCGAAGTCATCACATATGACGCCCGCGGCTATGGCCAGTCGTCGTGGAGCGCGAGCCGGGACTACTCGGTGGCCGCACAACTCGACGACATCACCGCCGTTCTCCACGATGCTCGTTGGCCGCGAACGGTTCTCGTCGGTCATTCCCGGGGCGGGTCGTTCACGTTGCGCTATGCCTACGCCCATCCCGACGACGTCGCCGCCCTCGTCCTGGTTGACTTCTCCCCCGGCCACACTCCCGGGACGTCGTCCGTCGAACCCATTCATGTGGGCCGATGGGGACCGGTGTACGCCGACCTCACCACAGCACATCGTGCGACGAGCCGCGATCCCGCCGAACTCGACGCGGAACGCGGCCGCGCGCGGGCCGAAGAAATCTTCGCTCGCCGTGATGGCGGATGGGTCAACATCGTTCGTGACCCATCCTTCGCGAATCCCGGCCCTGACCACTCACCTCATCGCGACCTCACAGCACGCTTCGACGGATGGGCTGCGCTCAGCGCGGTATCGGCACGGATTCCGGTCCTGGTGGTACGCGGCACGCGCTCACGGGTCTACGACGACGCCGCCCTCGCCCGCATCCGGCACGAGTTCCCCACGATCAAGGTTGTCGACGTCGATTCCGGTCATGATGTGGCCGGCGCGGCCGCACCGGAGTTGATCTTCGCCATCGGTGGTTTTCTCCGCTAAGCTGGCTGCGGTCGCGACTGGCGCAAGAAGGTGGATTACCACCGGGGAGCGACCCGCCGAAGAATCACGCCGCGCGCCTGGGCATTAACGCCTAGGAGGCAACATGTCCGATTGCATCAGATTGTCCGGCACAGAGCTCGCCGCAACCCTTTGCGCCGACGCTTCCAGACGTGCAGCAGCGCTGCCCGTGACGCCGACTCTCGCCACCGTGCTGATAGGCGATGATCCCGGCTCTGCGACATACGTCGCGATGAAGCGCCGACGTTGCGAACAGTTTGGCCTTGGTTCCCGGCTGCTCCATCTTCCCGCGGATACCACTACCGCAACTCTCGTCACCGCGTTGACGGGGCTTGCTAACGATCCCGGCATCCATGGAATTCTGCTACCGCATCCGCTGCCTGCACAGATCGATGAGCGGGCGGCGTTTGACGCGATTCCGCTGGCCAAAGATGTTGACGGCACCAGTTCGTTGGCTTTCGCGGCCACCGCATTGTCGCGTCCAGGGCATCGCAGTTGCACACCGGCCGGCATAATCCGGCTGCTTGATCACTACGGCGTCCCATTACATGGGGCCACCGTGGTAATCATCGGACGGTCGGCCATTCTCGGGAAACCGCTCGCGGCAATGCTCATCGCCCGTAATTCCACAGTAACCGTGTGCCACAGCCAGACTCGCGATCTCGCGGCCCACACCCGCCAAGCGGATATCGTGATCGCCGCCGCCGGTCAGCCCGGACTCCTGACTCGCGACATGGTCGCCGAAGGTGCTGTCGTCGTCGATGCGGGCTTCACACCCGGAGATGTCGCGGCAGGTGTCGGTGATATCGCACGTGCGCTATCACCAGTACCCGGCGGAGTCGGACCAATGACGATTGCAATGTTGTTGAGCCAGACCGTGGATGCCGCGGAGGAACTCACGGGTATCCGATAGCACTGCGGCAACTCGGATAACCGTTCCCGTACTTCACGAAATAGTGGAGGTTGCACTGTGCGTCGGGTGATTAAACCAGGTGTCATGGCCAAATCTGGTCCAGCGTAGGTCCAGCCATTAATCTATTACACCGTGCCAAAGATCGTTGATCACGACCAACGCCGACGCGAGATCGTCGAGGCCACCTGGCAGGTGATCGCTCGCGACGGCGTCGACGCCGTCACCATGCGTCATCTCGCCGAACAGATGGGCATGGCCAATGGCGCACTGGCACGCTACTTTGCCAACAAGGGCGAAATCCTCGCCGCCGTCATGGCTTACGCCGTCGAAGCTACCAATGCCCGCTTTGCTGAAGCAGGCGGGCACGAGATGCGCGGCTCCGCGGCGCTGCGCGCCTTCTTACACGAGGCATTCCCGTTCGAGGAAGTCACTACCCTCGAAGCGCTCATCGTCATCCCATTTTTTCAATACGCCCAGCACGACGAAAAGCTGCGCAAGCTCTGGGAAGACAGTCTTGCGCCGTGGATTCCGATGTTTGGCCACATGTTCGAGCAGATGATCAACGATGGAGAAGCACGCCCCGACCTCGACTTCGCTGCAGCGACAGATCTCATTTTCACCGTGATATCCGGAGTCCAAGCCAACGCACTGCTACTGCCCGAGCGGGGCACCACAGAGCGTCTGGATCGGCTTGTCGATTCGGTACTGGCCTCACTCCGATAACTCAACTTCGTTGAAATATAACGTAACGTGGGTGTCACATTAATATCTACGTTGTAGATTAACGTCAATTGGGTTCCCACTCCATTGATCCGAAAGTGTGCGCCGCATGCCCCACCCCCTTGCCCCGTTGAGTGCTGCCGAGATCGAGACCGCGGTGCGCGTGATCAAGTCTGCCGACTTCGCGACCACAACACTCAAATTCGTCACGATCTCACTACATGAACCCACCAAGCCAGCAGACCTCGTGTTCACCACGATCCCCGCCCGCGAGGCATTCGCCGTCACCTTCGAGACCGCCGAACAACTCATTTACGAGATCATCGTCGATCTAGACGCGGAGAAGGTCAGCTCCCGCACCCCGATCCCCGAGCGCTTCCCCGGATATCTCGGCGACCACTTCGAACTCATCGAGAATGGCGTCAAGGCCGACCCACGCTGGCAGGAGGCCATGCGTAAACGCGGCGTCGAGGATTTCGATCTCTGCATGGTCGACCCCTGGCCGGCAGGATACTGGGGCGACGAGGATCAGCATGGGACGAGCCCCTGGATCAGCCGGCCACTCACGTTCGTCCGTTCGGCACCAGGCGAGAACGGCTATGCGCGCCCGGTGGAGAACCTCATCGTGAAATTCGATCTTTCCACCAATACAGTTCTTGAGGTCTACGATTACGGCGTCGTCCCGTTGCCGCCCACATCAGGCAACTACCTCGAACGATTCATGTACGGCGATCCCGATAATCGCCCGGTGATCGACGGACCGCGTGACGGGCTGAAAGAAATCGTCATTACCCAACCCGACGGCCCCAGCTTCACCGTCGACGGGTGGAATGTCACGTGGCAGAAGTGGGACCTACGAGTCGGCTTCAATGCCCGTGAAGGGCTACTCCTGCATGACATCTCTTACACCCATAGGGGTGTCAAACGCCCGATCCTGTGGCGTGCGGCCCTATCGGAGATGGTCGTTCCCTACGGCGACAACGTACCGACCCAGCGCAACAAGAATGTCTTCGACATGGGCGAGGTGGGCATGGGATTCTCGGCCAACTCGCTAACCCTCGGCTGCGACTGTCTGGGTGAAATCTATTATTTCGACGGCGTGGTAAATGACTCCAATGGCAATCCCGTCGTCATCCCCAACGCCATCTGCATGCATGAGGAAGATTTCGGCATCTCGTGGAAGCACACCGATTTTCGCTCTCAAGAGGCCGCCGTGCGGCGCTCTCGCCGGCTTGTCATCTCGATGATCTGCACCGTCGGCAACTATGAATACGGCTTCTTCTGGTACATCTACACCGACGGTTCCATCGAGTATGAAGTCAAACTGACCGGCATCCTCACCACCAATTCGATCGCTCCCGGCGAGACGTCCAAGTACGGCAACATGATCGCCCCGGGACTCTACGGTCCACACCACCAGCATTTCTTCAACATACGTATGGATATGACCGTCGATGGTGTGAATAACTCTGTGTACGAGGTTGATTCGCTTCCTGAGGAAGACGAGAACCTCAATCCGTGGAAGAACGCCTGGTATACCAAGCACACCTTGATTGACAGCGAGTCGCACGGTGCGCGTGACTGGAACTATGACACCAACCGCTACTGGGTAGTGAAATCAGATAAAGACAACGAACTCGGCGAGAAGACCGCGTTCAAGATCGAACCCCGCGGAGTCGTGAAACCCTTTGTGCAGAAAGGATCGTGGATCTACGACCGCGCCCGCTTCGTGCAGCATCCGCTCTGGGTCACCAAATACGACCCGAAAGAGCTCTATGCCGCGGGCGATTACATGTACCAGACAAAGGAAATCCAGGGACTGCCCAAATACGTTGAAGACGATGCCTCGCTAGAAAATACCGATGTCGTCGTCTGGTACACCGTAGGCACCCACCACGTCGTTCGTCCCGAAGACTGGCCGGTAATGCCGGTCGCCTACATCGGATTTCACCTCAAGCCGGTGGGATTCTTCGACGGCAACCCCGCCCTTGACGTACCCCCGAGCGCACCCAACAGCAAGCACTGCCATGGCTGATTATGCGATGACGGCAGGGTAGCCTCCGCCGTCATCGCTGAGCTGGCACAGGTCACACGTGCTCGGGAGGGCCTAGCTCTCGGATGAGGGCGTCGATCGCGGTCTCGAAGGAGCGTCGGGGCGGAGCCCCGAACCCCACGACGAGAGCGGCGGGCATCGGGTGACTGCGAACGTACCGGTCGAGGAGGTGTACCGCCACCATGGCGTCGGCACGGTCGTCGGGGCGCGTTGCGACGGGAATGCAAGCGTGTAGTCCGGCGGAGATGCCGGGTGCGTCGATTCCTATGTCGCGGAGGGCTTCACGGAGATGTTCCCGCCTGCGGGCGTACTCGCGACGCTGACGTCGGATGTGACGTTCATAGTCGCCACTGTCGATTAGTTCGGCGAGTGCCAGCTGGTTCAGGATCGGTACGCCTCCGCTGAGAGCGCGCGCCGCGTCGGTGACCGAGGCGACCAGGTCACGAGGCAGCGCGAGCCAACCGATCCGCAAGTGCGGATCGAGGGTTTTGCTGACGCTGCCCACATAGATCACTCGTGTGGGGGCGGATCGTTGCACCGCGGGCACGGGACGTCGGTCGAACCGGAACTCGCCGTCGTAGTCGTCTTCTACGATGAATCCGCCCGTCTGCGCAGCCCATGCTGCCAGTTGGCGTCGGCGGGCGGGGCTGAGTGCTCCACCCAGAGGGAATTGGTGAGACGGAGTCAGCACTACGACATCTATCTGTGGAGTGAGCAGGTCGACACGCGCCCCGTCATCGTCAACAGGAAGGTCGACGACCCGCCATCCTGCTGTGCGCCAAGGGATGTCAATCCCGGGCAGAGACGGGTCCTCGATCGCGACCGTCGGGTCGGTGCGACCAGCCAGCGCGGCGGCCAGCAGTACCTGACCGCCTCGGAACCCTTCGCAGATCACCAGCGACTGTGCATCGGTCTGCACACCCCGAGCCCGCGCCAGGTAG
>JASGFW010000094.1:0-16007 GCA_047605305.1 Gordonia sp. (in: high G+C Gram-positive bacteria)
TGCGGCACTAGGCAACCGGGCGGACGCCGCCACGGTGGTCCAGTTCACCGATGCCGCGCGCTGGCAGGAACACACCCTGGCCGCCACCGACGCCGACGGTGTCAGCCTGCGGGCGCGCGAACGCCAGCACTGGGCGCAGATGCTCCACGGTGCGCCCGAGGAGCTGGCACTTCCCTATGACCGGCCCCGCCCGGACGCCCCGACCGGTCGGGGCGGCGTCGTCGATTTCCGGCTCCCCGACCACCTCGGTGCGGGCCTGCGAGCGCTGGCCCGCCGCACCGGCACCACCGGGTTCATGATCGCGCACGCCGCCGTGGCCGCGGCGTGGTCACGTATCACCGGCAACCCGGACGTCGTGCTCGGTACTCCGGTGGCCAACCGCACGCATCCGGCACTCGAAGCGGTGATCGGCATGTTCACCAACACCGTTGTCCTACGCACGAGATTCGACGGCGACCCGCACGTCACCGAAATGGTGGCGCGGGTCAAAGCCGAAGATCTGCGCGCCCTCGATCACCAGTTACTGCCATTCGCCGAGATCGTCGAGACCCTCGATCCGGAGCGGCGAATTGGCCGTAACCCGTTGTTCCAAACACTTATTCAATATCGCGGCCCCGTCCCCGACCCGGATTTCGCCGGCCTAGACGCCCGCATCGATCCGGTGGCACCGGGCGGCGCGAAATTCGATCTGACCGTCGAATTCCTCGAACACGCCGATGGCCCGGCGATCTCCGGCCGAATCGAGTTCGCACGGGACGTCTTCGACACCCGCACCGTCGAGCGACTCGCCGGGGTGCTCACCGCGACGATCGGCGCCATGGTCGCCGACCCGGACTCCCGGCTCAGCGAACTCCCATTGCTCTCCGCCGACGACCGCCGCATCCTCGACCGCGCCAACAACACCGCACGCGACCTGCCCCGCGACACCGATCTGACGATCCTCCTCGACACGGCGGCACGCGCCCACCCCGACGTGGCCGCCCTCGTGGCGGATGGCACCACCCTGACGTACGCAGAACTGCGGACCGCCACCGACCGACTTGCCCGCCGGCTCGCCGCTCTCGGGGTAGGCGTCGACGATGTGGTGGCCGTCGACCTGCCCCGCTCGGTGGCCCTGTCGGTGGCCGTACTGGCCGCCGGGCGGGTCGGCGCGGCCTACCTCCCGCTCGACCGCGACCACCCCGCCAACCGACGTCGCTTCATCCTCGACGACGCGGCTGTGTCGGCGATCATCACCGACGATCCAGCGACACACACGGGCGGTGCCCCACTCGTGACGGTGGATTCACTCGGTGCGCCCGACAGCCGGTCCGATGAGACCAATGACGCGGCCACCACCACCCTGCCCACCCCGGGCTCGCTCCCCGACCGCCGCGCCGCCTACCTGATCTACACGTCGGGTTCCACCGGTACACCCAAAGCCGTCGTCGTGGATCATCGTGCGATCGTCAATCGGCTGCTGTGGATGCAGGACCGCTTCGGTCTCACCGTCGGCGAGCGCGTACTGCATAAGACCCCGACCGGCTTCGACGTCTCGGTGTGGGAATTGTTCTGGCCGCTCATCGCGGGCGCGACCCTCGTGATGGCGCCGCCCGGCGCGCATCGCGAACCCGCACGGATCGCCCAGGTACTGCGCGCGGAGCGGATCACCACCGTGCACTTCGTCCCGTCGCTGCTGCACGCCTTCCTCACTGAAGGCCCTGATACTGGGGGCCCCGATGACCCGCTGCCCGATCTGCGCCGCATCCTGTGTTCGGGCGAGGCATTGTCGGCGGCGGCCCGCGACGGGGTGCGCGAGCGGTTCGGTCAGGTTCGGCTGCATAACCTGTACGGCCCGACGGAGGCCGCGATCGACGTCACCGAGATCGACGTGACCGATCTGACCGGACCGAGCGTGCCCATCGGCGGCCCGGTCTGGAACACCGGCGTGCACGTCCTGGGCGCCGACCTCGCCGAGCGGCCGGTCGGCCTGTGGGGCGACCTCTATCTCTCCGGTGTCCAGCTGGCGCGCGGCTATGCCGGGCGCCCAGGGCTGACCGCGACCCGCTTCGTCGCGTCGCCGTTCGCCGTCGGTGAGCGGATGTATCAGACCGGCGACATCGCCCGCTGGACCGATGACGGCGTGCTCGAATACGCCGGCCGCAGCGACGCCCAGATCAAGCTGCGCGGGCAGCGGATCGAACCGGGTGAGGTCGAGGCGGCACTGCTATCGACCGGTGCGCTACGCCGCGTCGTCTGTCTCGGCCACACCACGGCCGACGGGCGGACGATACTCGTCGCCTATGGCGTCGCCGCCGATCAGGACGCAGATCGGGAGGCACTCGCCGCATCGCTGCTGGGGGCGGTGGCCGACGAACTGCCGGCACACCTGATTCCGGCCACCCTGATCCTGCTCGACGAGTTGCCGGTGACCACCAACGGCAAACTCGATCGTCGTGCGCTGCCCGATCCGGTGATCACCGTCGGCGGTGCCGCCGCAGCCGGACCGGCCGAGGAAGCACTCGCCGAGATCTTCGGCGAGGTACTGCGCCTGCCCGGTGCCGCCGCCCGCGAGGACGACTTCTTCGCGCTCGGCGGCGACAGCATCGTCGCGATCACCGTGATCAACAGGCTCCGCCGTCGCGGCTTCGACATCGACATCCGGCAGATCTTCGATCAGCGGACGGTGGCCGGACTGGCCGGTGTGGCCCGCACCCTCCAGACCACCGACACCACCGACACCACCGGGGCCGGGAACACGGCCGCCGCGCCGCCGGTAGCCGACCGGCCGGTGCCGCTGACCCCGATCATCGCGCAGCTCGCGGCACGATCGGGGCGCTGGCAGTCGCTGGCGCAGTCGGTCACCGTAACCCTGCCGCGCGATCTCGATCCGGCACAACTGGAGGCCGCGCTCGATCGTGTACTTGCCCGGCACGAGGCCCTGCGGCTGCACGTGGCGGTGACCGGCGGCGTCTGGTCGGTCCGGCCGCTACCCACCGACGCACTGCCCGCGCGCGACATTCTGAGCGTGCACCGGTGTGACGCCGAGCCGACCGAAGCCGACTTCGCCCGGATCGCCGCCGAAACGCATGCGCGGCTCGACCCGACCACGAGCGGCTGCATTCAGGCGGCTGCGGTGTTCGGCCCACAGCAGGCGTGGCTGGTGCTCGTGGCGCACCATCTGGCCGTCGACGCGGTCTCCTGGCGAATTCTGCTCGATGATCTCGCCGCGGGCGCGCCGCTACCCGGCCCCGTCACCTCATTCACCGGCTACGCCGATGCGGTGGCCGCACTGGCCGCGGCACCGTCGACCGTCGCGGAAGCCACCCGGTGGCGCACCCTGCTCGCGGATGCGGCACCGCTGTATCCGGGCACCGCCTACGGGACGCAAGCAGATCTGCGCACCGCCGAGATCCGGCTCGATGCGCACGCTACCGAGCGCTATCTCGACACCGCCTCGGTCGCCGCCGACTTCGTGGCGGCCGTCGCGGCGGGATTGGCGCGCTGGCGTGGCGAATCAACCCCATTCCTGATCGACGTCGAAGGACACGGCCGCGACCTGCTCTCCGGCGCCGATCTTCCCGGATTTGATCTTTCCGAAACGGTGGGCTGGCTCACCGCGTTGTGGCCGGTGCGCTACGACCCCGCCGCACCGGATCCGCATGCGTCGATCGCTAATCAGCTGGCGACTCCGGGATACGGTTACGGCCTGGCGCGCTACTGCAATCGGCGCACCCAGCGGGTGCTGGCGGCGGCACCGCACGCCCAGGTTCTGGTCAACTACCTCGGCGGCATGACCTTTACCGGCGACCGTCCCTGGCAGCCCGCCCCCCAGTCACGGTGGACCCGAACCACACCGTCCGCGGATCTCAGTGTCGGCCATCCGCTGACCATAGATGGACGTATCGAAAACACCGCTGGACGTATCGAGAACACAGCCGGACGTATCGAGAACACAGCCGGGCGCCGCGAGTTGGTCGTCGAAGTGACCTGGTCGTCGGCGGTATTCACGGCGGACGATGCGGCGGCGATCGGCGCGGAGATCGGCGCGGCATTACGCGGCCGGGCCACAGCCAATGTGAGTGGCCAGCTGAGTTAACCTACCCTTAGTCGTGCTCGCTCCCCGGTTATCTTCCGGGGGGGATGCGAGCGACCCCAGATCGACCGACGGCCGGGCATCCGGCCGAACACTGATGCGAAGGAATCTCACGGTGGCAGCCACAACCTCTCCGCGCCGCATGCGCCTGGCCACCGCAGCGTTGGTCGGCGGCATCCTCCTCGCCGCCTGCAGCAGCACCAACGACGATGCCTCCCCGAGCGGCGCTCACGCGGCGGTGCCGTGCGCGTCCGGGCAGCCGACCGGCGAGCGCACGGTGACCGGCACCTATCTCGGCGACGTCAAGGTTCCTGCGGCTCCGGCGCGGATCGTATCCGGCTGGCTCGTCGGCACCCAGCTGCTCGATCTCGGCGTGGTCCCGGTCGGGATGGTCGACGATTACAAGAAGAACGCCACCCCGGACGAGTTGGCCAAGGTCAAAGACGTCCCCGACATCGGTTCGATCACCGCGGGTGTCAACACCGAGAAGGTGGTGTCGGTAAACCCTGACCTGGTGATTACCTACGTACGCAAAGACGTCGCCGACAAGCTCGCGATCAACGAGGTGAATAAGCAGATCGCCCCGACCGTCGCCTTCGAGATCCAGGAACCGACCCAGGTCTGGGCCAACTACCAGAACGTCGCCGACGCCATCGGCTGCGGTGAGTTCGCCAGGAAGCGCCTCGCGGGCGTCGACGATCAGCTCAAGGCGATCGCCACGAACCACAAGGACACGATCGCCACACTCGGCACTGTCGCCTATGTGGAGGGTTCCGCCGAGCCGGGCACTTTCCAGATCGCGACCAACAAATCGCTGACCTACCAGCGTCTTACCCTGGCCGGCCTCACCTACTTCGACGGCGTCGACAAGCACCCGGCCCGCTACAACGAGCAGGTGTCGCTGGAGGGACTGAACCGGCTGTCGTCGGCGAATGTCCTGTTCTATGAGGCCGATTACGACGGTAAGCCCACCGAGCGCACCAAGGCGCTGCTCGATAACCCGGCCTTCGCGGCGCTGCCCGCCGTCAAGGCCGGAAACCTGTTCCCCTACCGCACGCCATACGCCTACACCACGGCGGCTGTCGAACGTCAGGCGGCAGACATCTCGACCGCGGTGAAGGACGCGAAATCCGTCAGCCGATGACCTTGGACCAGCATTCCCCCACTCTGGCCCGGCACCGCGCGATCGCTGCACTGACGGCCGCGCAACGCGAGATCTGGATGGCCGATCAGGCCACCGACGATGCCACCGCCTACACGACGGCGCTGGTGGCACATGCGCGCGGACCAGTGGATATCGTCGCGCTGACCAAGGCCATCGATGCCACTCTCGATCGCGCGGAGGCGGCGCGGGTGCGCGTCGTCGTGCAGGGTGGCCAGCTGTGGCAGGAGGTGATCGAGCACGATATCCGGTGCGAGGTGATCGATCTGCGGGGAGAGCCCGATCCGGAATCGGCGGCCCGGCACTGGATCGACGAGGCCCTACTGATCCCGTACGACACCTCCTCCGGTCCGCTGCTGCGGGCCAGCGTCCTGCGACTGTCCGACGACCACAACCTGGCCTTCCTGAGCGCACACCACCTCGTTCTCGACGGCACCGCCGTCGGCCTGGTGCTCTCATCCGCCCTGACCCGCTACGGACGACGATCCGCTGCGGCGCAGGCGTACCCAGCCGCCACGGCGGAGGAACGCTGGGCGCTGGACATGCTGGTGCGCTCCGACGAGGAGTACCGGAACTCGCCCGCCTTCGACGACGATCGCCGATTCTGGCTCGACCACGTCGCCGGGGCTCCGTCGGCACCGCGGCTACTGCCCCGCGTCGAGTCCGTCGCCCGTCGTGCCGAAATCCTGCCGGTACCGCTGGAGGCCGAACAGCGCCGGCGCCTGTATGCCTGCGGCCGCGAACTCGGTGTGCGCACCGCGGGTCTGCTGCTGGGCGGCCTGGCCGGATTCCTCTACCGCCGCACCGGGCAGCACGACATCGTGCTCGCCACCCCGATGTCCGGACGCCTCACACCCGAGTTGCGCGGCCACATCGGCACGATGGCCACGGTGCTGCCGCTGCGCGTGCGGCTGCGTGCCGGGGCCACCTGGCGGCAGTTGGCCGCCGACATCGACGTCACCCTGAGCACGGCCGCTGGCCACAGCCGGTTCCGCGGCGAAGACCTCCGGCGCGCGTTGAACCAGGCCGGTGCCGCCCCCGGGCCGCTCGGCGTCGGCGCGAATATCCTGCCGATCACCACGCGGGCATTCTCCGCCGCCGGCCTGGACGCTCGACTCGATATCCTCTCCTCCGGCCCCACCGGCGATATCGACGTCTTCTTCGAAGTGGACGCCGCCGCCCGAGATGTGGCGGTCTTCTTCCACGGTCCGGGTTCCCAGCGCGCCGAGATGTCGGCGATCGCGGACGAGTTCGCGGCGTTCCTCCGTGAACTTCTCGACGCCCCGGACTCAATACTGGGCCCGCCGCTGGAATCGGTACTGGCACACCCTCTGCTGCCTACACCGGGGGCCGACACAGACCCCGCTGCCCCGCCGTTAACCGGCACGCTGCCGGGCGTCGAGGAATGGGTCCTCACCCACGATGATCCGGCACACAGCAACCCGACCAGCACCGATCCCGCTAGCACCGACCCGGCGCTCGAATCGGCCACGATCTTCACCCTGCCCACCCCGCCGCACACCCAATCAGCGCAGGTCCGTGCCGTAGTCGATGCCCTTGCCGCGGCCCATCCCGAGCTGTCGCTGCGCGTCGAACGCCTTGCGCCGGGGCTCTGGGAGTTCATTCCGGGGCCCGCTGTCGGCGGTGCCGCACTGG
The DNA here is from genome assembly GCA_047605305.1 of Gordonia sp. (in: high G+C Gram-positive bacteria). Lineage (GTDB taxonomy): Bacteria > Actinomycetota > Actinomycetes > Mycobacteriales > Mycobacteriaceae > Gordonia. The sequence goes on from JASGFW010000094.1 coordinate 6,894, forward strand.
CCGTCGTCGAGCCTGCCCGCGCGGGCGAGCGCACCGATCTGCTCGCCCGACTACACGAAGCCGGGTGGAGCGGTGTGCCGGGCGGCGTGGCAACGGCATGGGTTCCCGGACGGGGCCATGCCCCCGGTTCGCTCGTCGTCGCCGCACATCCGCTGCTCGTCGATCCGGCCGGACGCCGCATTCTGCGCGACGACGCCGAGACCGCCTGGGCGGCCATCGCAACCAACACGCCACTGGCGCTGCCCGCACCCGAGGATCCACAGGAATTATTCGATGCCCATGCCGCCCGGGCGATGGCCCCGGAGGTGCTCGCACACCTGGATCACTGGCATGCGCTCACCCCGCTCACGCTGCTCGCCGAGCCGCTACCCGAGCCGCTGATAACGACGGTCACCGTCGATCCGGACGTATTCGCACCCGTCGGCCTAACCCCGGAAGCCGTCGCGCTGGCGACGGCGGCACTGGCGCTGGCCACCACCGGCCACACCCCGGTGCATCCCCACAATCCCGAGCAGTCCGCGCTGGTGCTGGAACTGATCCGCGACGGCCGCGACGACCTCGACTGCGGTGGGGCACGCAGCACGCTCGCGTTGAGTAACGGCGTACCGATCGCTGTCGGCGCCGAGACAGATCCCGCCCGCATGCTCACCGCGGCGCGCTCCGCACTGGCCGCCATGCCCCCGGGATTCGGGCTGCTCCGGCATCTGCACCCGCAGGCCGGTCCGGCCCTGGCCGCGCACCCGCGGGCGTTCACGATCGCCGTCGACGACCGGCGCGGGGATCTCGAACTGCGGCACGCCGCCGACACCCGGCCCGGCCTCACGCTGATCCTGCGGGACGGTGCGATCGACGTATGTCTGTCGGCGACGCCTGCAGACGCCGATGCCACAGCGCTGCTGTCGGCTGCGGGTGCGGCGCTCACCGTGCTCGCCGAGACAGCCGCCGACCAGCGCCACCTCCCGCTGCCCGGCAACGACGATCTGGTCGCCGCCGCGATCACCGACGCCGATCTCCGTGCCCTCACGCAGCGCACCGGCGCACCTCTCGCCGCGGTCTGGGGTCTCTCGCCGCTGCAGGAGGGACTCTATTTCCAGTCCGTCGTCTCCGGTGATCTCGACGTCTACAACGCACAGTTCGTCCTCACCTTCGATCGCGCACTCGATCCGCGCAGACTGCGCCGGGCGCTGAGCGATCTGATGACCGACCACCCGCCGCTACGCTCAGGATTCACCCACGACGGTCTCGCGGCACCGGTCCAGTACGTACTGGAGCGCCTCGCGCCGCCACTGGACGTCACCGATCTGCGTGCGCTGCGCGGCGACGAGCTGGCCGCGGCCACCGACGATGTGATCGCCGCCGACCGCATCCGACCCTTCCGTCTGGACGCACCGCCGCTGTGGCGCGCCACCCTGGTCCGCCGCACCGGGGGCGACGTGTTGGTCATCTCGCGACGCTTCCTGATCTGGGATGGCTGGTCGAATGGCGTCTTCATCGGCGGGCTGCTCGCCCATTACGCGGGCACGGCGCTACCGGTCACCGGCGAGCCGGCCTTCGCCCGCTATCTGCGCTGGTTGGCCGCCCGCGACCGCGACGCCGCGGTGGCCGCGTGGACCACCTACCTCGACGGCTACGACGAACCGTCGCTGCTGGCGCCCGGCGCCGATCCGGTGGTGCGCGGCGGCACCCGCGTGGTGCGTCACACGTTGTCGGCGGCACAGACACAGGGGGTGTCGGCGACGGCGCAGCGTGCGGGCGTCACCCTCAACACGGTCCTGTCGGCGGCCGTGCTCTTGGTAACCGGCCGCTGGTCTGGGCGCACCGATGTGGCCATCGGCCAGACCGTCGCCGGCCGGCCCACCGACGTGGACGGCGCCGAGCGCGCGATCGGCATGTTCCTCAACACCGTGCCGGTGCGTGCCATGCTCACGCCGGGCGCCACCGTCAGCGAATTTCTGCGCGCACAGCAGGCCGCCCGCCTGGAACTCTTCGACCACGAATGGATGAGCCTGGGCGAGATCGCATCCGCCGTCCGGACCCCGGCACTGTTCGACGTGCTGATGGTGCTGCAGAACTTCATCGGCGACGACACCCTCGGCGCCGAGCATGGGGTCACCGGGCACCGCAGCGACGATCACACGCACTTCGCCCTGACCGTCGTGCTCACTCCCGGTCCCGAATTGGCGGTGACCGTCGAAACCCGCACCGACCTGCTCGACGATGTGACGGCCGACGGTCTCGCGGCCGATCTACTCGTCCTGCTCACGGCATTGTCGGCGGCCGACGTCGATGACACTCCCCTCGCGCGGTTGCCGATCGCCGCCGCCGAAGCGCCGCAGCGCGGGCGCACCCTTGACGTCCCCGAACTCTCGGTCTCGGAGATGCTCGCCGCCACCGCCGCCGCGCACCCCGATGCGCCCGCACTGGTCTTCGGTGAACGCGAGCTGACCTTCGCCGAACTCGACGCCGCGATCAACCGGCTGGCGCGGCTGCTGCTCGCCGAGGGTGCCGGGCCGGAGGTCGTGGTGGCGCTGGCGATCGAGCGGTCCATCGAGATGGTGGTCGCGCTCTTCGCGGTGCTACGGACCGGCGCGGCATACCTGCCGCTGGAACTGGTCCATCCGGCCGAGCGGCTGCGCGGTCTGGTCGACGACGCGCGCCCCGCCGTCGCCCTGACCGCCGGCGCTGGCGACGCCGAACTCGCCCACATCTTCGCCGACGGTCCCGCACCGATCGCCCTGCGCGATCCGGCGGTGCGCCAGCGCCTGGATGAGTTGCCCGCGCATCCGCTCGACGACTCCGAACTGGGCCGCTTCGCGAGTGACCGACGTGACCGCCTCGATCACCCCGCATACCTGATCTACACGTCCGGTTCGACGGGTAAGCCCAAGGGCGTGGTCACCGGGTACCGGGGACTCACCAACATGTACCTCAATCACGAGGACGAAATCTTCCGTCCGTCGGTCGAACTCTCCCGCTTCGAACGCCTGACGGTGGCGCACACCGTGTCGTTCGCCTTCGACATGTCGTGGGAGGAACTGCTGTGGCTCACCTACGGCCACACCGTGCACGTCTGCGATGAGAACCTGCGACGCGACCCGCAGGCGCTGGTCGCCTACTGCGATCGCTGGCACGTCGACGTCGTGAACGTGACGCCGACCTACGCCGAATACCTGATCGGCGCAGGGTTACTCGACACCGGATCGGGCCACGCACCCGCCCTCGTCCTGCTCGGCGGCGAAGCCGTCGGCACCGGCGTGTGGGATGCCCTGACGCAGGCACCGCACACCCTCGGCTACAACCTCTACGGGCCCACCGAGTACACGATCAACACCCTCGGCGGCGGCACGACGGATTCGGCCACGCCCACCGTCGGACGCCCGATCAGCAATACCGTGGTACATCTGCTCGATCCGTGGCTGCGCCCGGTGCCGCCGGGAGTCGCCGGGGAGTTGTATGTGGAGGGCGACGGCCTGGCGCGCGGCTATCACAATCGTCCCGGGCTGACTGCGATGAGTTTCGTCGCCCATCCCGCCGAGCCGGGCAAACGGCTCTACCGGACCGGCGACCTGATGCGCCGACGCTCCGACGGACTGCTGGACTATTTGGGCCGCACCGATTTTCAGATCAAGGTGCGCGGGTATCGCGTCGAACCGTCCGAGGTGGAGGCGGCGCTCACCGAGATCGACGGCGTGGGCCTGGCCGTCGTCGTCGCCCGCGGCGAATCGGCTGCCACGACGCTGGCGGCCTACCTCGTCGCAGACGGTCCGGCACCGGCGAGTGCGCAACTGCGCCGCGCATTGGCCGGCCGGTTGCCCGCATACATGGTGCCGTCGTCGTTCACCTGGATCGACGAGATTCCGGTGAACGTGAACGGCAAACGCGACATCAAGGCGCTGCCGCAGCCGCAGGTGCCGCTCGCCTCGGGCACGCGGGCCGGTTCGCTGCTGGAGCGAGTCCTCGCCGAGATTGCCGCGGAAACCCTCGGTCTCCCTGAGGTCGACGTGGATGCCAATCTCTTTGACCTGGGCGCACATTCACTGGCACTGATGGCCTTCGCCGATGCGGTTCGGTCCCGACTCGGCGTGACACTGGGCGTGTCGGCGGTATTCACCGATCCGTCCATCGCCGCGATCGCCGCCATCCTCGATGGCGAGCAGGATGCCGCGGACCGGCTCCGCGCACCGGTGATCGGCTTCCGGGCCGGTGCCACAGACGCGGCGCCGGTCGTGGTGCTCCCGCCCGGAACAGGTCTCGGCTGGCGCTTCGGACAGTTGTTGCCGCATCTGGCGACGCACCGCGCACTCTATGCCGTTCAGGCTCCGCAGATCAGCGGAGCTCCGGTGCCGCAGGATCTTGCGGCAGCCGTCAGCTATTTCGCCGACCGCGTGTGCGATGCCGTGCCCACCGGTCCGGTGGTGCTGGCTGGCTGGTCGTTCGGCGGCTCGCTGGCACCGGCGGTGGCCACCGAACTCGTCGACCGCGGCCGCAGCGTCGAATCGCTCGTCCTGCTGGATGCGTTCGCGTCGTCCCCGCCGGAATATCACGCCTACCTCGACACGCTCTCCCCGGACGCCTCCGCGCTGGGCGCACTCGGCGTGGCCGTTGCACCGGAGCGCGCCGCCACGCTCACCCGGGATGAGGCGATCGCGCTGATCTATGCCGGCGACTCGATCTTCGCCGGACTGGATGCGGATCTGATCGGCGCGATCCTGGATTCGAGCAGTTGGTCGCTGGAGATCATGCGTCAGCTGCGCGCCCCGCAGACCCCGGTGACGTCCCCCGTCCTGTTCATCGAAGCGCAACCGGCCGCCTCGCTGGCCACGTGGGGCGAAACGCTCGGGGCGTATCGCCATCTGACGGCTCCCTGGACGCACGGCGAGTTGCTCGCACCCGATGCGATCGCCGGGTGGGGTCCGACGCTGCGCACGTTCCTGGATCCGGAGGAGATCAACCCATGAGTGGCCGGGACATCCCGGGTGAGAAGACCAGCGGCGACGGGGCGTACCGCATCGACCTCACCATGAGTCAGGCCGCGCTGTGGTTCGGCCAGACCCTCGATCCGCGTAACCCGACCTTCAACGTGTGCGACGCGGTCGAGCTCACCGGCGACGTCGATCTGGCCGCGCTGACTCGCGCCGTCCACCTGGCCGTTACCGAATCCGACGCCCTGACTACCCGCTTCCACGAGACCGCGCACGGCGTTACGCAGGAGCCCGGAGCGTTCGTCCTCGCACCGCCCGACGTCATCGAACTCGCCCCCGGCGACCTGTGGCCGCAGCTGCGTCGCCACGTCGAGCGCTGGACCGCCACCGCACGTGACCTGCGGACCGAACCCGGTGTGCACCAGTGGCTCCTGCATTCCGGTGACACGGTCTTCTGGGTGTTGGCCGCCCATCACGCGCTGATCGACGCCTACGGCCTGTCGCTGGTGTTCAGCCGCGGCGCGGAGATCTACCGGAAGCTAGCGAGCGTCAGCGTAACTGCCGGCAGTCACCCCGATCTCGGGCGGCCGCTTGGATCGATCCGCGACGTCGTCGACCAAGATCTCACCTATCTCGGATCTGACCGGGCGCGCGACGACGCCGATTTCTGGGCCGCCCAGCTCGCCCGGGCCACTCCGGCGCCGGAGGGGGCTGCCCAGGCCCGGTCGGTCCGCAGCGCCCGGCGCATGTTGGCGCCCCTGACGAATCCCGCCGGCCCCGGCAACTGGGCCGCCGTCGTCACCGCGGCGGTGGCCGGATTCCTCGCCCGGCGGACCGGCGAGCAGCAGCACACCCTGGGCTTTCTACTGATGAACCGGCTCGGCCTCGCCAGCGCACGCGTGCCGACCTCGGCGGTCAATCTCGTCCCGCTGACCATTCCCGCCGGCCCGGGAGATCGGATCGCCGAACTCATCGACGCCACCGCGACCGCGATGCGTACGGTGTCGGCGCACCAGCGGTATCGCGGCGCCGCGGTACCCGGCGCCCGCCCGACCCTGACCACCGGATTCACCCGGCACGTCGGCACCGTGGTGAACGTCAAACCATTCGCCACCAGGCTCGATTTCGGCGGTGTGCCCGCCATCGTCCACTCGATCGAGCGCGGCCCCACCCAGGATTTCTCGGTGACGGTGTCGGCCGGACCCGACGGCCGGCCCGAACTGATCATCGACGCCGACGCCGACAGGTACGACGATGCCGCCCTGCTGAGCCTGTTGACCGGGTTATCCACCTTCATCGACGAATTCGCCGGCGCGGATCCCGGACGGCCGCTGGCGAGCCTGCCGCTGCTGACCGAGACGCAGCGGGCGGCAGTGCGAGCACTCGGCGACGGCGGCCCGAATCCGGCGGGTGCGACGAGCATCCTTGAGCTATTCGACGCGACCGTGTCCGCACGTCCCGATGACGTCGCGATCGTCGGTCATGACGGCACCCTGACCTTCGCCGAGCTTGCCGACCGCGCCGCCCGGATCGGCGCGGCGCTGGCTACACACGGCATCGGGACCGACGATCTGGTCGCCGTCGTCGCCGAGACATCGGCGGCCGCGTGGTCGGCGATCCTGGGAATCTGGCGGGCCGGCGGCGCATACGTCCCGATCGACCCGAAGTACCCGGGCGAACGGATCGCCCATCAGCTCGCCGACAGCGCCCCGCGCGTGGTGCTGGTGACGTCCGAGGCCCGCGGCGTCCTCAACGATGTGCTCTCCGGGGACGATCTGCTCTCCGGCGACACCGTGATCCTCGACCTGGACACCCTGGCCGAGCCGGGCACGCTGCAAGAGCCGGGCGAGGCTGGGGCGTTCGGCACTCCCCCGGCCTATCCGCACCCCGATGCGCTCGCCTACGTCATCTACACATCCGGGTCCACCGGGCTGCCCAAGGGTGTGATGATCAGCCACCGCGCGATCGCTACCCTCCTCGGCTCGCACCGGCACTTCACCATGAAGCAGCCCGCGCAGCGGCTGCTGAGCACCCACACCCTCTCGTTCGACTCGTCGGTGGCGAATATCGCCTGGTTATGCGCCGGGCATCAGATCCACCTCATCGATCGCGCCGACGTGACCGACGCAGACCTCGTGGTCGAGTATGTGCGCGCACAGCGGATCGACTACGTCGACGCCGTGCCGGTGCTGATCGACGCCTACGTACGCGCCGGGCTCCTGGAACGCACCGCTGGCCGGCACCTCCCCCGATACCTCTCGACGGGCGGCGAAGCATTCCCGCCGGCGCTGTGGTCGGATCTCACCGGCCGGACCGACGTCACCGTGTTCAATCTGTACGGCCCCACCGAGGCGACCGTGGAGATCACCTTCACCGAGGTCTCCGACACCCCGCTACCGTCGATCGGTGTGCCCTCGCGTGGGTCGGTGCTGCACGTCCTCGACCGCCATCTGCAACCTGTCGCCGAGGGGGCACCCGGCGAGTTGTACCTCGCGACGCCGCAGTTGGCCCGCGGCTACCTCGGCCGCAGCGCTCTGACGGCCCAGCGCTTCGTCGCAAATCCGTTTGGGGGTGGCGGACGGCTCTACCGGACCGGTGATCTGGTCCGGTGGAACGCCCATGGCCGTCTCGACTATCTGGGCCGTTCCGACGATCAGGTCCAGATCGCCGGTTACCGCGTCGAGCTGGGCGAGGTGGAGGCGCTGCTGGCGCGCGCGGCCCGCACGGCCGGGTTCCATGCCGATCAGATCGTGGCCGACGTGCGGATTTCGCCCGCCGGCGCCCGCCGCCTGGTTGCCTACCTCACCGGCACCACCGGCAATGATTTCTCCGCGCTGCGTGCGGCCGCCTCCGCGATCGCGCCGGCACACCTCGTGCCGGGCGTATTCGTTCCGGTCGAAGGCATTCCGTGTGCTCCCAGCGGCAAGACCGACCGGGGTGCGCTGGCAGATCCGTGGACCCAGCGGGCGGCACCGCCGGTGACCGCCACCGACTCGCCCGCAGGGATTCTCTGCGAGATCGTCGCGGAGCTTCTCGACCTCGATCAGGTGACCGCCGATGACGATTTCTTCTCTCTCGGCGGTGACAGCATCATCGCCATCGGCGTGACGTCCCGAGCCCGCGCCTTCGGTCTCGCGCTGACTCCGCGCGATGTCTTTGAGCTCCGCACGCCGCGTGCGCTCGCCGGGCACGCGGCCCATGGTGAGCAGCGTGCCGCCGTCCCGGCCGATCCGTCCCGGGCCTACGGCGATCTCCCGCTGACCCCGCTGATGCGGCGTGTGCTGCGCGGCGGTCATCTCGGAGGTTTCGCCCAGGCACGTGTCCTGCGCGTGGCGGCCGGCATCGATCGCGGGCTCCTCGCCGAAGCTCTCGCCGCGGTGTTCGACGCGCATCCGATACTCGGCGCCGCCCTCACCGCAGAAGGTGCCGGCGCAGAAGGTATTTACGCAGAAGGTATCCGTGTCGCACCGCGCGACCGCTCCGGCACAGCACTCGACATTACCGAGGTCACGCTCCCGGCCGGGTTAGACGCCGCGGCGGTGCAGGGCCGGGTCACCGAGTACGCGGCCCACGCGGCACGCGACCTGAATCCTGAAGCAGCGCGCAGCCTGGATCCTCACGCCGCCCCACTGATCCGCGCCCTGCTGGTCCGGGGGCTTCCCGACGGCGAGTGCGACGGCCTGGTCCTGGTGATTCATCACCTGGTGATCGACGGCGTCTCGTGGCGAATCTTGATCGACGATCTGCGCGTGGCGTTCGAGCAGGTCGGTGCCGCGCGCGCGGTACAGCTGGAACCCGAGGCAACCTCGTTCCGCGAGTGGGCGTGCGCGCTGCGCGACCGCGCGAGCGACGCAGATCTCGCCGCCGGCTTCTCCTCCTTCGAGCATCCGGCCGCCACCGCGAACGAGGTGCGGATCGGCACCCGCCCGCTCGACCCGGCCACCGACACCGCGGCCCACGTCGAGCGGTTTGAGGTCGACGTCCCTGCCGCCGCGGTGGTATCCCGGCTGCCGAAGCTCTATAACACCGGTCCGACGGAGGTGTTGCTCGGCACGCTCGCCGTGGCGATCGGCGCGGTACACGCGCGCGACGGGCAGCGACGGCTGTTCATTGATGTCGAGGGTCACGGCCGTGAGGAGAGGCTCGTCGATGGTGTTGATCTGTCTCGGACGCTGGGCTGGTTCACCGCGTT
>JASGFW010000095.1:0-15633 GCA_047605305.1 Gordonia sp. (in: high G+C Gram-positive bacteria)
TGTCACAGCCGGTTCGTGTCACAGCCGGTTCGTGTCGGGTCAGACGACAGATACCCGCCGATGGTTCCCCGACTCCCAATTACTCCTCACCATCCACACCGTCATCCACAAAATGGGATTTTCACCATATTCGTCGCACATCGGACAGCATCGCGGGAGTAGCCTAGCTCACATCAGCGACCGACTGGGAGGTTCCGGCCGCACCGAATGTGGAGGAGAGCGCCGATGAGTGGTGTCGGCGGGCGCCGCGCGCCACACCTGCCCGGGCTGGCCACGGTGATTGGCGTGCAGTTGTTATTCGCGGTCGGCCTGCTGATCTGGGCAGCATCCGATAGCCGCCTCGGCCAGCTCGCACTGGCCGCCGCGGTGCTGATCGCCACCGCCTTCATCCCACTCGGCACACACCGGTCCGTGGCCGCCACCACGGCACGACACGTCGGCTTCCGCTGGGCACGACTGCGGCGCCGATCCACAGACCCCACCCCCGCCCCATTCGATATCCCGATCTCCCAGCAGCCCATGCGGGCCGCCCACCCGGTGCATGACGGATTCATCGGCACGCGGTGGTCCGGCGGCACCCTCATCACGATGCTGCGGGTCTTCCCCGATGACCCCGCGCCGACATACTTCACCCCGGCGGGCGCGGTACCCGAACCGGGCAACGGCCAGTTGCTGCCGCTGCCCACGCTGGCCGCATGTATCGATCCCTTCGACATTCGGCTCGCCTCGATCGACGTTATCGCCCAAGGCAATCGGATAGCCGGTGCCGGACCAGTCGCCGGAGCCTATGCCGGAACCCTCGGCCCATTGCCGGCCACCGCCCAGCGCGCGGTGTATGTGGTGTTGCGACTCGACCCGACGAACTGCCCGGATGCGGTGGCGCGACGCGGCGGGGGCGCCCTCGGCGCGATGCGCACCGCAACGATAACCACCCGACGAGTTGCCCGGCGGCTCACCGAGACCGGGTTACGTGCGGTGGCGCTCAGTGCTTCCGAGATGACCGCGACGACCACCGCGCTGACCGGCGGATCACCGCTCGAGGAGATCCACGAGGAGTGGACGGGCCTACGCTGCGGCCACATCCGGATGCGCACCGCCGCAATCGAACCCGCTCATCTTCAGCGCATACTGGCGACGGTGTGGACTAACCACGCTTTATCGACCACCGTCGCGCTGCGACTCGCACACGGTCCCGATGACACACTGTGGCTCGGCGGCCTGCTGCGCGTCGATGAACACCCCGAATCCGGACGTACGCTCAGCGAGTGGCCCGACGGCCTCCTCCCCCTCGACGGGCGTCACTTCGATGCACTCACCGCGACGCTGCCGATCGGCACCGCACCGCATCTGTTCCGGCAGCTACCGACCGTCTCCGGCACCGCCGCCCACGATCTGCTTGCCGCAGTTGAATTTCCGTCAGCCGGCTGCGGCCAGCTGATCGGCGCCGACCGGATGGGCCGAGCGGTAACCGCACCGCTGTTCAGCCCCGGGGTGACCGACGTCGTGATCCATGGCAGCCACCGCCTGGCCGCATTGACCGTCCTGCGCGCCATCGCGACCGGGGCACACGTAGTGGTGCACACGCCCCGGCCCGACCGCTGGTCACCGCTCGTCGCATCCATCGCGGATCCGCGCCTACTGACCATGTCCACCCAGGACCCGACGGCGGGCACCACAGGGCGCATCGAAGTCTTCGACGGCATCCCGCCACGCCCGGTCCCGGCCGGTACCACCTGTTTCATGATCACCGACACCGAGGCATACGGCGGGTCGGTCGACGCGCAGATAGTACTCACCCAGAATCCCCACGCGCCGCAAGATATCTCAGTCCGTTGGCCCACCGGAACACTGCGGGTCACCATGGTGGCTACCGAGGAGGAATGGTCGCTGATCGCAACCGAGCGTTATGACCGACGCCGACCACCCGCCGATCAGATCACCCCGGCCGCGGGCACCAATGCACGGTAGAACACCGCACGGCTAGAGGCCGCCCGCACGATCACATCCGGATCGCTATCGGCGATCCACGCCGCATGACCGGCCGACACGGTAAGCGCATCGCCCGTATGTGGCCGGATCTCGATCGATCCGGCCAGTACCAATAGGATCTGCGGACCTGGCATATCGAAGCAGATCGAGGATGCGTTATGTAACCCCGTGCCGTCGAGTTCCACACGGGAAAGGCGAAATTCGGGGGCGGGCGTCAGGTAGACGCGTTCCGCACCGATCATCCGGGTCTTTGGTTTGAGCACATCAACGCCGACCGGGGTGAAGTCGAGTACCCGGAGAAGTTCGGGCACATCGATGTGCTTGGGCGTCAACCCGCCGCGCAGCACGTTGTCGGAATTCGCCATGATCTCCACGCCGGTGCCGTTCAGATAGGCATGCAGGTTACCCGCCGGAAGATAGAGTCCCTCACCCGGCGAAAGATGCAACCGGTTCAGCAGCAACGCGGCAAGTACCCCGGGATCACTGGGGTACATCTCCCCCAACTCGCATACGGTACGTAACTCTGCGTCGAACTCGGTGTGACCAGCGCCGAGAACGTCCACCGCGCTAGCGAGTACCGCCGGCACCAGCGAACGGATAATCGACTCCGGCAGCGTCAACCACGTGGTGAATAGTGCGCGCAGCCCTTCTCGGTCGGGTTGCCCCGCGAGCATCCCAAGGTACGGGTCGAGGCCGCTGATTTGCAGTTCACGCAGGAGTCGGATCGTCGACTTAGGTTCACGAAAGCCTGCGAGCGCATCGAATTCGGTGACCGCGACAATAAGCTCCGGCTTATGCCAGGGATCCTTGTAGTTGCGATCAGCCGCGTCGATCGGTAAGCCTGCGGCGTTTTCCCGCTCAAAACCCTCCCGGGCCTGAATCAAACTCGGATGCGCTTGTAGCGACAGCGGTTCTTCAGCAGCGAGCACCTTCAGCAAGAAGGGCAGCCGGTGACCGAACGCGGCGGTCGATCCCGGGCCGAGGGCGAAATCCGGGTCGGCGTCGATGACCGTGAGCAGATCCGTGTCGACATCACCGCTAGCGCCGAGTACATGCGCGGGCCCGGCCCGGTGCGCACCGAACCATAGTTCGGCCTCGGGATGCGGCGAGGGCACCGGCAAACCACGCAACGCTGCGATCGCGGTTCGCGACCCCCACGCATACGGACGTACCACACCGTCAAGGGTTTTCATCGGCCTCCGGCTCCGGTCAGGCGGAGATAGACGGCCGCCATCTCGACGCGCAAGATCAACATCAAAAACGAGGTGACATCGGCCGGACCGTCGATGCGATCCGTGTCGGCTGCCACTGGCACTGTACGTGAACGAGCCTGCGCGGCGGAGAGATCCTCGTCACCGACAATCACCTCCGCATCCGGGATCGCCGCGACGCGCTGGCGCGTGTACCAGTCTCGCGCACCGGTGGACGCCACAAACACCCGGGGCGGCAATTCACCCGCCGGGCCGTCGATCTCCGGGTCATAGAAGATCGGATCGATTTCCGGGCGCCGAGCCGCCCACACGTCGTGTGTCACCCGAGCAATCTCGGCAAGATCGCCTGTGGCGGAAACAATCCCAGCGATTGCCAACAACGATTTCGCATTCTGTGCGGCAACCACCGACGCGGCGGCGCCATCACCGGTCCACACCACTGGCCGTTCGATGAGCCGGGCCGCCAACGATTTGGCGCGATTGCGGAAAGTCTCGTGTGAGGAGTGATTGGCGGCCGCATCGGCATCGAGCGCATCCGCCATATCGCTCAACTGCGGAACGCCACCGGTCAGGCGCACCTGAGTCAACGACATAAACACCGCGAGCAGCACCGCGACATAACCCGCGAACCGAAACCGCGGATCCACGCGAAGCCGTGGTGATGCATTAATTCCATTGCCGCCCAAAGCATCTTGGAGCGGACCTTCGATCGGAGCCGCAACAACCACCTCGGCGCGTCTGCGTAATGCGCGAGCCGCCGCATCCGCGAGCACCATATCTCCCGCGTCATCACCGGCCACAACGACCACATCGAGCGGACCGATCCATCCGGGCAGCGCCGTCGCCGACACGATCGGCACGTCTACATGCGTTGCCAGTATCGCCGAGACGAGCGCCGCGGCCGCTCGCGCGGTGCCCGTTGTGCCGCACACCACCACCACACTTCGCGGACGCAAGGTTGCTAACGGCTCGAAAACACCTTCCCGCATCGTCTCGGCCACGGCACGGACCTGCGCGCCGCCGAGCGCGGCAACCGGAAGCAACCCGTCGGCGTCGGCCGCGATCAGGTCCTCGACGTCATCGAGGTCTGGGGCACCGGTACGCATGTACTCAGCCTAGCGAGACGAGTGGCCACACGCCCACATTCAGCGCCGACAAAGCCCCCCGCCGCTTCGGCTCAGTCAACGGGATCGGGCAGCACCCGCAGATGCCCGCGCCGGCCGGGGCGTGGCGTCACCGGGCCCGACCTGCGGGTCGGCTGACTCTCGCCAACCGGCCCGGTGCTTCGGTGCCGACCCCCGCGGATCTCCTCATACAGTTCCTGATCGAGCTCCGCGCGCCCCATATCCGACTCCGCCTGGTCGCGGATACCTCGTCCGCCTACCCGTGGCCGCGCCCTCGCCGCACCGCCCTCGCGGACCGCCTCGGCAAGGGCGGTCAATTCGTAATCCTCAGCGATGGGCGCGGAGAAGCCGCGTTCGCTACGCAGCATCTCCCAGCCGCGCGGCACCGTGATGCGATGCGCATGCTCTTCACACAGATCCCACGAATGCGGTTCATTCGCCGTGGCGAGCGGCCCGATCACCGCCGTAGACTCGGCGTACACAAACGTCAGGGTCGCCACCGCCACCCTGGAGCAGCCCGGTCGGCAGCACTGTCGGGGAAGCTTCACGACCATGAGGTTATCCCGGTATATCAACGAAGGACGACGGCGACACGCGGCGGCCGCGATCGAAGGCTCGGCGAGGCGCCGATTACACTCGCGCCATGCGTATCGAGCGACGCCGACAACAACGCGAGCGCCCGCGGCGGCCCAGCGTCGTATCGTTACCGGTCACCCGGCGTGCCAGGCGTGACCGGCGCGGCCGCGGGCTTCGTTCGCCGCTGCTTCCGCAGAATGTGCCGGCGTGGCGGAGTAGATCAGATGACTTCGATTCGGTCGTCCTTGAGGCATTCGCTGAGATCGATGAACACTGGCACGATCAGCTGTCGGGTCTCGACATCGCCGTTGACGAAATTCCGCGACTACTCCCCCGCGATCCCGAGACCGTGCAGTGGCCCGAGGAGGTGACCGCCGACGGGGCGGTACCACTGGCCCGGCTGATCCCCGCCGGAATCGACGTTCGCGGACTGCCCACGCGGGCACAGATCATCGTGTTTCGCCGACCATTGGAAAGCCGGGCCAAACGAGGGGCCGACCTACTGGATTTGATTCATGAGGTTCTGGTCCAGCAAGTGGCAACCCATCTTGGCGTGGACGAGGACACCATCGACCGCGGGCCGCAAGGGTAATTGCGCCCCGGTTAGATACGTCAGATGATGCCGCGTTTGAGGCGGCGACGCTCGCGCTCAGACAAACCGCCCCAAATCCCGAACCGCTCGTCGTTGTGCAATGCGTATTCAAGGCATTCGTCCCGCACCTCGCAGCCCTGGCAAATCCGCTTCGCCTCGCGCGTTGAGCCGCCCTTCTCCGGGAAGAAGGCTTCCGGATCAGTCTGCGCACACAACGCCCGATCCTGCCATTGCTCCTCGACTGCGTCGAAAAGATCGTCAAACTCGTTGGGCACCAACGAAAGATGCCGACGGGGAACCTCGATCTCGTCGGCCGGCGACCCGGTGCCGATCAACGATTCGTCAACCGGACCAATCGTTGTATACAACGAGTCAGTCACATACGACGAGTCCTCGTCATCGAGTGACTCAGGGGAATGATCGTGTGGTTCAAGGGGATTGCCGATCGAATTATGAAAAGCCATCATCGGCACCTCCTGCCTGGGGAGTCGTTTGTCATTGCTGTCTTCGCCCTCTACGACGCCACTGCCGCAGGGCCCTCACACCCGCTCGCATGCTCGATCTTCACCAAAAGTGCCCGGTGCGATCGACCGATATCACCGGCCGCCGACAAACCTTTCGGATTCGAATATGTGATCGAAACCCTTGTGGAGCAGTAAGATTCTCGATCGCGAACCCAAAATGACACTGATGTGATTAGACACGCAGACGGTATACCCGGTCAAGTTGAGAGCGAAAATTCCTTAATACCATCGACGCATGCAGGGTGTGCCGCACGACACGATAGGACTTTTCCGTCACCAGGAATCTCACACGCCTGCCATCTAGCGCCGACACGCACGACTTCCATGCTAACTCGTCGGCGACGATGCCCCGGCGCGCCGTCGGAGGCGGGGGTCAGCACACCGCCGCAGCGCCGCCTGCCTGGGCTCCGGGTGCAAACATTAGAGTGGTTCGCTGTGAAGGTGACCGTATTAGTCGGCGGCGTCGGTGGCGCTCGATTCCTCTCCGGCGTCCGCGAACTGCTCGGTCCGACACCGTTCCCGGCGGTTCCCGCGGACGATGCCGGCGTGGCCTCAACAGATCAGGTCAGCCATGAAATCACCGCGATCGTTAATGTCGGAGACGACGCATGGATGCACGGCGTGCGTATCTGCCCCGACCTCGACACATGTATGTACACCCTCGGCGACGGCATCGACCCGGAACGAGGATGGGGCCGTCGCGCGGAGAGCTGGCACGCGAAAGAGGAACTCGCCGCCTACGGCGCCGACCCGGACTGGTTCGGTCTCGGCGACCGGGACCTGGCCACCCACCTGATTCGTACCCACATGCTCGACGCGGGCTACCGACTGTCCGACGTCACTGCCGCGCTGTGCCGACGTTGGCAGCCGGGAGTGCGATTACTGCCGGCGACAGACGACCGGCACGAAACCCATGTCATCGTGACGCGGCCGGATGCCGATGCGGGCGAGCAGGTGGCGATTCATTTCCAGGAGTGGTGGGTGCGCTACCGCGCACAAATCCCCACTTTCGGTTTCGCCCAGGTGGGTTCTGACAACGCGACCCCCGCACCGGGAGTTACCGATGCGATCGCCAATGCCGACATCGTCCTGCTCGCACCGAGCAATCCGGTCGTGAGTATCGGCGCCATCGTGAGCGTTCCGGGCCTGCGCGCGGCACTGCGCGCCACTTCGGCGCCAATCGTCGGCATCTCCCCGGTCATCGACAACCGGCCATTGCGGGGTATGGCCGATGAATGCCTCTCGGTCATCGGAGTCGAGACGTCCGCGCAAGCCATTGCCGCGCACTACGGGGCACGTAGCGGCAACGGAATTCTGGATGGCTGGCTCATCGCCGAGGGCGATCATGCGCAGATCGCCGGCATCACCGTCGGCGCGGCACCGCTGCTGATGACCGATCCGGTGACCACCGCCACCATGGTGCGCAACGCCTGCGCACTGGTCGGCGTCACGACACCTGGCGTCACAGTGCCCGGCGACGGGACGCAGGGATGAACGTCATCGACCATCGGGCCACCGACGGCATCGAGATCCGGCCCGTCACCGATTTACCCGAATTCGACACCGACACCGATCTCGCCGCCGAAATCCTGCGTCGCGCGCCGTGGCTACGCGACGGTGACGTCGTAGTGGTGACCAGCAAGGTGTTCTCCAAGACCGAGGGGCGGATGGTGCCCGCACCCACCGACCCCGAAGCACGGGATACGCTGCGCCGCAAACTCATCGATCAGGAGACGGTACGCGTACTCGCCCGCCGCAACCGCACCCTGATCACCGAGAACCGCAACGGCCTGGTCCAGGCGGCCGCCGGTGTCGACGGCTCCAACGTGCCGACAGATCGCCTCGCGCTGCTGCCGCTCGACCCGGATGCCAGCGCACGGCGATTACGCGCACAGATCGCCGATGCTTCCGGCCGCACCGTTGCGGTGATCGTCACCGACACGATGGGCCGGGCCTGGCGCACCGGGCAGACCGATGTGGCAATCGGTTCCGCCGGCATCGCCGTGACCCATCCCTACGAGGGCGGTGTCGACGGTTACGGGAACCCGTTGCTGGTCACCACTATTGCGGTCGCCGACGAAATCGCCGCCGCCGCGGATCTGGTGAAGGGCAAACTCGACGGCATCCCGGTTGCGGTGGTCCGCGGCCTGCCGGTGGCCGACGACGGCTCGGGTGCCGCCGACCTCATCCGGCCCGCCGCCGATGATCTCTTCGGGCTCGGCGTCGAAGAAGCCATCGCCCAGGGCCGGCGTGAAGCGCTGCTCACCCGGCGATCGGTACGCGAATTCGCGCCGACGCCCGTACCCGCCGCCGACATCCGCGCGGCCTGCGCCGACGCACTCACCGCTCCCGCTCCCCACCACACTCATCCGGTGCGTTTCGTCTGGGTCCGCGACCGGCGCACACGCACCGCGCTGCTCGACGCGATGGCCGCGGCCTGGCGGGACGATCTGCAATCAGATCCCACGACGGCTGGTTCCGTCGAAAGTCGGCTGGCTCGTGGCGCAATTCTCTACGACGCACCGGAACTGGTGATTGCCTTCCTCGTTTCCGACGGCAGGCACGGCTATCCGGATGCTCGGCGCAACGCCTGCGAACACACGATGTTTCTCGTCGCCGGCGGCGGCGCCGTGAGCGGCCTGCTCGTGGGGCTCTCGACCCGCGGTATCGGTAGTTGCTGGGTGGGCTCCACCATTTTCGCCGCCGACGTGGTGCGCCGCGAACTAGAACTGGACGGATCCTGGGAACCCTTGGGCGCCATCGCGATCGGTTACCCCGCCGACGAGCTTACGCTGCGTGATCCGGCCCCGATCGATGACTGGCTGATCGAACGATGAGCGCGATCTCGCTACACGAATCGGCGGTCGAACTACTCACGCGATGGACCGCACCCGACGCCGAGCAGGACTGTCTGCGGCACACCTACCTGGCCTTCCTCGCCGCCGCACCCGACGCGTGTCTGCGCGCCAATGTGGCCGGTCACCTGACCGCGTCGGCGGTGGTATTCGATCCTTCGCTGACCCACGTGCTGCTCACCCTGCATCCGCGCGTCGGTAAGTGGGTACAACTGGGCGGACACTGCGAAGCATCCGATCTGCGCATCACCGACGCCGCGTTACGCGAGGCGCGCGAGGAATCCGGCACCGAGGACATCACAATCCACGGCGGCCTCGCCCGGCTGCACACCCATCCGATCACCTGCTCACTCGGGGTGCCCACCCGTCATCTGGACATGCAGTTCGCGACCGTCGCCGGTGCGGCAGCCAGCACAGCCACCGCACCGCCAGTGCTACCGCCGATCGTGCGCAGCGACGAATCTGTGGATCTGCGCTGGTGGCCGGTCGACGAACTACCGGCCGACACCGATCGGACAAGTGTCCAGCCGCTGATCACCCAGGCACTGGCCCTACTGCGCGGCAGCAGCGTCAGACCTCAACGCCCTTCCCCACGGTGACCACTCCGCCCGCACTGACCGAGAAACGTTCCCGATCCGATTCGTAGTCGACGCCGATCTGCTCACCGTCGGAGACGACGACATTCTTATCGAGGATCGCATGCCGCACCACCGCGCCCTTGCCGATCCGGACTCCCGGCATCAGCACGCTGCCCTCAACGGTCGCCCCATCGCCGACAACAACATTCGCCGACAACACCGACTGGCGGACGGAGGCGGCCGAGATGATGCAGCCCGCGCCGACGACCGAATCCTGAGCATTGCCGCCCTGCACGAATTTCGCCGGCGGCAAGTTCAGCGATTCTCCGCGGATGGGCCACCGCTGGTTGTACAGGTTGAACACCGGATGCACCGACACCAGATCCATATGGGCGTCGTAGAAGGCGTCGAGCGTGCCCACATCACGCCAGTAGCCCTTATCCCGTTCGGTCGCTCCGGGTACTTCGTTGTCTTTGAAGTCATAGACGAACGCCGTTCCGCGACTGACGAAGGCGGGGATGATGTCGCCGCCCATATCGTGGTCGGAGTCGGGATCGGCGGCGTCGGCACGGAGCGCGTCGACGAGCGCGGCGGTGGTGAACACGTAGTTACCCATCGAAGCGAATGTGACGTCCGGATCGTCCGGCGTGCCGGGTGGATCACTCGGCTTTTCCAGGAATCGGGTGATCCGTCCGTCGTCCGCGGAATCGATGACACCGAACGCCGACGCCTCCGTGCGCGGTACCCGGATACCGGCCACCGTCACGTCGGCACCGGAATCGATATGCGCCTCGACCATCTGGGAGGGATCCATGCGGTAGACGTGATCTGCGCCGAAGACAACGATGTACTCGGGTTTCTCATCGTAGATAAGGTTCATCGACTGGAAGATCGCATCGCCGCTGCCGGTGTACCAACGCGGGCCGAGACGCTGTTGCGCAGGTACCGGCGTGATGTACTCGCCATGAAATCCCGACGACCACCACGTCTGGGAGATGTGCCGGTCGAGTGAATGCGATTTGTATTGCGTGAGCACGCAAATGCGTTCATAACCGGCGTTCACCAGGTTCGACAGCACAAAGTCGATCAACCGGTAAGCCCCCCCGAACGGAACGGCGGGTTTGGCACGATCCATCGTCAAGGGGTAGAGGCGCTTTCCCTCACCACCCGCGAGGACGATGCCAAGCACATGCGGCTGTGATCTCACCATTCCAACTTAACCGTGATCCAACAGCGGGGCTAGATGAATGACGAGAGCGAAAACTTATGGGGGAAACCGAGGCCCGGAGGAGTTATCCTGACGAACCGGGTACCCCACCGATGGCGGATTCGCGGCACTACCGCTAGCGTCGTGTGCCATGAGGGTGGCGATGATGACACGGGAGTATCCGCCCGAGGTCTATGGTGGTGCCGGAGTACATGTCACCGAGTTGGTCCGGCATCTGCGCGCCCTGGCGACCGTCGATGTGCACTGCATGGGTGTCGAACGACCCGATGCGGTGGTGTACGGACCCGATCAGGCCCTCGCCGAGGCGAATACCGCCCTGGCGATGCTCTCGGTCGACCTACGGATGACCCTCGGCGCCGCGAGCGCCGATATCGCCCACTCACACACGTGGTACACCGGCCTGGCCGGGCATCTGGCCGCCCAGCTCTACGGCATTCCCCACGTGCTCACCGCCCACTCACTCGAACCGATGCGCCCATGGAAGGCCGAGCAACTCGGTGGCGGCTACCGGGTGTCGAGTTGGGCCGAGCGCAACGCCGTCGAATATGCCGACGCTGTGATCGCCGTGAGTTCCGGTATGCGCACCGACGTCTGTACCACCTATCCCCGGCTCGATCCGGATCGGGTGCACGTGGTGCGCAACGGCATCGACACGACGGCCTGGTATCCCGTGGATGATCCGTTCGGCCCGGAGTCGACGCTGCTACGTCTGGGCATCGATCCCCAGCGGCCCATCGTGGCCTTTGTCGGACGTATCACCCGCCAGAAGGGCGTCGCCCATCTGGTTGCCGCCGCACACGATTTCGACCCCGCGGTGCAATTGGTGTTATGCGCGGGGGCGCCCGACACCCCCGAGATCGGCGCCGAGATCGAAGCCGCGGTCACCGAGCTCTCCGCCTCCCGCGCGGGCGTGTACTGGATCCGGGAGATGCTCGGACTCCCCCGTATTCGTGAAATACTGACCGCTGCAACGGTTTTCGTATGCCCTTCGGTGTATGAACCATTGGGCATCGTTAATCTCGAAGCGATGGCATGCCAGACGGCCGTCGTCGCATCGGCCGTCGGCGGAATTCCCGAAGTGGTGTGCGACAACGTGACCGGCCGACTCGTGCCCTATGACCCGGCCGAACCGGTGGCCTTCGAACGCGGGCTGGCCGACGCGGTCAACGCGGTGGTGGCCGATCCCGCCAGCGCCACCGCGATGGGTATCGCCGGACGCAGCCGTGCCAAATCGGAATTTTCCTGGGATGCCATCGCCGAGCAAACCCTGGCGGTCTATCGTGCGGCGCTAGCCTGACCGACGCCGGATGAACCGGCCGCGCGCAGCCGGCAATGCGTCACCGTCACCGCAATGGTCACCGGCACATGCGGCCGCGTAGTCGTCAATGCGGCCGCGGCAGCGTCGATCTCGGTGCGATGTCGATGAAATGCTGACGGCCCCATAGCGACCAGATCAGCGATTAGCCGGGCGTCACAGTCGCGTTGATAACGCACCTGATGACGTTCGGTCACCTCGAACGCATCGGTCACTGCGGCCGCAACCGCATCCGCTTTGTCGGCACCGACACTGAGCATGTCCATCGGTGCGATCAACTCGGCAAGGTGGTCGGGCTGCGGCGTGACAATGGTCCATCGTCCGCCGGGGCGCAGGATGCGGATGGTCTCGGCGATATTGCGCGGCGCGAATACCGACAGCACCGCGTCTGCGACGCCGGTGGCGATCGGCAGCACGCGCCAGATGTCGGCGACCACGGCCGCGGCGTTCGGCACGGTTCGCGCCAAGGTTCGTGCGCAGAATTTGGACAGGTCGACGCCGAGCCCGCGGGTACCGGAGGGAGCCTGCAGCAGGGCCGCATGCAGATAATGACCGGGACCCGCACCCAAATCGACGATCAGCGATCGCCCACCGATATCCGGAGGCCCGATACCGGTCGCGACCGCACCCACGACCGGGTCAAAAATATGTGTCTGATGCACTCGGCACCGCGCCGCCACCATGTCGGCGGTATCGAACCGCAGTTGCGCCGATCGGCCATCACGCAGCGCCACATAGCCTTGACGCGCGATATCAAAAGAATGCGCGAGAGCGCAGCGAAGCGCCTTGCCGTCCCACTCGAATACGCCGCCACATACCGGGCAACGCACGACATCAAGAAAATCGCCCAGGCCTGCGGTAGAGGTCAGCTGGTGACTCCGCGCAGTTCCTCACCGAGAGCGGCCGCTTCATCCGCGGTCAGCTCGACGACCAGGCGGCCGCCACCTTCGATCGGGATACGGACAACGATTCCACGCCCTTCTTTGGCCGCTTCGAGGGGTCCGTCCCCAGTTCGTGGCTTCATCGCCGCCATTCGCGAACTCCCTTCAAGCTTTCCTCATCGATCGAGTATTTCTCATCGACCGAGTTTTCCCGTCGCCGAGTTTTCCCGTCGACACAGTCGGGTGTGGCTGCGC
Source organism: Gordonia sp. (in: high G+C Gram-positive bacteria) (assembly GCA_047605305.1). Classification (GTDB taxonomy): domain Bacteria; phylum Actinomycetota; class Actinomycetes; order Mycobacteriales; family Mycobacteriaceae; genus Gordonia. The sequence goes on from JASGFW010000095.1 coordinate 13,129, forward strand.
GCGTGCCGCCACAACAATGATACGTGCTGTCACAGTCGGGCTTGGCCGCCCCCTGTGGTGTGTCAGTCGTCTGCGGGCTGATCCGGCCCGGAATTCTGCGATGCGCCTGCCCCGAAATTCGGGATCACCGCGACGTTCGCGGTGATCCCAGCATCACCGGGGATCCCAGCATCAGCGGTGATCCCAGCGCGATCCTGCAAATGATGCACCAGCGCACGCAGGTCGTCGATCTCGCCGGCCAGCCGGGCAAGCACCCAGTCGACCTCACTCTGGCGGTAGCCGCGCATCGTCTGGGCGAACAGCAGCTCGCGCACATCGTCGCCACTGATACCCGACGCCGGCAACCTGGTCAGAGTGGTGGCCTCGTCGAGAGCGGGTAGATCCTCCCCACGACCGAATACGAACCAGACAAGCGCGAACACCGCTACGACGACGACGGCCATGATCAGCAGGTAAAGCAGCAACGTCTGCACAAGTTCAGTCTAGAAAACGCGCACGCCCGCTCCCGGGGGCCACCACTTCCCGAGTGCCGCCGTGTGGAGCGGTCAGCTGGCCATCTCCTCGTCAGCGGTCTCGACGGCCCGAATGCTATTCATCGGTGGCCTGTCCTCGAGGTACAGATCGGTGGTGTGCGGCGTGAAGGTACCGTCGGGCTCGGCGGTGAACTGCGTCAGCCCGGTACCCGAATCCTCGATTCCGCACCGCCGCATCAAGGTGCCCACAATTTGCCGACTCATCACACCCAGCTCGATCAGGGGACGATTCCGGTGCGTGCGGACACCAAGGTTCACCTGGCCGATCCCGTTAAGTCCGTAGCGATCGTAGGTATCGATCAGGAGCCCGATCTCGACTCCGTAGCCGGGTGCGAAAGGCACCGCCGACAACAATTCACGCGTTCCCGCGTATTCGCCGCCGAGTGGCTGCAGCACAGCGGTCAAGTCGGGTTTCTGCGACGCGAGCAGTGGCCGCGCAACGAGTTCGGTGACCCGGCCACCACCGTTGGCGTCCTGGATACCTCCGGTACGCAGCGGACGCCGGTAGTACCCCTTGACCAAGTGGATGTCGGGGTTGACCAAGAGCGGTCCGAGCATCTTCGGCACGAACATCGGGTCGGGGTCGATAAGGTCGGAATCGACGAAGGCGATGATGTCTCCGGTGGTCGCAGCGATCGAACGCCACAACACCTCACCTTTGCCCTTTACGGGTTCGAGTTCGGGAACGGCTTCCTCCCGGCTGATCACCGTAGCGCCCGCAGCACGAGAGCGCTCGGCAGTGGCATCGGTGGAACCGGAGTCGAGCACGATCAGTTCGTCGACGAGACTGCCGAGGAGTGGCTTGATCGTCGCGATCACATCGGCGACGGTCTCCTCCTCATTGAGGGCGGGCAGCACGACGGATACGGTGCGTCCGTTCTTGGCGGCGACGAGTTCATCGACGGTCCAGTCCGGCTGCTCCCAAGTGTGGGTCTGCGACCACGCGCGTTCATCACCGATCGCCTCGGCGGGTGTGGGCCACATGGCAGTCCTATCCCTGTTGTTAGCTGCGGTCGCCCTATGGCGCTGATGGGTTCGATGCACCTGATCGGTCATGCGAGTCCCCTGACTGTTCGGGCGGGAGGTCGTGTTCCCGCAATTGCCGCGACCATATCAACCACCCGACGGGTCGCGGCGACTTCATGGACGCGAAAGATACGAGCACCGTGTTCGGCGCTCAGCGCTGTCGCGGCCAGTGTCCCTTCCACTCGCTCATCGAGGCCGACACCCAAAGTCTCCCCCACGAAATCCTTGTTACTGAGTGCCATCAACACTGGCCAGCCTGTATTAACAAGATCTTTTACGCGGCGTAACAAGGCAAGTCCGTGGTGAGTGTTCTTGCCAAAATCGTGCGTCGGATCAATAACTATTGAGTCGCGCGCAACTCCCGCTTCGGCCGCCGCCGCAGCAGCAGCCGTCACCTGCGCGATGACATCGGCAACCACATCGTCGACGTGATCACCGTAGGCAACCCGGTGCGGACGGGTACGGACCGCCGCACCACCGGTGTGCGAGCACACGATACCCGCCCGTCGTGCCGCTGCCACCGAGACCAGTTCGGGATCGGCACCGGCCCAGGTGTCGTTGATCAGATCGGCGCCGGCCGCACATGCTTCGTCGGCCACCTCCGCACGCCAGGTGTCGACGCTGATCAGCAAATCCGGATAGGTTTCGCGGATCCAGCCGACCATCGGGACGACACGCGCGGCCTCGGTGGCGGCATCCACGTGATCGCCCGGTCCCGCCTTGACCCCGCCGATATCGACGATATCCGCCCCCTCGGCAACAACCCGCGCGATTCTGGCCTGCGCGGCGTCATCGGCGAAGGCCACACCGCGGTCGTAGAAGGAATCCGGGGTGCGGTTGACGATCGCCATCACCAGGGCGCGATCGGCGGGCACTGCCCGACCGCACAGTGTCGCATTCATACAGACAGTGTCACATTCATAAAACCAGCGTATCGACTGCGAAC
>JASGFW010000096.1:0-15557 GCA_047605305.1 Gordonia sp. (in: high G+C Gram-positive bacteria)
TGGGCCAGATTTGCGTCGATCCGCTGTTGATAGGCGCGGGAGTCGGCGAATTCGTCGGCGGTTGCCGCGCCGATCAACGTGGGTAGCTCGTATTCATTCCAGCCCGTATCGACGATCGGTGGCGGGGATGAATCGAAGCGTTCCAGCACGCCCGCCAGGGTTTCGGTCTGCCGCGGGAGGTCGCCGCTGATGGCTGCGGCGAAGCCGTCGACCTGTGCGGCGAGGAGTGTGCCGGTCAGCCCGGCCTGTACCCGACCAGTCGCGGTAAGGCCTCCGATAACGCCCCCATTTCTGGAGGTATTCTCTTGTGGCACACCGTATGCCGCCGGATTTGCCTGCCCGTGGCGGACGAGGTAGATCGTTCCCATCCGGCTACCTTATCGGGCTGAATGGCGGCGTAGGGGCCGGATGCCGAACTGGCCCGGCTTGCCTCTGCTACGCCAGGTTGCTACTTTCATGCGTATGACGAGCACGCAGGCCCGCATCGCGGCCCCGATCCCAGAGGTGACGTACATGATCACCGCGCTGGGCTGCCGCCTGCCTCTCGTCCGTGTCCTGTGTTGTTGCTGAATGTGTTGAATCCCGCTTATTTGAGCCATCCATTCGCATTTTTTCCGGGTATTCCTCCTTGCGATGCGCATTGTTCGCGCAGTCGTCGGAGTTGCTCGGCCACAACACTTGAGGACTACAGACGCCATGACTGCAACTGTCGATCACCCCATCCGTACCGCTACGCTTTCATCACCGGTTCGTCGACCGGTCGCGCGGCCCACCAGCCCGCGCCAAACACTCGGCCGCCCGGCACCCATATCCGGGGGCAGCTCGCGGGGTCCGAAGGGGGGACGGCAAATTCAGATCGAGACCCCACGCCTTGAACTTTCCGACAAGCCCGCCGCGCTGGTATTGCGCGCCGCCCGGCTCTCGGGACCGGTCTTCCGGGACGACGCGGCCGCTGCGACCGGACTCTCCATCTCCACGGTCAATCGCCAGGTCGGCGCGCTACTCAAAGCTGGTTTACTGCGCGAGCGGGCGGATCTGGCCCCCGCCGGCGCGATTGGACGGCCGCGACTTCCATTCGAAATCAATGTCAGTGACTTCCTGACTCTCGGTATTCACATCGGCTACCGCGTCACCTCGATCACCACCCATGATCTTTTGCACCGTGTGGTGGGTGCCATTCAGATCCCGACCCCCATCGCCGACAATCCCGAGCAGACCCTTGCCGCGATCGGTGACAGTGCTCGTCGCTTCGTGTCGCGTTGGACGAATCGGCGTGTGTTGTGGGCTGGTGTCGCGCTTGGCGGACGTGTTGCCCCGGGCGGTTTCGTGGACCATCCCCGGCTTGGCTGGTCGGGAGCTCCGGTCGGAAAGGTGATCGCTGAAGCGGTGGGTCTGCCGGTGTCGGTGGCCTCGCATGTGGAGGCGATGGCGGCGGCTGAACTCGTCGTCAATCCCGACGATAAGCGTGCAAGTTTCCTCTACTTCTATGCCCGCGAAATGCTTGGCATCGCATTCAGTGTCGACGGTTCGGTGCACACCCCGGCAGCTGGCCCGCCGGTGATCGGTCACTTCCCGACCGGTGGCACCACATTGCTCGACCCGAACCGCACCGGTCAGCTTGAGCCGACGGCCAGCGATACCGGAGTCGTGGAGGCGGCCAACACCCTTGGCTTGAACGTGACCGATATCGAGGCGGTGCATGAGCTGGCCCGGGCCGGCGACGCCACGGCCCGCGCGCTGCTTGCTGAGCGTGCCGAAATCCTCGGCCGCACTGTGGCACTCATCGCCGACATCTTCAATCCCGATCACATTATCCTCGGCGGCCAGGCATTCACCGATTACCCGACAACGCTACCGCTGGTTGCCGCTGCGATCCGGGAAACCTCGGTAGCACCCAAACGTGATGTGCGCGTCTCTCATTCGGGTGTCACCGTGCAGCAGCAGGCCGCTGGCGCGATCTCCCTTGACGCGGTATACAGCGATCCGCTGGAGGCACTCGCAGCCACCGCGTGAGGTTGAGGTGGCCGGGGTCCTTCCCGGCCCCAGGCGGGGGCGGACTGCGGAAAGTCTCGCTACGGCGGTGGGCCGCTTATACGGCGAGTATCCCTTTCATCAAATACGCCATATGTGAGGCGAATTCGGGCCGTTGCACACCGCGTCGCATCTGAACGGCGTCGTTGACGATGGATAGGGCCGCGTGTACCGCCACTGCGGCCTGATCCGCCCGTAAATCGGGGCTTACCTGAATGAGTAGATCTACCCAGCGGCGCACGTATCGGCGCTGGATGTCGAGCAGTTCGACGGCTGCGGGCTGACCAGCCAATACTGCGGAACTGTTGAATGCCACCGAGAGATCGGGCGTTGCGGTAATCACCGTGACGTAGGAGTCGACGAGCATGCCGAGCAGTTTCGCCGGATCGGCGGTGGAGGATTGCGCCGCGAGCACGCCCGCCTCCAGGCGCATCGCGCTGCGCTGGCAGATGCCGAGTAGCACCGCAAACTTCGATGAGAAATGTTTGTAGACGCTGGGGCCGGTGATGCCGACCGCGGCACCGATTTCGTCGACACCGACGTCGGAATATCCGCGCGCGGCAAATAATTGGGCCGCGGCGTCGAGGATTTCGTCACGCCGTGTCCAGGTGAGTGCGCTGATGGGCGTAGGGGTCGGTAGTGGCAATGCGGTTGCCGGTTCCAGCTGTAACAGCCGGCCGATCAGGGTGGTCAGCTCGGCGTGCGCGCGCACTCCTGACATCCGGGTGTGATGTACGGACATACTGCCCGCGACGCTCACCGTGGCCCAGGCCAGCAGCCGGCAGTCACGTTCGGAAAGCTCGGGGCGATCGATGGCCACCACCGCCACCCAGCGCGCGAGTACCCGACGGGTCCGTTCGACGACGTGCCGGTTCTGCTCGGTGGTGAGGTAGTTGCTGGTCCACCGCCACAACGAGAGCGATTCGGGATGGCGAATGCCGAACTCGCACAGCGTATCGACAAGTTCGGGGAGCGGCCGGGGCACGCCGCGTAGCGCCCGCTCGGTGCAGTCTTCGAGATTGTCCACCCCGGTCAGCACGGCGGCGGCCAGCAGATCCTGCTTATCGACGAAATGCCGATACACCGATGGGGCGGTCACCCCGGCCGCACGAGCCACATCGGCCACCGAGACCTGCGGATAGCCGCGCTCAAGGAATAGTGCTGCGGCATTGGCGGCCAGTTGCCGCTTCCGGTCGGCAGGTCTGGCCCGACGAGGTGCCGGCTGAGGGGAAGGCTTACGGGTCGACATGATGAATCGACCTTAGCCCACACTGCGAGCCATTTGCGAGGACCTGACCACCCGCTATAGCCAACAAAGTTATTCCGCGTTAGCCTCGATGAGTAACCATCTGACTGGTTCGTGTGAAAGGAACACTCATCGTGGCTGATCAGGCATTCATCTACGAGGCGTTGCGTACGCCCCGTGGCAAGCAGCGAGGTGGCTCGCTGCATAGCGTCAAGCCCGTCGATCTCGCGTCCGGCATTATCAACGAAGTTCTCTCCCGGCACGGCGGTCTCGATCCGGCCGAGATCAACGACGTGATCTTGGGCGTCGTCTCCCCGGTCGGTGAACAGGGCGGTGTTATCGCTCGCACCGCAGCCCTCAACAGCGGATTACCCGAGTCGGTGCCCGGCACTCAGGTCGACCGCTTCTGTGCTTCCGGTCTTGAGGCCACCAACTTGGCCGCGGCCAAGGTGGCCTCCGGATACGACGACCTGGTACTTGCCGGCGGTGTGGAATCGATGTCGCGGGTGCCGATGGGCAGCGATGGCGGCGCCCTATTCATGGATCCGGCGACCGCTTACGACCACTACATCACGCCCCAGGGCATCGGTGCCGACACGATCGCGACGATTGAAGGTTTCTCCCGCGAAGATGTTGACGCCTACGCCGTCGAATCCCAGAACCGCGCCGAGAAGGCATGGACCAGTGGCTATTTTGCTAAATCGGTGGTGCCGGTTCGCGATATCAACGGTGTGATCGTGCTCGATCACGACGAGCATCGTCGTCCGGGTACGACTCTCGAGAGCCTTGGCAAGCTGAAGCCCGCCTTCGCGGCGCTGGCTGAGCTGGCCGGATTCGACGACGTGATCATCCAGAAGTATCCGGAGCTGGAGCGGATCAACCACGTCCACACCGGCGGCAACAGTTCGGGCATCGTCGACGGTGCGGCGATCGTGCTGCTCGGCAGTGAGGCGGCGGGTAAGCGCAACGGATTGACTCCGCGTGGCCGGGTGGTGGCCTTCGCCGAGGTCGGTTCCGAACCCTCGATCATGCTCACCGGACCCACCCCGGCTACTGAACTGGTGCTGAAGAAGGCCGGGTTGACCGTCGACGATATCGACGTTTTCGAGCTCAACGAGGCATTCGCGGCGGTAGTCCTCAAGTGGATGAAGGATCTGAAGATCCCGCACGAGAAGGTCAACGTCAATGGCGGCGCGATCGCGCTCGGGCATCCGCTCGGTGCGACAGGTGCGATGATCTTCGGCACCTGCCTCGACGAACTTGAGCGCACCGGGGGTCGTTATGGCCTGGTCACGCTGTGTATCGGCGGTGGCATGGGTGTCGCGACCATCATCGAACGTCTCTGACCGCCCTGACTCCGAAGGACTTACCAAACATTATGAGTGACAACATGATTGCGTGGGAGAAGGACGCCGACGGCGTTGTAATCCTCACCCTTGATGATAAGAATCAGGGCGCCAACACCATGAACCAGACGTTCATGGACTCGATCGCGGTAACCGTCGACCGGCTTGAGGCAGAAAAGGACGACATCACCGGTGTCGTCATCACCTCGGCAAAGAAGACCTTCTTTGCCGGTGGCGACCTCAAGGATATGACCGCCGAACGTACCGAATCCAAAGAGGAAATCGCGGCGGAGATCACCGCACGCTCCACCGCAATGAAGAAGTCGCTGCGGCGGCTGGAGACCCTCGGCAAGCCGGTGGTCTCCGCGATCAACGGCGCCGCACTCGGCGGCGGCCTGGAGATCGCGCTGCATACCCACTACCGAATTGCCGCGGACGTCAAGGGAAATCAACTCGGTCTGCCCGAGGTCACCCTTGGTCTGCTACCCGGTGGCGGTGGTGTGGTCCGTACGGTGCGGTTGCTCGGTTTCCAGAGCGCACTGATGAATGTGCTGCTACAGGGACCCCGCCTCAAGCCGGCAAAAGCCAAGGAACTCGGCCTCATCCACGAGGTTGTCGGATCGGTGGAGGAGTTGCTCCCCGCGGCGAAGGCGTGGATCGCAGCTAACCCCGAGGCCGTACAGCCGTGGGATGTCAAGGGATACAAGCTGCCCGGTGGTTCGGTGACCAATCCGGCGGTCGCTGCCAACCTGCCCGCATTTCCCGCTCTGCTGCGCAAGCAGATCAAGGGCACGAATATGCCTGCACCGCGGGCCATTCTGGCTGCCGCCATCGAGGGCGCCTACGTCGACGTCGACACCGCCGACATCATCGAGACCCGCTACTTTGTCTCGCTGGTGACGGGTCAGGTCGCCCAGAATATGATCAAGGCGTTCTTCTTTGATCTGCAGCACATCAACAACGGCGGCTCGCGACCCGAGGGATACCCGAAGTACACCGCCAAAAAGGTCGGCGTGATCGGCGCGGGCATGATGGGTGCGGCGATCGCCTATGTGTCGGCGAAGTCCGGCATAGAGGTTGTGCTCAAGGATGTTTCGCTTGAGGCTGCCGAGCGCGGTAAGGGTTACTCGGTCAAGCTTGAGGAGAAGGCGCTTTCGCGGGGTAAGACCACCAAGGAGAAGAGCGACGAGCTGCTCGCCCGCATTCATCCGACCGCCGATCCAGCCGACTTCGCCGGTGTTGATCTCGTCATCGAGGCCGCATTCGAGTCCGTCGAGGTGAAGAACAAGGTATTCGCCGAGATCGAAGACGTCGTCGAACCCGATGCCGTGCTTGGCTCGAACACCTCGACCCTGCCGATCACCATCCTCGCTCAGGGCGTCAAACGCCAGGAGGATTTCATCGGCATCCACTTCTTCTCACCGGTCGACAAGATGCCGCTGGTGGAGATCATCCGCGGCGAGAAGACGTCGGATGCGGTGTTGGCCAAGGTGATCGATTACACGTTGCAGATCCGTAAGACCCCGATCGTGGTTAATGACAGTCGTGGGTTCTTCACCAGCCGAGTGATCGGTACGTTCATCAACGAGGCCATCGCGGCCGTCGGTGAGGGAATCGAACCGGCCTTCATCGAGCATGCGGGCACCCAGGCCGGCTACCCGGCCGCTCCGCTCCAGCTCAGCGATGAGCTGAATTTGGTACTGATGCAGAAGATCCGGCGGGCGACAGAACAGGCGCTCGCCGACGAAGGCAAGGAATTGCCCGATCACGGTTCGTTCGCGGTGGTCGACTGGCTGGTCGAGGAGGGGCGTCCGGGCAAGAAGGAGGGCGCGGGGTTCTACTCCTACGACGAGTCGGGTAAGCGTGTCGAACTGTGGCCTGGCCTGCGGACCAAGTTCAACAGCGGATCGACGAAGATCTCGTTGGAGGATATGAAGGAGCGGATGCTCTTCGCCGAGGCGCTTGAGACCGTCAAATGCATCGAGGAAGGCGTGATCACCTCGGTGCCCGACGCCAACATCGGATCGATCTTCGGCATCGGCTTCCCGGCCTGGACCGGTGGCGTGGTGCAGTACATCAATCAGTATGAGGGCGGCTTAGCGGGCTTTGTCGACCGCGCGCGTGAGCTAGCAGGCAAATACGGCAGCCACTTTGAGCCGCCCGCATCGTTGGTGGAGAAGGCAGCCAAGGGCGAGAAGTTCTGAGCGGTAGCTGATCCGACCCGGGGCAGGGCCTCGACCAGATGATCTGGTCGAGGCCCTGCTGCGTTGTGCGCACGCACGCGCCCGCACAGCACAGTGGTGCGTGGGTGCGTGGGCGAAAACTTCATGGAAATGAAATGTCCATAAGTACGCAAGATCGGTGATGATATGGTCATACACCTGAATCCGCGTACAAAGAGGGGTTGTAATGCCGCAGTTGCGGATCAAGCGCGCGGCCGAACTCATGGGTGTCAGCGACGACACCGTGCGCCGCTGGATCTCCGCCGGAGAGTTGGCGGCCACGACCGATGAGTCCGGGAGGGCCGTCGTGGAGGGCCGCGCACTCGCCGAACTTGCCCGACGAAAGGCCCCGACACGTACCGGCGACGGCACCGACGTCATTCGTTCCGCACGCAATCAGCTCGTGGGACTCGTGACCGCGGTGAAATCAGATCCGGTGATGTCGCAGGTGCATATACAGTGCGGTCCCTTCGAGATCACCTCCTTGATGAGTACCGATGCCGTCAATGAATTAGGTTTGGTGCCAGGAGATTTGGCAACCGCAGTGATCAAGGCAACGACGGTGATAGTAGAGAAGAAGGGTATTGAGCACAGATGACACGTGTGATGACCGGCAGAGCGGTTGCAGTAGCGGCACTGCTGAGTCTTGGGCTGTTGGCAGGCTGCTCAAGCAGTAGTGATTCCGGCAGCAGCGATTCCAGCGGCAGCGTGCCGTCAGGGACAGTGACCTACCCGGCGGAATCGGGAACCGTGTCCGTTGCGGCTGCAGCTTCGCTGCAATCGGCATTCACCGAGCTGGCGGACGTGTTCGAGCGGCGCCACGACGGCGTGACGGTCGCGCTCTCGTTCGCCGGATCGGCCACGATCGCCACCCAGATCAATCAGGGATCGCCGACCGACGTCTTCGCTAGTGCTGACGAGAAAAACATGACCAAGATCGCCGATCATGCGCTCAACCCCACGATTTTCGCCACCAATACGTTGGTCATCGTCACGGCTCCGGGTAACCCGAAGGGGATCACCGGCCTCAAAGATCTGGCCAATCCGCAGATCAAGACGGCCCTGTGTGCTGCCGCTCAGCCATGTGGCAATGCCAGCGTCGAGGTGGAACGTCATGCCGGCGTGCGGATCACCCCGGTCACCGAGGAGCCGTCGGTGACGGCGGTGCTCACCAAGGTGACCACCGGGCAGGTCGACGCGGGTCTGGTGTACGTCACCGACGCGAAATCGGCGGGCACCAAGGTCGCCACGGTCACCGACCCGGCGTTCGCATCGGTGGTGAACAAATACCCGATCGCGGTTCTCAAGGGCAGCGAGAACGAGGCAATCGGCAAGGAATTCGTCGACCTGGTGCTCTCACCGGAGGGTAAAAAGGTGCTGACCCGATTGGGCTTCGGCGCGCCGTGACCGCACCGCCCCGGCGCGCATTCCCGGGCCGCATACGAGCTTGTGGCGATGCGCGCCGAGGCGTGCGGGTGATCCCGGGATGGGTTTACCTACCGGCCGCTGTGGGTGTCGCACTCATTGTGGTAGGGCCCGTCGCGATGCTGGTGCGCACGCCGTGGTTTGAGTTCATCGATGACGTGTTCTCCGCGTCATCGATACAGGCGCTGGAGCTTTCGCTGCGCACTGCGGCGATCAGCACGGCCACCTGCGTGGTGCTCGGGGTGCCGATGGCGATGGTATTCGCCGCCAGTGACGGATTGCTGGTACGAGTGATCCGATCATTGGTGTTGTTGCCGTTGGTATTGCCGCCGGTTGTCGGTGGGCTCGCTCTGCTTTATGCTTTCGGACGTTTCGGAATACTTGGAAAGCCGTTGTCGGCGTGGGGTATCGAGATCGGTTTCACCACCACCGCGGTGGTGCTGGCGCAGACCTTTGTTGCGTTGCCTTTCCTGGTGATCAGTGTCGAAGGAGCGTTACGCACAATGGGCACCCGCTATCAGCAGCTGGCGTCGACTCTGGGTGCGGGTCCGTCACAGGTGCTGTGGCGTATCACGCTGCCGCTGATGGCGCCCTCATTGCTGGCCGGCATCGTCCTATCGTTTGCGCGGGCGATGGGCGAATTCGGTGCCACCATCACCTTCGCCGGTAATTCCCCCGGCCGCACGCAGACCGCGCCCCTGGCGATCTATCTCGCCCAGATCGACGATCCGGAGCAGGCGCTGCCGTTATCGCTGGTACTGGTGATGGTTTCGTTGATCGTGGTGGTCGCGGTCCACGGCCGCCGGGGCCGGGCAACCGGATCGGCAACGCTGTGAATGCCGGGGAACCGGCGCCGGGAGTAGGCTGCCTGGGTTTATCGGTATCGGTGCGCAACGAGGTACCGCCGCTCGCCATCGATCTCGACATCCCGGCCGGCGGCTCGCTGGCGGTGATGGGCCCCAACGGAGCGGGAAAAACCACGCTGTTGCACGTAGTTGCCGGGTTGCTCCGCCCGGACGGCCCCACCTCGGTACGGCTCGACGGGACTGAACTAGTCGGGCCGGGTCGGTTCATCGCACCGTCGCGGCGGGGGATAGCGTTACTGAGCCAGGACGCCGGGTTATTCCCGCATCTGACGGTGTGGCAGAACGTGGCCTTCGCGCCGTCGGTGCAACGCCTGGCACGCAACGAGATTCGTGAACGCACCCGACACTGGCTTGCGGCTACTGACACCGCGCACCTTGCGGATCGCACACCGTCGCAGCTCTCCGGCGGACAGGCGCAGCGTGTCGCGATCGCGCGCGCGATGGCGGCACATCCGCGGTTGCTACTGCTCGACGAACCATTCCGGGCCCTCGACGTTGGGGTGGCGGCACGTATCCGCGCGCTGTTGCGCATGACCCTGGCGGAGCGCCGGCAGACGGCGCTGTTCGTGACCCATGACATCGTCGATGCGGTGACGTTGGCCGATTCCGTGCTGATCCTCGCCGACGGCCGGGCGGCGGAATCCGGCGAAATCAGAGGTGTATTACGTTCGCCCCGTAGCGAATTCGGTTCGCAGCTTGCGGGAGTGAGCCTGCTGAGCGGACGCTGGGACGGTGCACGGCTGCACACCGCAGTTGGTGAGGTAACCGGAGTGCCCAGCGGCGACTTGAATCCGGGGGATGACGCACTCGGTGTGTTCGCGCCTGCGGCGGCATCGGTGTTCGCGCTGCCGCCACAGGCGGCGAGCCCACGAAATATCTTTGCCGCCACGGTGCTTACGGTGGAGCCACGTGGAGACCGGGCGCGAGTGCGTTGTATAGGTGCCGGGGCCGACTCGGGTATCGGGGGGTACCCGGATTCGGGCGTCGAACTGGTCGCCGAGGTAACCTGGGAGGCGATCGCCGACCTCGGTATCGACGCCGGCGCGCAGGTGTATCTGACGGTCAAGGCCGGTGACCTGCGGATCTATCCGTAGCTCACCGGCCAGCGTCGTCTACCAGATGCGGACGCGTTCGGCGGCGGGCAGATACAGCCCGTCGCCCTCGGTGACGCCGAATGCCTCGTAGAACGCATCGATGTTGCGCACCACCCCATTGCACCGGAATTCCGGCGGTGAGTGCGGATCGATCGACAGCAGTTGAATGGCCATCGCCTCACGTGCCTTGGTACGCCAGATCTTGGCCCAGCTGTAGAAGACTCGCTGTACGCCGGTGAGTCCGTCGATCACCGGCGGCGTTGTATCGCCGGTCGCGATCTCGTAGGCAACCAGTGCGATGGAGAGTCCGCCGAGGTCGCCGATGTTTTCGCCGATGGTGAATTCACCATTCACCGTGTACTTCTCGTCGAGGCCCTGGGGAGTGAACCGGTTGTACTGCTCGATGAGCTTGCGTGTGCGGATAGCGAATTCGGCACGATCATCATCGCTCCACCAATCGACGAGATTGCCGTCGCCGTCGTACTTGGCACCCTGATCATCGAAGCCGTGGCCGATCTCGTGGCCGATGACCGCACCGATGCCACCGTAATTGGCTGCATCGTCGGCGTTGGGGTCAAAGAACGGGGGTTGCAGGATTGCGGCCGGGAAGACGATCTCATTCATGCCCGGGTTGTAGTAGGCATTGACCGTTTGTGGTGTCATGAACCATTCGTCGCGATCGACCGGTGAACCGATCTTGGCGAAGTCCCGGTCCTGCTCGAATGCCGCTGCGCGGGCAACATTTCCGATGAGATCATGCCGATCGACGGTGAGCTCGGTGTAATCGCGCCAGTGCGCCGGATATCCGATTTTCGGGGTGAACTTCGCAAGTTTGGCTAGTGCGCGTTCCCGGGTCTCCGGGGTCATCCACGGCAGTTCCGAGATGTTACGGCGGTATGCGGCAACGAGATTAGCGATCAGCTCATCCATGCGGGCTTTTGCGTCCGGCGGGAAATGCTTCTCGACATACAATTTGCCGACTGCGAATCCCATTGCACCCTCGACGAATCCGACACCCCGCTTCCAGCGGTCGCGGATTACTTCGGCGCCGGTAAGTGTACGGCCGTAAAAGTCGAAGTTCTCGGCCACGAAGGGCTCCGAAAGATATGCGGCAGTCGAACGCAGTAGCTTCCAGATGAGCCACGTTTTCCAGTGTTCCAGGGGCGATTCGGCGACGAGTGAGCTGACGCCGGAAACAAAGGAGGGCTGGCCGACGATAACCTCGGCGAAGGTTGTTTCGCCTGCGGTGCCCAGTCCGGAAAACCACTGGCTGACATCGAATCCTTCAGCTATGGAGGCGAATTCATCCAATGACAGCAGGTTGTAGGTGAGTTCGGCATCGCGGCGGCGCACCACGTCCCAGTGGTGTCCGGCGATCGCGGACTCTAGATCGAGCACGATGCGTGCTCGCTGGGCGCCGTCGCTGAAACCGGCGAGGGTGAATACGCGCGCGACATGAGCGAGGTAGTCTTCGCGGGTCTGCGCATGCTTATCCTCGCGGTAGTAGGACTCGTCGGGCAGTCCCAGACCCGACTGGACCACATGGACGAGATACCTGTCGGACTTGCGGGAGTCGGTGTCTACATAGAACCCGAAGAGTCCGCCGACCCCGTGCCGTTGCAACCGGCCAACCTGTTTCGCGAAATCGGCAACGGACCCGAGAGCGGCGATGGCATCGATCTCGCCGCCGATCGCGCCGATTCCGAGCGCATCGATGCGCTCGGTGTCCATGAAAGAGGCGTAGAGGTCGCCGATTTTCGCCGCGTCAGATCCGTGTGTCGGATCGGAATCGGCGCAGGCGGCGATGATATCGCGGACGTTCTCCTCGGCGCGGTCGCGCAACGCGTGGAATGCGCCGTCGACGGAACGGTCTTCGGGAATCACGTGTGTGGCCAGCCATCTGCCGTTGACGTGCGCGAATAAGTCATCCTGGGCGCGTACCGACGCGTCGGCCCATTCGAGGTCGAGTCCGGATACGCCACCATCGGTCTTCGAAGCAGTCACGGCATCCATCCTGTCATCGCGGCCGCGATACGTCACTGTTCGCCGAGGGTGCGGTCCATCTTCCACACCAGGATCTCGGTGCCGCCGGGACCGGCCGTGAGGATCACAGGGTCGGTATCGGTACCGCGCAACGAGTCGCCGGCGGCGATCGCGGTGACATGGGCAGAGGCCGGAGCGACGTCAACGGTGGCGACGTCAACGGTGGCGGTATCAACGGTGGCGGTATCAACGGTGGCTGGGCCGGCAACAACGAACAGATGGATGAATCGCCCGGCTGGTAATGAGACCGATGTACCTGCGGGCAGGCGTGCGGCGTAGAGCGTTGCGTGCCGATTAGCGATGCCGATCGCGGCGTTGGTGTCGGGATCTCCTGATGCCACCGCGATGAGTTCGCCGGTGGACAGTTGCGCTGAGATGTCTCGTTGTTCGTACGACGGCTCGATGCCGTGCCGGTCGGGCACGATCCACATCTGCACATATCGTGCGGGGTGCGTCCCCGACCCGGGCAGCGAGGGCCACGGATCGTTGCGCTCGGAGTGATCGATGCCCGAGCCTGCACTCATCCGCTGAGCCAGGCCGGGGAAGACCACGCCGGAATTGCCCGCAGAGTCACGATGTACGAGGCTGCCGGACGACACCCATGTGACGATTTCGGACTCTTGGTGATGGTGGGAATCAAATCCGCGACCGGCTAGTAATTTTTCTTCATTTAATGCAACCAGTACTCCATGATGGGTATTCGATGGGTTGTAGTGGTCACCGAAGGAGAACGAGTGGTGGGAGGTCAACCAATCGGTGGACGTGATATCTCGGTCTCCGGCCCGGATCAACGCGTAGCTCATGCCCCATTATGGGCGGCGACACCGGCGCCGACGGGGCGGAACCCGAGCGTGCCCGCAGAGGATGACGTCACGGAAGATGACGCCGCAGGAGGTGACGTCACGGTAGATGGCGCCACGGTGGGTCGGCATCGCCGCAGAAGCGATGAGGAGTCCGAGGCGAAGCCGGCTGGCGTATCCGCCGCTACTGCCCCTAAGGATGTGGCGCACAGCTCATCCACAGCCTCGCGAGACGCGATCGTAACCGGTCCGAGCTCCGATCGGAAGCGGCTGGGCTCGCTTTCTGATGTTACTAGAGTGAAAATTGTGAATATGAAGTATTGGGTGAGGTGGGCGACTCTTGTCGCCTGCGTGGTGGTCGCATGCGCTGGAGCATTCGCCACCTGGCAGATGGTGACCACATCCCGTGACACGGGTTCGCGGGCGGCGATCAAGCGATTCGCCACCGAGCTGAGTCGCCAGGATGCGACCGCCGCCGCGGCGTTTACCACCGCTCCGGAGCAAGCCGGTGCGGCGCTGGCGCAGTCACTGCATGCCATGGGTGCCCAACACGTCGATGTATCGGTAGTCAAACCCGTCGAATATAGCGATGGCACCGCGTCTTTCGGCCTGCATACCACGTGGAAGTGGGATAAAGGTCGCACCTTCTCCTCGACCAGCATGGGAACTGCGCGTCATCTGTCCACGGGCTGGCGGGTGACCTGGGAGCCGTCCGTGATTTATCCGGGGTTGCCGGTGGGCGGCAACCTCCGCGAGATCCGTACGGACGCGAAACCTGCGCCGAACGTACGGAGCAGATCGGGTCGGACGTTGATGTACCTGCAGCCCGTCAACGACATCATCCTCGACCCGACACGGACCAAGGACGTGAAAAAGACGGCGCGGGTATTGGCGCGAACGCTGGCCCCGATCGCCCCGCTGATTACCAGCGACGTGATCTCGCGGCAACTTGCTCAGACGCCGGGCAAGCCGATCACTGCGGTCACCCTGCGAAACTCCGATATGGAGATCCTCACCAGCGATCCCGCCACCGTTGCCGGGGTGCGAGTACGCAAGCGGGGAATGCTGGTGATGGCCGATCGACGGCTCTCCTCGCCCTTGCAGGTGGGGCTCACCAACTACTGGCAGGCAATCCGTGACGCCACTGCCGGATGGCAGGTGCAGATGGTGGGACCGGGAATGGCTCCGCGGCGGCTGGTCGGTGAACAGGGGCCCGCCGGACCGAATATCGACACCACGATCGATCAGGGTCTGCAACTGAGCCTCGGTGATGCGGCCGTCGAAGTGGGGCAGCCGGCGACGATCCTTGCGCTGGATGCGAAGTCCGGTGCGATCCTCGGCATGGCGCAGAACAGCTATGCGCAAGATCGCGGGACGACCCTCGACCAGACCTATCCCGTCGGTTCCACGCTGAAACCGGTTCTTGCCGCATTAGACAGGGCTGCGGTCAATCAGGAATCCGCCGACACCCTGCTCGACCGGCTCGGGCTCGGTGTTGGGTTCACGGTTCCCGGCGCGAGTACCCCGACGTCGGCTCCCCTGGGCGTCGCGAGCGTCGATTACCGGCCCAATGCGCTGACCGCGTCGATGATGAATATGGGTGCGTTCGGTGTGGCGATGGCCAGGGCGAATTCGGGTGTGCACAGTTCGGTGGCGCCGTATGTAATCAAGGGGGCGTCGACGAAGGTAGTCGGCGGCACGCTCGGCGACATCGACTCCGCACTGAGCGGCCCGATTCTCGCGGCGATGACAACTACGGTGAAAACCGGCGACGCCAGCGACCTTACGAATGCGCCGGGACTCAAGGCGCTCGTGGGAACCAACGGTCCGCAAGGGCCGGGATGGTTTGTCGGCGTGCAGGGCGGCAAGGTGATCGTGATCTACACCGAGGGTGACAAATCGGGGACGGCCGCTCTTCAGGTGGCGCAGAAGTACTTCCGGATCAAGTAAGACCGGACTGCTCGCCATCCGAGTAGGAATAATCCGAGTGCGACGGTGGCGACGACGATGAAGCTGATCGCGATTCCCTGGTGCAGCAGATAACGCAGGACCATGCCGACGGCCACGGTGCACACCCAAATCACCAGTCCGGCCACGACGATGCGGTCGGGGCGGAAATCATGACCGAACCAGTCCGTTGAATCGACGTGGGAGTAGACGTAGGCGATCGACCAGCCCGCCGCCGTACCGACCAGGAACGGCCACAACGTTTGCACCACCCCCAGCGGCGCGAATCCGTCGTGATGATTGGCCCGGCCGATCAGTACGAACACCACGACCGCGATAACGTCGAAAAGGCCAACGAGCGGCATCGGCGGTACGTGTGCGCGGGTGGCAGATTGGGCGTCTGTCGTGTGAGAACTCGACATAATGCTCCACCGTAGCGCGTCATCCGCTCAGCCGGAATTCCCTGTGTCCGTGTCTGGGATTGTGGACATCGTTGTGTTAGTTGTCCCGGTTGTGGCTGTCCCCAGCGTTGATATC
>JASGFW010000097.1:0-15371 GCA_047605305.1 Gordonia sp. (in: high G+C Gram-positive bacteria)
CTGAGGATCGATACCAGCCGTTCGGGTTCAACGGCCGGATCTATCGATTCGGGGTCGAGATTATTGAGGTAGTTGACAAATCTGCGCATCGTCCGACGACGTACTTTTCCCCAGACGGCGTGGACTTCCGGGTTGACCGAGGCAACCGCATCGATGAGCCCGACGAGTCCTCCGTTGGCGAAAATCACCTCGGCATATGCCCGGGTCGTCACGGCCAGCACCTCCGCCGGATCCGATGTTGCGGCATCGTCGGGTATCTGGGCCGCCATCAAATCGTCGGCAATCCCCTCGACCAGCGCCAGAAAGATTTCTTCCTTGGAGCGAAAGTAGGCGTAGAAGGTCGGCCGCGAGGTCTGCGCACGGGCCGTGATCATCTCCACCGTGGCGGCCCCGTATCCGACATCGTTGAAACACTCGCCGGCAGCGGAAAGAAGCTGGTCGCGACGTTCTCCCGAGGTATCTTTACGTCTGGCGCGGGCCTCGTCCTGCACGTTGCTCATGCTGTGAGTGTGCTCACAGCATGAGCTTAACGTTCACGCGGGGGGGTGGGTATCACCTCACGGTGGCGACAACACCGCTGGCGTGACTGCCGCGCACGCCCGGGGCAGGAATACCGGGGAGGGCGTCGGGATCGTCACGGACCGCCTTGCCGTTGGTCTCCGGGAGTCGCCACGCGCACACCAGGGTGATCGCCGCCATCGCCGCTATGTACACGGCAACCCCTGTGGTGGAGGCGGTTTCGGCGATGATCCACGTCATCACCAACGGAGTTAGGCCAGACACTGCGACCGCAGAGAGCTGGTATGCCAGCGACGCTCCCGAATAGCGCACCCGCGGCTCGAACAATTCACCCATGAACGCAGCCAGCGGACCATAGGTGAGTGATTGCCCGGTACTGCTGATGACCATGGCGAGGAAGAGGAGCGGGCCCGACGCGGTGTTGGCCAACCAGAAGAACGGAAACGCCCACACCATCAGTAGGCCCGCACCCACCAGGATCAACGGGCGGCGACCGATCGCGTCCGATACCTTGCCCGTATACATGATCACTACCGGCATGAGCGCCGAGATCGACATGATGCACACCAGGACCACATTCCGGTCCATGCCCAGGCCGCCCTTGTCGACCGGCTGGGTGCCATAACTGAGGAATCCGGCGATCGCAACATAAAACGCCGAGTTCGTCGCCGACAGCAATCCCGCACCCAGCAGGATCTTTCGCCAATGCTTGCGGACAGCTTCAGCCAGCGGCGCCACCGTCGTCTGCCCGGAGGTGGCGCGCTTGCGTTCGACATCGGCCTGCAACTGCCGGAATTCCGCGGAGTCCTCGACGCGCGTATGGATGAAGAACACCACCGGAAACAGCAATGCGCTGGCCCAGAACGGAATCCGCCAACCCCAGCTAAGGAAGGCCGAATCCGACATCACCGAATTAGCCAGGATCATCGCCGAGTTGCCCAGAAATAAGCCGAGCGGCACACCCATCTGCCCGAACGTACCGGCGAATCCGCGCCTCTTCGGCCCGGTCGATTCGGTGAGTAGCAGCACGATGCCACCCCACTGACCGCCGCAGGCCAGCCCCTGCACAAATCTCAATGCGACCAGCACGACGGGCGCCGCCACCCCAATCGCTTGCGCCGAGGGCAGGCAGCCGATGATGAAGGTCGCCAGTCCCATCGTGAGCAGACAGATCATCACCATCGGCTTACGGCCGATCTTGTCACCGAAGTGGCCGGCCAGAATTCCACCCAGCGGCCGGGCGATGAAGCCGACCGAGAAGGTACTGAAGGAGAGCAGGGTCCCCACCAGCGACGAGGTGTCCGGAAAGAATACTTTCGGAAACACCAACGCCGCGGCGGTGCCGTACACGAAGAAGTCGTACCACTCGATGGAACCGCCGATCAGGCCGGCGGCCAAAAGTTTATGGTGGGCCCGCTTGCTCTGCTGCGCGACCTCATCCGCCAAGAGCGTCTGTGTCATGAATCATCTCCGATTCCTAGTGTGACTTCTCACACATCGTCATTGACGTTGACGTTGATGTCAAGGGAATCGGCTGGACGCGCTTCTAGCGGCCCGAAATCAGGGGGTAAATACGAGACGCCCGACGGTCGTACCCTCGCCGAGACGCCCCACGCCGTCTGCGACATCCGCCAGCGAAAGCCGCTCACCGATCAGCGGATTCAGCAGCCCCTCGTCGGCGAGGCGGGTCAATTCGGCGTGGCACACATCGATGACGGCCGGATTCTTCGTCTGATAGAGGCCCCAGTGCAGCCCGACGATCGAATAGTTCTTGACGAGGGCGTGATTAAGTGCCGGCTGGGGAATCGTGCCGCCGGCGAAGCCGATCACCACGATGCGGCCCTCGAATGCAATGCACTTGGTAGATCCCGCATACGCATCACCACCGACCGGATCGAACACGATATCCGCGCCATGCCCGCCCGTGAATTCCTTCACCAGGGGGACGAAATCCTCGCTACGACGATCGACGACCAGATCCGCGCCGAGCGCCTTGGCATATTCAGCCTTCTCCGGCCCCCCAACGACACCGATAACCGTCGCACCCGCCGCCTTGCCCAATTGCACGGCGGCACTGCCCACACCACCGGCGGCCGCATGCACGAGCAGGTAATCGCCGGCAGCGATCTGCGTGCGCCGATGCAACGCAAACCACGCGGTCTGATAACCGACGGTCAGCGCGGCATTAGCCGTATCATCGAGTGCCGCCGGCGCCGCAAATACGCTCGTCTGCTCCATCAAGGCGTACTCGGCAAATCCCCCGTACGGCAGGGCGGGCGTCCCGACAACTCTGTCGCCGAGCGCGGCCCGGGTCACCCCGGCCCCGACCTCCACGACTTCACCGCATAGCTCTACGCCGGGAGTAAAGGGCAACGGTGGCCGCATCTGATAGGTACCCCGGCACAACAGGACATCCGGGAAATTCGCCGGCACCGCCAGCACCTTCACCAGAACCTGCCCATCGCCGGGGGCCGGTTTTGTCACGTCCTCGAACTTCAGGGCATCACGAGGTTCTCCGAGTTCGTGTACACGCCAAGCCTTCATCTGTTCTCCTCAATTGGTATCTGCGGGCGGGCCTATGCACCGGCCACCCGGTCTCGCGTCGTTCTTAGCGGGTCGACTAGACCCGCCAGATAGAACGTGACCCAAATCTCGTCACAGGTATAGTTGAATGTGGCGTCGAATTCAATTAGCTCTGCGTCCCGCCGCCGACACCGAACGGCGCAATCCCGACTACCGGCAACAACCAGGGAGAACAATGACAACGACCAGCCTTCCCATCCGCCCGACCTCGGCCGCCGATCTGGCCGCACTGGTAGGCACCGAACTCGGCCCCACCGAGTGGTACGAGGTCACGCAGGAGCGTGTGAACGCGTTCGCCGATGCCACCGGCGACCACCAGTGGATTCACGTCGACGTTGAACGGGCCGCCGCCAGCCCGCTGGGCGGCACCATTGCGCACGGCCTTTTGAGCCTGTCCCTTGGCCCTCACCTGTTGGACCAGCTGGTGGCCCTGGACGGATTCACGCACAGCCTGAACTACGGCTACAACAAGGTCCGCTTCATCACGCCGCTACCCGTCGGATCGCGGATTCGTATGCGTGCACAGGTCACCTCCGCCACCGAAGTGACCGGCGGAATCCAGTTAGCGATATCGCAAACCATCGAACTCGAAGGGTCCGACAAACCCGTCATGGTCGCCGAATCCCTGGCTCGTCTAGCCTGACCGATCGGCACGCGCAGCGTCTGTGATGCGCAGGGCATTGACCCACAGCCGGGTCGCTACCTCAACGAGTTCATCGATACCCACCTGTGTCCCTCCCCCGTCGTCGAAGACAAAATGGCCGAAGGCAAGCCGACTGATCATCCCCGACAACGCACGCGACGCGAGGAGTGGATCGACGTCGGTGTCGGCTAATCCGCGCTCCTGCAGCGCCGCAATGCTGCGCGCATTACGACGCACGAATGCGTCGGCCCGGCGCTGACGGAGCTTGCGGAATTCGGTGTCGATACTGGCCACTTGCTCAAGCAATCCCATTAACTTGGCATTGCGCCGGTACGCCTCAAAATATGCCCGGGTACTTGCCGCCACGATCGCGGCGGGGTCATCGTCGTCGGGGACGTGTGGCATGCCGGGATGTAGCATATCCTCCTGCGCGAGTTCGAGGACGGCAGCAAAGATCTCCTCTTTGCTCGAGAAGTAGGTGTAAAAGGTACCCGCAGAGCATTTCGCCGCAGCCGTGATATCGATGAGCCGGGTACCGAGATAACCGTCACGCTCAAACACTGTGCGCGCGGCCGTAATCAACGCCGACCGAGTACGCTGCCCGCGCTCCGTCGATGGCAACTCACGAACGGCTGCGAAATCGGCCATCGATGGTGGTGATTCCTCGCGCTCATCGCCTTTTATGTCGGGTAGTGCCATGGGAACCGTTATAGCAAAATGGGATGCCGGTATGCACCGTATCGCACACGCGTGGGCTATTTCGCGAAGTTCGCCTTGATGCGCTGTTCCAGGTAATCCCTGGCACTGATCGGCGGATACTTACCCGACGGACCCTCGATCAGAACATCCTTGTTGGCCTGGGCAAAGAATGCGATGGAATAGCGGGCACCGCGCTCTTCGTCGGATCGCGGACTGCGGACACGGTGAAAGTTCGACGGCAGCATGTCATCGCTCCACCGCATCAGCATATCGCCGATATTGCAGGTAATGGCATCGTCGGAGGGCGGTACCGATGTCCACACCTGGCTATTCATCTCTTTACCCGGGCACACCTGTAACCCCCCCTGGCCGTCGCGTTGGAAAAGTAGTGTCAAACAGTCGAAGTCGGTGTGTGCACCGGCTCGCCACACACCGTCAAGATCAGCGTCGGGGGCGACCGCGAAATAGTGCAGCAGACGTAGCGTGCACTGATAGCCCGCCGATGACGGATCATGCGCACGAGTGAAGAAATCACGATCGAATCCGAGCTTCTCCGCGAATAGGGACAGCAGTTCCATCGCTAACAGCCAACATTTTCGCTCGAAGTCTCGGATCGTCGCCGTGAAATCGGCCAACACGTCCTCAGTCGGCCATAGTCCGTCCATATTTGACAGGGTGACTTGGTAGGACTCCTTTCGATCGGGAGTCCCCACCGACGGCCGGATCTGGGTCATGCTCTCCCAGCCCGAGTTGAACCGTTTGGGGTAACGCTCTTTCACCTGGGCAGGAAGGGCGAAGAACGCCTCGGCCGCGGCAAATGCGCGGCGTACATCATCGAGTTCGATTCCGTGGTCGATTACTTGAAAGAAACCGATGTCGGTCGCCGCAGACCACAGCTCGTTGGCGATTTCGCTACGACGACCCGTCAGATCGGCCAGCGATATTCGCCGCACCTCGCGATCGCTTTCGGTTCCCATTGCGCCCATGCGACGTTCGCGACGCAGCTCCGTCATGTCATAGGTCATCGGACCATCCTTTCGGTACCACCCGTGGCCGATCAGGGAATCGAGATCGACGGATCGGTGAACTGATTAGTGAATAACCGCGAACTGGGCATCGAGGTGGGTACCTGGTTGCCGGTTGCCGCCAGCAGCGGCGCCAGTTCTTCGAGGTTGCGTTGGGTTCGCACATTGTCATAGACACCGAACGATCCGTTGTCCTCGTTGGCCAGCAGACCCTTTTCCTTGAGTAGCTTGGCGCTGAACGTAGCCTCACCCTCGGTATACGGGGAGTATGTGTGATCCTGCGAAATGATGTCCACAATCCGCTTGTTGGTGGCCTCAGGTGAGCCGATGTAGTCGACGCCGGACTGCTGGATGATGGGCACTAATTTCCGCAGGCATGGCGAGTACTTGGCGAGTTTATCTGCTCGCACAGAGATATTCGAGGCATAGATGTCGTAACCCACATCTTTAATCAAGCCGTACTCAACCGGTTTATCCCACGCCGAAATTTCTTTCTCATACAGATACGGATCGGAATTGGCGAATCCCTGTTGCGCAATAGTAGGGTCTGCCACGAAGCGAGAAGGACCGCCATCGAAACTGGCATCTATTTGCGATTGCTTCAGCATGCCCTTATGCACCAGCCATTGCGGGAATATCTGGTCCTTGGCGACGACGACGGTTGCGTTCGATTTTCCGATGTCGGCCACCGTCTTCCAGTCCGGATGTGTTGCCGGATCCCACATCAAAATTGAGGGACTGTACTTCAGGGTCGGTGTGACACCGATAACCGGCTGCTTGGCCGCCGCGGCCAGCAGTTGGTCACCGTGCACAACACCCAGCATGACCGAATCGTCCACGTACATCTGCGACGTGACCGATTGGAAGCCGATCGCGGGTCCGCCGGCTTTAAGTGTGATGTCGACACCGGTATCCTTCCCGCCGGCGACGAGCGGGCCGGTGACCGACTTCTTATCGGTATTCACCCGGTAGCCGGGACCCAGCATCTCAAAGAGAGCACCCATATCGGCCTGTGGCTGCCATTGTAATTGCACCACAACATTTTTCGGGCATACATTGGCCAGCTGCTGCGCTTGCGCCGCAGGTGCCAGGGTGACCGATGTGTGCGAGCTTGCAGAATCGCTCCCACAGGCAGACAGACCCAGTGTGCTCAGCGCAGCAATGAGGACACCGGCTCGCCGGAGGCATCGTGTTTTCACAGTTCTCCTTGAGGTGGAATGGCGGTGTTGACTGGCGACACGCTGCGCTGCGGCCGATCGCAATGTTCGAAGATTCGACACTGCCGATCCACACCCTCCCAGAGCGAGGATTACATGCAATCACCGAGGTGTTGCGATCGCGTTACCGCATCGGCGGCACCACCTTATGACGGACTTTCATCCAGATGTTACGCGGCGCAACGGTGCCGTGATGCATGTAATCAATCATTATCACCTGTAGGTATGTATCGCACTACATGTATCTGATCAGTTTCAGAACAGGGATGAGAACCAATGAAATTCGACGAAGGGTGACGTCATATGACTGGTTCACCGCGTGCGGTACCCACCATCGACATCAGCGCCTACCGGTTAGGCGCCGATGCACTCTCCAGCGATGAATGTGCTGCTATCGCTGCGCAACTCGACCAGGCATGCCGTGATGTGGGGTTTATTCAGATCATCGGTCATGGTGTAGCCGACTCGGTGATCGCGGGCCTGGCGGATGCTCTCGATGAGTTCTTCGGCCTGCCGTTGGAGATCAAGAAACGCTACCGCCGCGAGCCGGGATTTAACCGAGGCTACTCACCTCCCAAAACGGAGTCGTTGAGTATGAGCTTGGGTATCCCGTCGGCCAATCAGATGAACGATTTTTACGAGGCATACACGGTGGGCACCGAAGCATCGTCGTTCCCCGACCTCGAACTGCCCGAAGCTGGCTACGCGGCCAACAATTGGCCCAATGCCGCACCGGATTTCGCTGGCCAAGTGCTCGAATATTTCACTGCGGCACAGCAACTGGCCCGGATACTGATGACCGCGTTCACCGATGCGCTCAGCCTCGAACCAGACTACTTCGACACCATGATCGATCACTCGATCGAGGTACTGAAGATGAATAACTACGCACTTCCCGAAGGTGACACCGAATTCACTGGGGATCTCACCGGGATGGGCGCACATTCCGACTTCGGGATTTTCACCATCCTGTGGGCCGACCAGGTTCCGGGTTTGCAGGTTCTCGATCGTGACGGGCACTGGTATGACATCCAGCCCGCGGACGGCGCTTTGCTCATCAACCTTGGCGACGCAATGGCCCGCTGGACGAATGACAGATGGATGTCAACCATTCATCGAGTTCATCCGCCGGTGATCGACGGACAGATTCAGCGACGACGTTCTGCCGCATTCTTTTTCGACGGCAACTACGACGCCGTGATCTCTCCTCTACCCGGTACGCTTGCCGACGGTGACACCGGATATCCGCCGATCACCATTGCCGAAAATATTGCGATGAAAGTTGCCGGCCTGCGTACCGGTGTTACGCCAACGACCCCGTTACGCGAGGCCGCACGCGTGGTGGCGGCCCAAGGGGTAAGCGCAAGAACCTCGAACACCGGAGACCTGGCGTGAGGGATGTGGAGCGCACCTTACTCACGGAATCGGTTCACGATGCACTACAGGAAATGATCTTCTCCGGCGAGTTGAGTCCAGGCAGCCAACTCAGCGTGCCGGCATTGGCCACCCGACTCAACGTCAGTCGCACACCGGTGCGGGAAGCTGTGCAACAACTCATCTATGAAGGGCTCGCCGCACACACACGCAACATGGGCGCGCGGGTGGCATCCTTGGATTCCGAAACCCTCAAATCGGTATTCGAGGTTCGTGAGGTTCTCGATGGGTTAGCGGCGTACAACGCCACCCTGGCTGCCGACCACGAAACCGTCGACCAATTGCGGAAAATGGTACACATTCAACGGGAAATCCTGGAGGAGGGGCCAGATCAGCGTCGCGACGCCCTGCTGGACCTTCAGTTCCACACACTGATCCGCGATTGCGCCCGCAACCTCCCGCTGGCCCAGGCGCTGTCTCGTCTGGATGGACAAACACACCTCTATAGGTCCGACATGTGGACAACGAGCCTCAATCGGCGGCTGGCTGTCGACGAGCACGAACGCATCGTCGCCGCAATCGAATCCGGCGATGCCGAGAGAGCCCGCCAGGCGGCCAGTGCGCATGTGGCGGGGATCTTCGTCCGCACTCAGCGTTGCTAGCGTGTCACCCCTCTACGACAACGCCTGCGGTACGCCGGAAGAGCGCTGTGGTTGCACGGATGAGACGTTCGTCGGTGGTGATGACATCGCCGTGGTAGCCGGGATCGAAGGCATGCATGACGATATAGAGCAACCCTGCCGTCGTAACGGGATCGTCAACGTCGTACGCGCCTGCGGCCGTCCCCGCCACGAGGAGGTCCCGAAGGACGCCGGAGACAAGTTCATGCGGCGGCGCGCCATCGGCGTCGCTGCTACGAGACACACTGTGGCGGAACAGGATTTCGTGTAGCTCAGGCAGTTCCCGGTAGCAGTCGAAACTCGCCCGCACGCACGCGTCGAGTTTCGCTTCCCACTCAGGCTCCGCAGCGACGGCGTGCGCGATCCGTTGGGCGAGCCGGGCGGCGAAATCCTCTTGAAGTGCCGCGATCAGATCATCTTTGGAGCGGAAATAGAGATAAAAGAGCCCCTTGGAGACACCCGCCCGGCGGGTGATGTCATCCATGGAGGTGCCAGCGACGCCTTTAGTCACGAAAAGTTCGCGAGCGGCATCGAGTAATTCCGACCGGCGCTGTTCGCGAGGTTTCGTTCTGGCCACCGTGGCCCCCCTTCCTGAGGCGGATACCCTCCATCGTCTCAGGCCACACCCGGTCAAATGACGTGGGCACCCAACTCACGATCACGCGTCGTCACGACCAGTGGGCACAGCCCCCGGACCTAGCCGTCAGTATCGACTACCTCAAAGATGAGGAGATCTCCGGTTTCATTGTCATCGTGTCGTGCGTGGTGACTCGCGCCGCGGACCCAGGTGTCGAACTGTTCCCTGCTGGCCCAGCGACTCATCACGAAGTAGCGATCGTCGCCGACAGCAGGGCGTAGCAGGCGAAAGTCCTCCAGACCGTCGCTGCCGACGATCGCCTGCTTGCGCGTGACGAAATTCCGCTCCAGTCCTTCGCGCTGGTTTTCCGGCACATGCAGTGCGTTGATAACGACAACTGACATTGCGTTTCCCTTTCGTCTCTTGCCAATCCGGCGAGGCCGACCATCGCCCCCGCCTCAGTGGGAGGCCCACTTAGGATAGAGTGACTGACGGTCAGTCAGCAATAGATGAATATGTCGCCCCGGCATTTCGACCCATGAAGAAGGAACCGAACAGATGACGCAATCGACCCCCCGGCGCGCGTTAGCAGCGAGTCAGGACCAAGACAGCAGACGTAAGTGGTGGGCGCTCACCGCATCCTGCATCGGCACGTTCGTGCTGCTACTGGATGTCACCAAAGTCATCACCGCACTTCCTCAGATCGAAGCACAGTTGCACGCAACTGCAGCCGGGACGGAATGGGTGATCGATGCATACCTGTTGGTAATGTCTGCCACCCTGCTGGTCTTCGGGGCGCTGGCTGACATGTTCGGACATCGACGCATCTTCGTCCTTGGTCTGGCCGTATTCACCCTGGCATCCTTCGGCGGAGGGCTCGCCGGTGGGCCCGGAATCCTGATCGCATTCCGGGCAGCCCAGGGTGCGGGTGGTGCCATGATCTACGCCACCTCACTATCGCTGCTAGCGCAGAACTTCCACGGCAAACAACGCGGCACCGCATTCGGCGCATGGGGCGCTGTGACCGGTCTCGCCACCGGCCTGGGCCCCATTATCGGCGGCGCACTCGCCTCGGAGTTCGGCTGGCGTGCAGTTCTTTTAGTCAACGTTCCGATCGGCGCGATCGCAGTCGTCGTCACCCTCTACGGAGTCACCGTCGATGATCGGGCCCGAAGCGAAAAGCGGATCGACTGGGCAGGATTCATCATTTTCACTCTCGCACTTCTCGGCATCATCTACGGCGTCATCCGCGCCGGTGAAACCTCGTGGACCGACGCGGCCGCCCTGGGCGCGATCATCTCGGGAATCGTTCTGCTTGCCGTATTCATCGTTACCGAAGCACGCGTAGCCCAGCCCATGTTCGATCTATCTCTGCTACGCGTACCAACATTCACCGGCGGTCTCATCGCCGCGTTCACCATGAACGGTTCCCTGTTCGCGCTGTTCGTCATCTACACGAGTTACCTACACAACGGACTCGGTTATGACGCCTTACAAACAGGCGTACGGCTGCTCCTCATCACCGGTATGACGTTCACCGTCTCCACCGTCGCCGGCAAACTCTCCGGCCGCATACCGGTTCGCTGGCTCATCGGCCCCGGCCTGCTCATCGTCGGCATCGGAATCCTGCTCACCACTGGCCGCACCGCAACCAGCACATGGACCACCCTCATCACCGGATTCCTCATCGCAGGCATTGGTACGGGTTTGGTCAACCCTCCCCTCGCCTCCACCGCGGTCGGCGTGGTCGAACCGCATTCTGCTGGTATGGCATCCGGCATCAACACCACATTCCGAATGTTCGGCCAGGCCTTGGCCATTGCCGTCTACGGCTCAATCCTTGCCACAACACTCAACACCGACGGTGCCACCAGGATCGGCTACGCACACGCACTCAACAACGTCGCGCTCATCGCCGGACTCGTCGCCATCACTGGCGCAGCATTCTCCGTAATCCTCATCCGCACACGCGATTTTGCCGTCAACACACCGGCAAAACCAGCACATGGTGCGGTCCCGGACCACTAACGCGCTCCCCCCTGCTGCACGGCGGGAGCGGATTCCCCGTGTGTACGCCGCCTCGATGCCGCGTACACACGGGGATCTCGACCCCCCCTACAGCCCCGCGCCGAACCGGAAGAGCGGGTCCGCAGTATCGAACGGAGCATCCTCAGCGCTGGCCTCCACCGCGGCCATCGATCGTGGCAGGTCGAACGGCAGGCGGCCGCGGGCGGTGGCCGCACCGAGCAACACGTCCACCAGGGCAGCATCCTCAGCACCGAAATCCACGATCAATACCGCTGCTACAGAAGCGATCTCGGTAAGGACGGCGGCACGATCCAGATATACGTCGACAATAGTGGGGACCGCTTCGCACACCGCGAGCACACGATCCAACTCGTCCGCGGGGTACTCCAGCGAACCCGCGTGGAACATCGACTCGAACCGGCCCGGTCGCGGCTCGAACGGTGCGCGCAGTCGTAGCACCGCGACGTCGGCCTCCGCCGGCGATCCGACGACGGTCCCCAGGCGGGCGGCCTCACCGTCATCGAGCCCTTCGGTATAGACCCGCAGCCCTGGCGCCAGTGGCAGCGCAGCACTGCCACTGCTTTCCGTGAGCCGGACCAGCGCGGCGCGCTGTGCGGCACGACCCGCTTCGACGAAATCGGAGCGCCCGACCGTCGCAACGGCGTGCTCGACGTCCACGAAAGGATTGTCGAATAGTCCCAATCGAAACTTCTCCGCGAGCAGGCGTCGCACGGACTCGTCAAGCCGAGACTCGGGCAGTCGGCCTTGGGAAACCAGATCGATGAGTAGCTCGGGATGAGACTCTCCGCCGAACTGGTCGACCCCTGCCTCGATGGCACGCAGCGCGCGATCGTGCGTAGAGAGGCTCTCGATGCCCCACGCACGGGCCTCCATCGGCTCGCCGAGGAACTCACCGTCCACCAACAGATTCCAGTCGGTACAGACGATGCCGTCAAAGCCCAGGCGTTCCCGCAACAGATCGGTGATGATCCCACGGTTGAAGCCGAATGCCACCTCCTCGTACTCCGTACCCACCGGCACGCCGTAATACGGCATTATCTGTGTGACACCGGCTTCCAGAGCCGCGAGGAAGGGTTGGAGGTGGTAGTCGAAGCGTCCGCCCGGATACACCTGCTCCTTGCCGTAGGGGAAGTGCGGGTCCTCACCGTCCTTCTGCGGACCGCCGCCCGGGAAGTGCTTTGCCATGGTGGAAACGCCGGAGTGCCAGTCGCTCCCGCGGAAGCCGCGGATGTAGGCCGCCCCCAGTTCAGAGGTGAGATCTGCGTCCTCCCCGAAGGTTCCAGAGGTGCGTGCCCATCGCGGCTCGGTGGACAGGTCGATCTGCGGGTGCAATGCCACACGCAGCCCTGCGGCCACATACTCCTGCCGGGCGATATCGGCGAAACGCTCCACGACTGCCGGATCACGTAGCGCCGCGAGTCCCAACGTCTCCGGCCACTGGGACAGTGTGCCCGCCGCCGCGGCGGTTCCGAGATTCGAAGTGAACGCATGTCGCGGGTCTGTCGACAGAGATATCGGGATTCCCAACGGCGTCTGCAGCGCCAACTCTTGAACCCTGTTGTGCCACTGCGCGAAATCGCGGGTATCACCCAGTGGGCCAAGCACATTGAAATGATTCATCCGCAAACCCTGCACGGCATCGACGGTAGCCGGCCGTCGGATGTGGTTGTCTGCGCCGGTGAGAGTGCCGCCCGGACCCACGATGATCATGTCGTGGAACATCAATCCCGCTTTGTCCTGCAACGTCATCCGCGACAGTAAGTCGGCTACCCGTTGCTCGATCGACAGCGCCGAATCCTGGTACGGATAGCTCACTTTGCTCCCCATATCTTTACTCCACACCCTTCACCCGATAGATCAGCACGCCAGCCAGCGCAGTAAGTACCGCGCCGAACAGGTACCAGAACGTGTATCTGCCGGCGCCGATGGCCGCGCCAATCGCCATGACCGGTACGGCCAGCGCAGGCGCGATCGACTGCGGTAGGGCGTTGGCCATATTCAGCACACCCAGATCCTTGGCAATGTCATCCGGGTTGGGCAGAACCTGCGTCGCAAGCGCGAGGTCGACGGCAAAAAACGTCCCGGCCCCCAGGCCGATCAGAGTCTGCGCTACATAGACCGCGGGGATCGACGGGGCAAACGCCAACACCACGAGACCGATACCCATGGTGACCGATGAGGCGAACAGGAGAGGCTTGCGGCGTCCAATCCGGTCTGAGATATAGCCACCCACAAGGCTCGTGAGGAGTGTGGCACCCACGCCGAAGAAATTGACGAGCACAATGACATGGGTGACGCGGTGTTCGGACACACCCAGATCATTCAGCAGGTAGTACGGCAGGAATGTGGACACACCGACGTACCCAAACATGAACAGGAACTTCGTCAGCCACACCCAGCCGAAGTCGCGGTGCTCGCGCGGGTCGAAGACGAAGGAGCCCAAGAACACTCGTAGGCCGAGATGGCTGCGGGGCCCCTCGGCTCGCCGGTCCTTCAGGAATACTGCCAACAGCAGTGCGAGCACCAGCCCGATGGCGCCCGGCACAAGGAAGCGACCAGCGTCGGTATCGAAGGCGTTTACCAGGATCGAGCCGCCCAGGATCGCCAGTGGCGCAGCCATTCCGACGATGCCCGAGGGCACACCGCGCCGCTCCGGCGGCACCTGATCGGGCAGCGAGGCGTTCACCGCTGCGAGCACGCCGTTGAAGGTGACCTGTGCGAGGCACCACCCCAGTGTCAGCAGCGGGATCGAGTGCGCACTCGCGATGAGCACCAACGACAGGAAGCCGGCGACGGATCCACCCACGATCCACGGACGCCGCTTTCCGAAACGTGAGGTGGTGCGGTCCGACAGGCGTCCGGCCAGGGGATTGGCGATCAACGCGCACAATGCTCCGACCGCCAGCACCGTCGACAGGCTGCCGTTCGCGCGGTCGGGTCCGACCAGATCACGGACCTTGAGCGCGAGACTCACCAACACCGGTGTGAGCAGTGCGACGTACACACCGAAATTCGCGAGGCCGAGGAGGGGGACGTAGCTGCGCGGTTCACGCGCTACCGAGGGCGGTGTCGATGCCGCCCCAGTGGTCGTCTCTGGTGTGTTCGTCACCATGAATCCTTTCAACGCCGGTCCTCGTCGACCGGGTGCCGGAGAAGAATACGTGAAATGCGACCGATTGGTAACAGTTATCCTCAAAATTGATCACACCAGGAGGTAACAGTGACCCAACAGGCAGCACGCGCGAAGCGTGGGCCATACGCCTCTGGCACGGCCCGGCGCGCAGAGATCCTGGATGCGGCACTCGCCCTGTTCGGCGAAGTGGGCTACCACGGAGCGTCGCTGCGTGAGATCGCCGACCGCGCCGGGATATCTCACACCGGCCTCCTACGCCACTTCCCAAACAAATCGGCGTTACTTGGCGCCACGCTCGCGGAGCGGGAACGACGCATACGCTCAGAGTTCCGTCTCGACGAAGACCGCGACCCGATCGATCTCTTGCGTGACCACATCCGCGTCATGGAACGCAATGCCGCACTGCCGGGCATTATCGAGTTGTACGCGGTGCTCTCCACCGAGGCCGCAGCGCCGTCACATCCCGCCCACGACTACTTCGTGACCCGTTTCCGGGCGATACGCGCCCACCTGACGAATACGTTCACGCAGTTGGCGGCAGCTGGCCTCCTGCGCCCCGGACTGGAGCCGGCGGACGCCGCAATCGCCGTCATCTCCCATGCCGACGGACTCCAGGTGCAATGGCTGCTTGAACCGCAAGCCGTGGATCTCGGCCGCGTAACACGACGTTTTGTGCAGGATCTCGTTACCGTGCCGCTGTAGGGACGGACTCTACGACGACAGCTTTATTAACTGATCGGTCATACATTAAGAGGGTTGGGGTATGGCCGGTACTCCGAAGTTCGATCGCCGCGAGGTGCTGTTGAGTGCTGCGCGGCAATTCGCCGACCGCGGATATGAGGGCACGTCGATCAGCCACCTCGTTGACGCGA